>JAFXNQ010000063.1 GCA_017529425.1 Bacteroidales bacterium | reverse complement strand
GGGATAAAACAAAAGTGTGGAGCGATTCGTTTATCTGGAGAGGGGCTCTGGACTGCCCAAACGCAAATAAACATGGCTCCACACCGTATGGAGACTATGCAATAAGCACGGTACACCAACTACGGCGATGAAGATGTTCGATCCCTTGCGTTTAGAAATTGTCCAGATTTCTCTCCAGGGATAAAAGCGAAACACTTTCATCTAATATGTCTGTCGGACGGATAATTATCCGCATCCGGCATTTGCAAATATAGCATTTTTATTTCTGTTTTTAAAAACGGAAATCAGGCTACCTCTAAATAAAGTATGTAACAACCACAAGGAATAAGAATAGAATAAATTCGTATCTTCACGGAATAACAAACGGTAATATGAAGATACAACCTATTATAACCTTGATTGCAGCGGCGCTACTCAGTTTTGCAGCAAATGCACAGCCCACACAGGTGGCGAGTGAAAATGACGAACAGATGTTCCGTGAGTGGGTAAAGACGCTGGGGTCGGACGAGTTTGGCGGGCGGAAGCCGATGACGGAATATGAAGATATGACCATCAGTTATCTTGCCGCACAGATGGAGGCGATGGGGCTGGAACCCGCATTTGACGGGAGCTGGTACCAGCCTTTTGAGATGATTGCTGTAACAGCTAAACTCCAGAACGACCGGATTCCGGTAAAAGGAAGAAAGAAGGCGGTGCTGCAATCTCCGGATGACCTGATGGTGTGGACAGCTCGCGCGACGGACCGAGTTGAGCTGCCCAAGGCAGAATTCGTATTCTGCGGATTCGGAATCAATGCACCGGAATACGGCTGGAACGATTACAACGGTATAGATGTCAAAGGCAAGATTGTTATCGCAATGGTGAACGACCCCGGCTTTTACAATAACTCCCTGTTCCGCGGACGTAACATGACATACTATGGCCGCTGGCTCTATAAATTTGAGGAGGCACGCCGCCAGGGTGCTGCCGGTTGCCTTGTACTGCACAATGCCGCTGCGGCCAGCTATGGCTGGGAGGTGTGTGTTAACGGTCATGAAGAGGGAAATCTTGCTCTGTTTGACCCCGCGACGCGCAATATGGATGAACTTGCCATTAAAGGCTGGCTGCATGAAGATGGTGCAAGGAAGATTTTCGCTGCAGCCGGAATGGACTTGGATGAATCGTTGGAAGCCGCAAAATTGCCCGGTTTCAAGAGCTTCCCCATCAAGGCTAAGAGTGATATAAAGATGAATGTCAGCTATGAAATTCATAAGACCAGCAATGTCGGTGGCATGATTCGTGGCAAAGAATTCCCGGATGAAGTGGTCGTGCTAAGTGCCCACTGGGACCATCTTGGTTTTGGCCCTGCCGACGAAACGGGTGACAACATTTACAACGGAGCCGGGGATAACGGCTCCGGCATGGCCGGCGTGCTGCTTGCAGCCAGGAAGTTCTGCGAGCTCCCCTGCCCTCCGCGCCGCTCGGTACTCTTCTTGTTTCTCTCTTCTGAAGAGAGCGGCCTGTTCGGCTCAGATTATTATTGTGCACATCCGCTCATACCGATGGAGAATACATCTGCCTGCCTCAATTTCGAGAGCATCGGGCCGGCGGAGCTCACAGAAGACGTAACTATTCTTGGAGGCGGGGCCAGCGACCTGGACAATTATTACATTGCCGCTGCAGCAGCACAGGGCCGCTACATATTTTTTGACGATGACAATTCAGACGGATGGTTTTTCCGATCGGACCATTACAACTTTGTAAAGAAAGGCGTCCGTTCGGTTGTGATAGAGAACGGCCTGCATCCGGTGGAGGCGTCCCGCCCGAACAAATACCCGATGACAAGCTGGTATCACAAGCCCTGCGACGAATATCGCGACGACTGGGACCTGGCCGGCACCCTCGCTAATGTCAATCTCATCTTCTCTGTAGCGGTTTCACTATCCAATGCAAACTTTTCAGAGTAAAAATCCGTCATATTGATTAAATTTGCGCGCCAAATCATTTAAGTTATGAAGCGCCTCTTTTTTCTGGTTACTCTAATTCTGGCACTGGTTTCCTGTAGCGGGAAACAGGTGAAGACTATTGATATCCAAAGTGAGTCCGATCTTGCCGGGCTGAGGGTGGCCACAGTGTCAGGAAGCGTCTATGACATCGAATTGTCTGCGCGGGATGACATCTCTCTCCTGCTTTACAACTCAGAAAGCGACCTGCTGCAGGCGCTGTTGAACGACAAAATTGATGTCATAGTACACGATGAAGTCATATATAACGCGGCCGTCAGGAAAGAAAATGGCATCAAAATATGCCATATCGGAGAGCAGTCATTCCCAACTGCCTTCCTGCTTCGTAAAGATGAACATGAATTTGTAAAGGAGATCAACGATATCCAGCGGCGAATGACAGAAGACGGCACGATGCAGCGCTTGAAAGATTTCTGGCTTACCGACCGGTATGCGGAGGAGACCTCCTACACTCACATCCCAAACGAGACCTCAGGTAAACCAATCCGCGTGGCTGCCGGCAGCGACTCGGCACCCATAGCATTCCAGATAGACAAAGAGTGGTATGGCATAGAGATAGATATTCTCAGGGAGTTGGGAAAAGAATTGCACCGCCCGCTGGAAATAAAGCACTATGACGCCGCGAGCAGTATAATGGCCGTCCAAAGCGGACAGGCCGATATTCTGTGCGGATGCATCTTTGTTACGCCGGAGAGAGAGGAAAAATGTCTTTTCTCCGAACCATATCACAGTTACCACCCTGCTTATTTTGTGTTGGACCGGGACGCACAATCCGCCTCCGTCAACATTATTGCCAGAGTAAAAAATGGCATTCGTAAGAACTTAATTGTTGAGGATCGCTGGAAATATATTACAAACGGCCTTTGGAAAACGCTTAAGATAAGCCTGCTGTCAATCCTGCTGGGCTCACTGCTCGGTATTGGCATCTATGCAATGAGCCGTAGCCGTCGCAACTGGCTTCGCTCCTGCGCAAGCATATTCAACGGATTCATGGCCGGTATCCCGGAACTGGTGTTGCTACTGATCATGTTCTACGTGGTGTTCGCAAACAGCCATGTCTCAACAGATTTTGTTGCTGTGATAACCTTTGCGCTCTTTTTTGCATCATCGGTCAGCGGCATCTATGCCTCAAGCCTGGATGCAATTCCCCGCGGGCAGACAGAGGCCGGACTTGCGCTAGGCTTTACCCGCATTCAGACTTTCTTCCATATAGTAATGCCACAAGCCCTCAGGCGTGGTCTCCCGCTCTACAAGGGTCTCTGTGTGTCGCTACTTAAAGGCACCTCCATCGTGGGATACATAGCTATACACGATCTCACACGTGCGGGTGACATCATCCGCAGCCGCACATTCGACGCGATCATCCCACTGCTTGTGGTTACGTTGATTTATTTCCTGCTCGTATGGCTCATTCAACTGCTGATTAACCTTGCAACCCCCAAGAATAAGGTGCTATGATAAAAGTCTCCCATCTCACTAAAAGTTATATCGACCCTGACGGCAGCATCTTCCGTGTCCTCAAGGATATTAACTGCGAAATTGAGCAGGGAGAGGTGATAAGCATCATAGGACCTTCCGGAACTGGCAAAAGCACCTTTCTGAGGTCAATCAATCTGTTGGACCCTCCTACAAGCGGAAGCATCTATATTGACGGGGAGAACATCCTTGCCAAAGGATATCCGGTACACAAGATGCGTCAGAAAGTTGGAATGGTGTTCCAGAATTTTAACCTGTTCGACCACATGACTGTGCTGGAGAACGTGATGTACGCCCCCTGTAAGATAAAGAAGGAGCCGCTGGAGCAAGCCCGCAAGAGTGGTCTTTCCCTGCTTCGTAAAGTGGGCCTTGCTGAAAAGGCCGATGTTTATCCTTCTACCCTTTCTGGTGGACAGAAGCAGCGTGTGGCCATTGCCCGCTGTCTGGCCATGAAACCCGAGGTTATACTTTTTGACGAGCCTACATCTGCTCTGGATCCCACTATGGTAGGAGAAGTTCTAAGCGTTATCCGCAAGCTGGCCAAAGAAGGTATGACTATGCTTATCGTCACCCATGAGATGAAGTTTGCCCGTGACGTAAGCACCCGCATCTTCTTTATGAATGAGGGGATAATTTATGAAGACGGCCCCGCAAAGCAGGTGTTTGAGAATCCCCGTCACAGCGCGACCAAGGCTTTTGTGCAGCGCATACGCAAGGAGGTATTCGAGATAGACAGCCTTGATTTCGATTTCCTTGACATGTCGACCCGCATCCAACAGTTCTGCATCAAGTATGATATTCCTGAGGTATCGAAAATGATACAGAAACTGTGTCAGCTGCTGATGCCGTATTTACTTGCGGAAGACAAACCGCTGACCATACGGGTTACGCACAGTGAACTGTCCGATGAAACCACTCTTGACTTCATGGTAGAGGGCCTGGACCACTCACCTCTTCTGGAGCCGGACATAACCTCTGAGCTCCGTGAAGATTTGCAATCGCTTTGCAAAGGCATAACAGAAGAGCCCACTTCCCGCGGCTTCCGCCTGAAACTCTCCCTGTAGTATCTCTACCGAAAGATCTCATACTGATTAAAGTGTGAGAACGGAATGCGCCATAAGGTGCTAACGAAGTTTTGCTCCTTTCATGAGATTGGTATCATCGTATGCAGGAGATATTTGTATGATTATATTTGCAGGAGGCCGGGTATGACGAGGTGCTGAATTACTTCAACCAACTCTCAACCAATGCCAATGCCGAATCATTCAACGCTAAAGTCAAAGCATTCAGATCCTCCCTGAGAGGAGTATCAGATATTCACTTCTTCCTCTTTAGATTACAGAAAATCTATGCTTGAAACACAGGGTTTTCCCGGTGACCCTAAACAAGCCCCCCGTCCCACGGAAGGGGGGTATGGGGGGAAGGTAGATATAAGGGTCGCAAGACTCCCTCAGCTCCTTAACAAAAAAACCAGGTCTAAAACCTGGTTTTTTTGTGGGAGCTGAGGGAGTCGAACCCCCGACCCTCTGCTTGTAAGGCAGACGCTCTGAACCAACTGAGCTAAGCTCCCCTTGCCTTAAGCGGTTGCAAATATATATCAATTTTTGAATCCTCCAAAATTTATTTGCGGGATTCTTTAACAAGCCACTCAAATAGTGGCTGAAATCGAGCGTCTCCAGATGCAAACATCTTTTCCGGATGGAACTGGACCCCGATTATCCGGTATCCGTTTTCAAAACATTCAATACCTTCAATAACAGAGTCCGGGGCTGTTGCCGTGACAACAAACCCCTTTGCGACATCTTTTACCGCTTGATGATGGAAGGTATTGATTCGTGTAGATCCACTTACGGTGAGAGTTGCAAGCCTACTCTCCTTCCTGATGAAAACATCGTGAAATGGATCCTCGTCGTTTTTGCTTCTGTGTTGGATTGTCGATTCTGGAATCTGTGATGGGATATCCTGCCATAGAGTGCCGCCAAATGCCACGTTGATAACCTGTACTCCACGACATATACCCAGAATAGGCTTACCTTCCCGAGCTGACATACGCGTCAGCAAAAGATCAAATGTATCGCGCGGAGCATTGACATCTCTCAGTTCTGGGAGAGGCAATTCTCCATAGAATCCAGGGGCGACATCTTCCCCACCCGTCATCACAACTCCGTCCACCTTGTCCAAAATCGCCGCCAGTGCAAGGGAATCTGTCAGGATTGGGATGATTACAGGAATACCTCCGGAAGCACATACTGCATCAATATAATCCTGACTTACCCGGCTTTGCCCGACACCTCCTGCAGAAATGCCAATAATTGGCGCGCGGTTGCCGTGTGCCACTCTATGCGCACAGCAACCGCACATCATTATTATGCAAAGTAATATAGCAGCGACTTTTTTCACAAGCTATTTCTTGCTAAGTTTAAGGTAATCGATGCTGGGCATCACTCCAGCGTCATTGCCAAGGCGGATAGTGTTAAGACCTTTCTTGAGATTGATCTCAACATTCTCTACCTGCCAGTTGTCGTTTGCTGAACCGGTATCAAGACCCTCTACAGACTTGACATCATTGCCATTTACGCTGAGCGTAAATCCGGAAGCCTCTGCCGATGCATACCTTACTGTTGCAACATACTTACCGCCCCGCCGGCTGTATACATTATCCCACTGCATCCAGTTGTCGGGGTCGTTACCCAAACCAGAAACATACATTCCCTGACTTGCAGAGTTATTTGCAAGATAACTTGGCGATATAACCCCCTCAATGGTTGAGAATTTATTCATATATGACTCCTCAGCCTGATATACGCTCTTCTCCAGACGTTTTCCGGTGGCGAAAAATGCGGCCGAAGCGTGAGGCTGCAGAGAGACAGTATAAATACCGGATGCCGGCTTGTCAACATCCTTGTGGGAGAAACAGTCGTAGAGTTTAACATCGCCCTTGAATCCGAGCGCATCCAAACTGACATCGATCGTGGCGGGTTCTTCTGAGAGATTCATAACCACTACGGCACGTTTGGGCCCCATTATACGCTCCATATCCTTAGCTACGACATAGACCTCCCCCTCTTTCTGAACGACGGGAGCGCCAAGGCCAAGCTTGTCCTGGTTCATAGCGATGAGGTCGGCGTTGAGCATCACCTCGCGGGAGGATTCGGGAACCTTGCGCATATCGCAGCCCATAATCAGGGGAGACGACGCAATACACCAGTATGCCATATGGGTAAGTTCCTCGTCGTGGCTCAGGGTAGTGTCGCTGCCGGGCCATTTGGAGCCGATCTCCAGCATATCACAGTCATTGTAATGACCATTGCGGGTATATGCCTGCAAATACAAGTTCTCATCAATTATATATTTCACACGGGAGAACCATGGCCGGATGTCATAAGTGGTGCGCCACGATGTAGCAAGGTCTGCTGCCCAGGTGCCGGGGAAACGCCAGCGGCAGATATTGAAGATAATGTCTTGTTTATCGCAGGCACGGATAGCCTCTGCAATTCTGGTGTACTGCTCACGCTCGTCCAGTTTCGCATTCTGACCGCCGCAGAAGTCAATCTTGATAAAATCGTAGTCCCACTCGTCGAAAAACAACTTGCAGTCATCCACTTCGTGGCCGTAAAGACCAGTCCCAAGACCATAGGCGTACTTGTTTTCACTGCCGCAAGTATTGTCACCGGCATCGGTATAAATGCCCGCCTTGAGGCCCAGGGAGTGAATATAATCGGCTACTGCCCTCATGCCGTTGGGGAACAATGATGGATCGTAGCGAAAATTCCCATCAGCATCGCGTGGCATCTGGAAGCCATCGTCTATGTTAATGAACTTATATCCGGCATCGGCATAACCCAACTCTTTAACGGCGAGGGCCTGATCTTTGACCAGGTCCTCGTTGATATTGAGCTGGAACGCATTCCAGAAGCTCATTCCCATCGTGGGCGTATGTTCTACCTCGTATTTGATGCTGTCATCACAGGAGGCGGTCAGCAATAACGCTGTAAATATCGCCGCGAAGTAAATGATACTATTTCTCATTATTCAAACCTTTTTATAGTCATGCAGTCGATTGCCGGCATCTTGGCCTCACTATTTGCAAGACGGATAGTGTTCCATCCCTTCTTCAGGGTCACTTTTGTGTTTGCAAGGTCCCATTCGATGTCGAGTCCGCAGACAATATTATCGAACTTGTAGACCTCTTCACCGTTGACGCTCAGGGTGATGTCGCGCTCGTCAGGGCAGCAGAAGCGGAGCGAAAGGACATAGTCCCCGCCTTTTTCGCTATAAACATTTCGCCACTCGAGCCAGTTCTCCTCCCAGCCGCCAAGGTCGGTGGCGTAGAACCCCATATATGCAGAGTCTGATTCGCGGAAGTGAGGAGAAGGGATATCATAAGGACGGCGATAAGCCTCATAATCCTGCTCGTTGATCTCTGTATATGCGTTCAAGTAAGCCTCTTCTGCCTGATATTCGCTCTTTTCTGCACGCTTGCCAGTCACAAAGAATGCTTCGCTGTCGTGTGCAGGTATGGTGAGAGTGAAGTTGCCGGAGAGTTCGGGACGGTTCTCGTGCTTGAAGCAGTCGTAAACCTTGACATCTCCTTTGAATCCCAGAGCATTGACGTCAATGCTGATATTAGCCTCTTCATCCCCAAGGTTGGACACTACCACGGCGCGTTTAGGTCCGTAGAATTTTTCCATATCCTTAGCGAAAACATAAACTTCGCCGGCCTTCTGCACAACAGGGGCTGCAATGCCAAGGCGGTCCTGGTTCATCGCAATAAGGTCGGCGTTCTTGAGGAACTCTATGGAATACTCCGGCATCTCATAGAGGTTGCAGCCAACCACCAGCGGAGAAGACTGGATGCTCCAGCAGGCCATATGGGTGCGCTCTATTTCAGGAGGGAACCCCTGCCCTATCTCAAGCATATCCATATCGTTGTAATGACCGTTTCCGGTATAGGCAACCAGATACATATTCTCTTTGATGATGGTCTTTACGGCATCCCAGTTGACCCAGATATCGTGGGTCGTGCGCCAGCTGTCGGCGATGTCGATTACCCAGGTGCCGGGGAAAACCCAGCGGCACACGTTGAAATTGATGTTCTTGTTGTCGCACTGTGCCAGAGCATTTGCAATCTTGGTGAACTGCTCCTGCTCATTAAGATCCAGATGGCGGCCGCCGCAATTGTCAACCTTGAAAAAGTCATAGCCCCACTCATCAAACATCATCTTGCAATCTTCAACCTCATGGCCATACAGACCCACGTTAAGACCGTAGGGCTTTACGTTGAGTGATGCACAGGTATTGTCACCTGCATCTGAATACATACCGGCCTTGAGCCCTTTTGAGTGGATATAATCAGCCACCGCCTTCATTCCGTTGGGGAATTTGGTGGTATCTATGCGGATGCGTCCATCTTCGCCGCGCCCGTCGGTGAAACCGTCATCGATATTGACATATACATAGCCGGCATCGGCAAGACCTGTTGAGATCAAGGCGTCAGCCTGACCACAGATTACCTCTTCGCTGATGTTGGTCTTGAAATAGTTCCAGCTGCTCCATCCCATGATGGGCGGGTCAAAGTCGGGCGCCTGCTCGTTATTCGAAGCGCAGGAGCACATCAAGAAGAGCGAGGCACAAACCAGAGCTATGGAAAGATGTTTTTTCATAGTATGATTGGTCTTAGTCTATGTACATTGAATAGAGATTTGCGTTGCGCATCTTAACTCGCAGCCTGCAGGGACCTTCAGGAAGTTCAAATGCAGGGATGTGCAGGTCATCGCCCTTGAGGGTAACTTTCTTCTTGGGGCCGTTGTCGAGAAGTTCAATCTGGATGTAACCGTCTTCTGCAATCTCAGCATTCACGGTGAGCATGCCGCCGCCAAGGATTGGATTGGTAGTGAAGCAACCGGCTTTATTGCCAGCCTTTACGCCAAACCAGCCGTCGGCACGGTAAGAAATCACGGCGATGGAGCTATGACCTTCACGAGTAAGTTTTGCAAGACCTTCCCAGCCACCTACTTTGTCGAAGTAAGGGAGTTTTTCCGCCATACCGCGGTTCTTGAAGATACGCTCGTAATCCTCTGCGGTCACCTCTGCAAGATGGTTGCGGGCAAACAGGGGCTCGGGGAAGAAGTGTGGCCAGGTCATAACCTGAGCAACCATCTGATAGTATTTCTTGCCGTGTTGAACAATGTCGGTATCGAAGTTATAGAGACCGCCAAAGTAGAACTCGTCAAGGTCGTCGGTATAGAGGAACGGACCGTCGCCGGGAGCGTCGTAGAAATTGACACCGTCGCGGCTGTAGTCAAGGTCAAGGCTGCTCTGCTGCATATCGCCTACGAAATGCTCTACGAATACCAGATAGAGACCGGCATCTTTCATCTTGCAGATGCGTGCACCGTACTGCTGGGTATAAGGGGTGTCACGCTCGCCGTCGCTGGTGAAAGAGTGGAGATATTTCCAGTCTTTTCCGTCCTGGGTGGAATATATGGTAAGTACGCGGGTATCAACCATATCGTAAGGGAGGTCGTACGGTGCATCGCGGCGGAGAGTCTGGCCGCGGGCGATATAGAGGGTCTTGCCGTCGTCAGAGAGCCAGCTGTTGCCAAAGTTGTCGTTGGTGGTGAAGCCGGTGTCCCACTGATCTTCCTTGTAAACAGGGATATCCTGGAAAACGGGTTTGTCGCTGAGGAACACGGTGTCTCCGGTAGAAGTTGTCACAAAGCTCCAGTAGGTACGATAGGCAGCCTGGACGCAGCCGAAGTCGCGGGGATTGATCTGCTGTGCGATGCGGATATCGCTCAACTTATAAGTACCGTGCTTGGCGGGGTCGTAAAGTTCATATTTGCCGTCAAGATGGTCGCTGCCCATCATTGCGCCGCCGGTGAACAGATGCATACGTCCGCCACCCGCAGCGGGAGCGGGAATCTGGTCGTCAGGGACACGCACATAAGGGCCTTCAGGCTTGTCTGCCACAGCTGTGAAATAGTACGGTTTCTTAGCGTAGAGACCATAACGCTCCACATAGGGGTTGGCAACCACGTTGATTGCAAACCGGCCGTCGGCAGTCTTGTAGAAACTGTTGCCACCCACATAGACGACTATGGAATCGCGGTTGGGAACGGCCTCGTAAATCTCGGGCTTGGAGTACTCTATCTTGAGGTTCTTGGATATCTTCTGGAACATGTATTTGTCAGGAGTGAAGATAAGCTTACGGTATGCTATCGGCTCCTTGGGTGCCTCAATATCAGTGACGTGCTCAATGCGAAGCAGGCGCTTGAGGGTTGTGTCGCCCAGATGTATCATAGCAGTATAGCGCCCGTCGGCAAGTTTATCGATCTTCTTTACTGCACAGTGGTTCTCGCCCGGTTTAAGTTTGTATTCTTCTGTGCGGATCTTGGTCCCGTCGGGGGCAAAGAACTCAACCGTAGTGCTTTTAGGGCCATTCTCAGGCACAACCACTGTAAGTTCCGCGTTCTTGGCGTTACGATAAATCGGCATAAAGAATTCTGCCTGCAACTCACCTGCAGGGCGCTGCGCAAAAGCGAAAATCGGCGCGAGCAGCGCAATCAGGATTAAGGTTTTCTTTGAGATAAAGTTCATGATTGATATTATTGTATTATTGGTTATTCTATAAATTCCCAGTTGTCGTTAATCGTCGGCTCCAGTGTACCCATAGCGCTGAGATAGTTGTAGAGTAAATCTCGTATGTCACCGTATTTGTCCACGATATAAGCATCTGGATTGCTCACGTCGAGCCCGGCTCCCTCTTTAAGAAGGCCGTCTCCACCCATCGCCCGATAGGATGTAATTGCAACGGTATAAGTTTTATCAAGATCAAAAAGCTCGCCGTTCTCCATAGACTCGATTTCCACCCTGCTTCCCGCGGGACGGCGTTTGTAAACCTTGTAAATCAAACCGCCTGCTGAATCATAGCAATATGCCGGACCCTCGCGGTTGAGCCAGCGCTCATAGGAGTACTCAAGATAATTCTTTATCTGCTCTCCGGTGAGACGTATGGTAAAGAGCTTGTTTTCGAAAGGATAAATCCTTGTAAGATCGTTATAAACCATCACGCCCTGACTGATTACGCCATAAGAAGAGAGTGGCGCTGCAAACGTGATGTCGGCGCCGGTGACATCCAGTTGCAGGTCATACAACAGGTTCATATACGCCGAGGGGCCGCGGAGTGCATCGCTCAGGTCAAACGACTCGGTCACCTTGCATATCTCTTGCATGGTAAAAGCCTTCACCCTGTGGTAGTCAACCTCAAACTCAGCGTCATAGGCTTCGCTGGGGGCAACGTCCTCCAAAGAAATCAACTCAGTCGTAATCTCCGTGCCGGTACGCTTGCCTTTTTTGTATGTGAGTTCAAAATGGGCATGGCCGAGGTTCATGCAACGTGCCCCGGGGTTGACATAAGCTGTAGGGGTATCGTTGCTGAGATCTTTGTCATAGTCGCAGGTGGCAAGAGGGCGATGGTCGTGACCTCCAATAATCAAATCTACACCTTTGAGATTCTTCATCTGATATAGTGACGTGTTCTCAAAACCGGCCTCCTCCGCCTCACCACTTCCGCTGTGCATGGATACAATCACAAAGTCAGGATGCTCTTTCTTGTGGACGCGGTCCACGATCTCCTGCGCCATCTTATTGATATCAAAGAACTCCATGCCATGGTACAGCGGCTCCGTTATCCAACTTATAACATTAGGGTTGGTGAAACCTATCACTGCCACCTTGAGTCCATTCCTGCGGAATATCGTATATTCTTTGAAATAACAACTACCCTTGCCGGGGTCTTCCGTACGGATTGCATTTGCTGCCAGCAGCGGGGCGTTGAACTGCCTGCCGACCCTGTCGTAAACATCATGGCCAGCTTCAATATCGTGATTACCCACTACAATCGCGTCGTAATCGAGATAGTTTGCTGCACGGGGAAATAAGTGCCGCGCCGCAGTATCAACAAAATTGTAATAGAAGGCTGCGTTGTCGCCCTGCAAGTTGTCTCCGTTGTCTATCAGTATTACTCCGTCATTGTTCATACGTACGGAATCCATCACCGTAGCAACCTTTGAAAGGGAGTTGGGCTTAAAACTGTCGTCAAGGTAATAACGACTTAAATATGCACCGTGGACATCACTTGTAACATAGATGTCAAGTGAATATGTACCGTTAGAAGGACGGATGCATCCCCCAAGTATGTTTAGTGCGAATGTTAACAATAGAAATAGATTTCGCATTAAGGAAAACAGTAATCGCAAATATTCGCAAATATGTGAAAATTAATGTAAATTTGAAAAATTTTGACCCATGGAGATAGATCAAATAACAAGCAAAATGCGGCATGATATTCTGGCCGCAAGCCGCGACGGGCTGATTTTTAACGACTTCCAGCAACAGCTTCCGAAACTGCGCGAAACAAGCCTTTACCGTATTTTCAAGGCGATGCCCAAAGGAAGGCTGATGCACGCCCATATAGAGGCTACCTTTAATGTGAGAGACATGCTCTCACTGGCAATTGCAAACGGAGGCGTATATGTGTTCCTTAATGAAGAGACTAAAGAGTTCCGTCATTATCAGCTGGCCCACCGTGGATGGTTTGAAGATGGTGTGATTCCCCAGGGGTGGAAAGAGCTGAATCAGGCGCTGGCAGAGGACCCGGGCCTGATAGAAACACTGTTCTCCATGTGCACTTCCGGCAAAGGAAATATTGACGAGAATATATGGCCCAAGTTTGAGGCTATCTTTGACCGCTTCAAGGCTGTAAACAACTGCAAACCTATATTCGTAAGTCTCTATACCAAGGTCTTCATGGAGATGGCAGCCGAGGGGCTGATGGGTGTTGACCTGCGGTATATCAGCCAGACTATCTTTGAAGAAAACGGCCACAGGCTCACAGCTGATGAGTATGTCGATACACTACGGGATATAGAGGCCGAGGTACACAAGCTATATCCATACTTCCATATCAATGTAATCTTCTGTTATTACAAAGGCGTTCCTGCCGAAACTGTCCCTGAACGTCTGGAGTTTGCACGCCACCTGCAGGAGAAATATCCCGACATGTTTATCGGCTACGACATGGTAGGCGGCGAGGACTGCGGCAAAGACCTGCTCTATTATACCACGGTACTGCGCGATGCAGGTGTGCCGATAATAATGCACGCTGGCGAGACTTCAAACCCCGACAACCATAACATTGAGTATGCCCTTAATCTGGGAAGCAGGCGGCTGGGTCACGGTTTCAACCTTTACCGTTTTCCCGATGTGGAGGCTCGCGTGAAGGCCGGGAACGTTATGCTGGAGGTATGCCCGCTAAGCAATCAGTTGCTGGGCTATGTAGACGATCTGCGAGAACATCCGGCAGCCGGATATATCAAACGCGGCCTCAACGTCACCATCAACAGCGACGACTGCGCAATCTTTGATACCGCTTATATCACGGACGATCTGCTGCTTGCGTACCTGTGCTGGGATCTAACCATGGCCGATATCAAACGTTGCCTGAAGAACTCCCTTCAAGGCGACCCTACCATTCTCGCCCAGTTCGAACAGCAGTGGAAGGTTTTTGAATCTGCAGCCCTTCGCTGAAACGCTCAAGGCTGCTACTTAACCGTAAATGATTTGCGGTGATAGGGTGACAGACCGTGAAGCTTGATGGCAGCGCGGTGGTCGTCTGTAGGATAACCCATGTTGTGACGCCATCCATACTGGGGATACTCTTCGTCGATACTCTGCATAAATTTGTCCCTGAACGTTTTGGCAAGGATAGAGGCGGCACTTATCTCCGGCACCTTGTCATCTCCTTTGACAATGCATTTGTGCGGAATTTGCTTTCCGTCGGCATCGTAATAAGGTTTGAAACGGTTGCCGTCAACCAGAATCAGTTCTGGAGAAATATTGAAATCTGCCCTGATACCCCGGAGCGCCTCCTGCATGGCTTTGATTGATGCCTGAAGGATATTGATCTGGTCAATCTCCTCTGCAGATACACTGGCCACGCCCCAGGCTACAGCTTCATTTACAATGATTTCGCACATTGTTTCGCGCTGGGCGGCAGTCATCTTCTTTGAATCTTTCAATAAGGGATGATAGAATCCATCCGGGAGAATTACTGCAGCCGCATATACCGGACCTGCAAGCGGACCGCGTCCAGCCTCATCACAACCAGCTATTATACCATAACGCGAGCCGTCAGAGGTGTTAAAGTTGAATAGCATTCCTTCTTCCTGGAGATAATCACTCCGCCAGTCGGCACGGCACCACTTCCCTATCTTCTCTTCAAAATCTGTGGCGAGCAACGCGATGTCGCATATAGAAGAATCGCCGCCCAGTGTATTCTGGCCGCAGACTACATAAAGCCGCCGACATGCTTTTTCGCACATCTCGGCAAGGCTGCCCACCAGTTTACCATTTAGGCTGGAAGCATCCAGTCTCCCCTCGCCTGTTATTACAAGTCTCGATGAGCGGATTTTCTCTTCTAACGACACCATCTGCGAGAAAAATTCAAAACCGTGAACCGGTTTAGCCTTGAGGAATGCATATAATGCCGCTCCGGTACCACCGGCAGTGCCTCCGCCAGGTACTGAATCAAAATCGGCCGCCTGGGCTGTATGTCCTATCTTGACAAGCCATTCGCGTGCAGTGGAAACCCACTCCTCCATCCTGTGTTCAAGAACAGGGAGCATCTTCTCATCAGCTCCTTTCTGCGGCGCATACGTATATGTTGCCCCGTTGGGCCCAAGCAGCGGATTGCGGGCATCGCAGGCTACCTTGACATCAATATTGTCAAAAAGATGGATATTCTCCAGACCGATGGCCTCTATCATGCCGCGACCGCCGTCGTTGGTGGCACTGCCCCCTACTCCGACAATTATCCGCTTTGGAGAGTGCTCAAGAGCCGCCAGCAGCATCAAGCCCAAACCGTATGTGGTAGTTATCATAGGGTTGCGTTCGGCACGGTCAATCATCATCAGACCGCTGCAGCGGGCAAGTTCAATAAACACCGTATCGCCCGCCACAGCCATAGGCGCCACCACGTCGCGCATCAGAGGATCCTTGGTATCCACCAGGACCTCGCTTGCACCGGGATAGTTCTGAAGGAATACGTCAAGAGAGCCCTCCCCTCCATCGGCAAGCGGAATAGACACAATCTCCTCCGTATTGTTGCCGGAGCGGCGGATGGCTTCTTCAAATTTGGCTGCTATCTGGGGCGCTGTGAACGTGCCCTTGAATTTGTCAGGGACAAGGAGAATCATCTCGCTAAAGAGTGTTTAGCCAACGTTCAAGGGTTGCAAAAAAGTCGTCGCGGGCTGCACCCAGCCAGTCATTGGGGTTGAACTTGTAATAATCAAATCCAAAGCCGTGGATGCCGGTCTGGTAGCAATGTATCTCTGCCTTTACATCGTGAGCAAGCAGTGCCTCATAATAAGAGAGGCCATTGCGGGGATTCACCTCACGGTCGTCAGATGTAAGTACGATAAATGTAGGCGGCGTATCCCTTGTTACCTGTTTGTGCAGCTGATAACGGTTTATCAGTCGTTCGCACTCTTCTGGATTATCGTCCCTCAACTGATCGTAATTCCCAATCAGTTTCTGGCCGGTATATACGTGACCAAAGGGCTCAGTAACGGATATTACCGGGTAAAACAGAACGCTGTAGTCAGGGCGGGTCTCGTCGTCGTCATAAAGGACAGATGCGCTTGCAGCCAGATGGCCGCCGGCAGAGAAGCCCATTACCCCAATCTTTTCTATCCCAAACTCTGACTGGTGCTCACGGCAGTAGTAAAAAACAGTCTGAACGTCAGTCAACGGAATTGAATGGTGGCCGTTGGGAAGACGATACTTGACAACAGCGACTGTGTAGCCGTGCTCCGTAAGCCAGTCGGCGGCATAGATACCCTCAATGTAGTGGCACACACAATTGTATCCGCCACCGGGACAAACAATAAACATCTTCCCGTTGGGATTCTTGGGGAAATAGAGGTCAAAACGGGCGTATTTGTTGATGTTAAGTGTGGCTCCGTTAGGGTCAAACATATTTTCCGGTTCATCCAGGCCGCTCTCCACTTCCATTGTCAGGGCCAGCGTCTCAACCTTCTTGGCGAACACCGGGTCATCTATGGATTTGAGGGCGTTCTTTATCTCTTTCTTATTATCCGGGACATAAAGGAAAACGGTCTTGTCCGGCCGGAGTTCTGCTTTAGGATAGTACTTGTATGTGGTTTTGGCCTGGAGGCCAGCGGCAATGCAGATTGCCAGTATTGCGACGAATATCTTTTTCATGACACTATTCCATTTGTTTGAGCCAACGTTCCAGGCTACCGTTTATTGCACTGCGCACGTCTGCAGGGAGAAAATCGGGCTTTCCTTCAGGGAAGAAGCAGAAACCGTGCGAGCCCTGTTCAAATATATGGAGTTCACTCCGCACACCGTTTTCAAGGAGTTTTTCGTAATACAATATGCTGTTCACAGGGAGCACTGTATGGTCGTTCTGACCCAGCACCAGGAATGCAGGAGGGGTGTTCTTGTTGACGCAATTTTCAAGGCTGTAGTGCTCCTTAAGGAACTCATACGCCTCCTGGCGGTCGATATATTCATCTGCAGTCATGCCTCGGCGTGCAGCCCAATACTCTTCACTGCCAATCAGGTTTGCGCGACTCCCATGTTCTACATACTTCTCCTTGTCAAAAGTGATAACCGGATAATAGAGTATGCTGAAGTCCGGGCGGGTGAAATTATCTACGTAAAGAGTCGATGCGCTTGCAGCCAGATGTCCGCCTGCGGAGAAGCCCATCACGCCGATTTTCTTGACATTCCACTCTGCGGCATGCTTGCGGCAGTAGTAGAAAATTTCCTGGATATCGTCCAGAGGAACAGTCCAATGCCCGTTGGGCATGCGGTGTTTTGCAATAGCAACCGTTATACCCCGTTTGAGCATCCACTCGGCAACGTAAAGGCCTTCACCATAGGTGCAGACCACGCGGTATCCGCCACCAGGACATATAACCACCATCAGGCCGTTGGGGTTTTCGGGGAAATACAAATCAAAACGGGAAGTACCGTTAATCTCCCTAATCTGCCCGAGGTCACCCTCCATGCACTCCGGATTAGTGATGCCGCACTCCTCCTTGATTGAGAGGCCGAGGCATTCGACGTCCTTCGCCACCACCGGGTCATCGATGGCAGCCAATGCTGCCTTGTCATCATTCGCGTAAAGGAAAACGGTCTTCTGTGGCCTCAGATCGGTCCACGGCACATATTTCTGAGCCATGGCAGCTCCGGCGCCCAAAACCATCAACATCGTCAATAAAAATCTTTTCATAATGAATCTTTGCATAGAGATGAACAAAGATATAAAAAAACACCTACCTTATCGCATCAAGCAAGACGAAGGCTGCATAGTATTCGGGGCTGTCATATTTTCCCTTGTCATACTTCCGCAGATACTTCTGTGCCTCACGGAAGGCTTCATACTTGCTCCGGCCTTTTGCCAGGTTCTCATAGAAACTGGTCATCATAACCCTTGTGGCATCATCATCCACCTCCCACAGACTCATCACGATAGACTGCGCACCAGCCTTTTTAAAGCCGCGCTGAAGACCAAATACGCCATCGCCTGTGACTTCTCCAAGCCCCGACTGACATGCAGATATGACGACCAGGTCCGTTCCCCTAAGGTCCATCCGGGAGATATCTTTAGCCGTCAGGATGCCGTCTTCCACATCCGACGGTATCTCCTTCCCTTCGAATGAGTTCTGGGCACCGGCGAACAGAAGCCCGGATCTGGTTAACGCTTTGTCCTCTAAAGGAGCCCTGCTCTCTCCCTCTATTATAAAAGAAGCTGTTCCCCTTCCACTCCTGGCGGCTTCGTTCTCCGTCCAGTAGAATCCGTGCGTCGCTATGTGGATGACATCCTTCTTCTTGCCGCTGAGACCTTTGAAAGACTCTTCCGTTCCCCGTTCCCCTTCAACGAGTTCGTTTTGTACCCTCTTGGAGGTCAGTGTGTTGGAAATAGCTTCAGCTTCCGTCTTCGTCCCGGGAAGATACTTCCAACCGCCGTGTGAGGCGGTGAGGCTGTCCATAGACGTATCCAACCTCGAGGCGGACATTGCAAGCAGTTCGCTTTTAGTCTCTTTACCAGTAATCATGCTGGCAGGAGATCTGTCGTATCTAATGCCGCCATAGATTGTTGCGTCGTTTATCATCTTCGAGCCGTACTCCTTTACGAGTTCACGAGTAGATGTGAGACGGTAATAGTTCTTCTTATCTGACAATATGTGCTCCCCGTCTTTGTCCATCAGGTACTCTATCCCGATGTTGTTCAACTCGCCTGCTGGGGAAAAGTATACGTTCTGTACACCGGAGAGTTCTTTTGCCAGAGGTCCCCAAACCAGATCGGGAAGAGTTTCAGTTGTGTAGTAACGGGAGGGTTTGATAGCACTTAGATCTTTACTGTTGAACAGTTCAATAAGATGAGGCTGGGTATAATTAGGCTTCAGTGTGAGAGCTATGTAGAAAGTAGTGTCTTTATGAGTATATGTCTCAAATTCAATGGCTATGTCCCTCTTTCCGATAGCCGACTTGACATCCGTCCATTTAAGTGCCAGGTTCTGCGTATAGTCCCCATAGACCTTGCTACGCTTCATCAGTGCCTGCTGGCGGGCTTCAATATCGTTATTCAAGGAATCGATCTGAGCCTTCTTTCCGACCGGGTCTTGATATATCTTGTCCAAACGGATGCGGCTCAACTGGATGTCATTATACATCTTCAAGGCTTCCGGATCTTCGCTCTCCTGAATAAGGTTCCTGAATTCCAGCTCCGCATTCAGTAATAGGCCCTTACCAAAGAGGGCGCCATCGAATGCCATTTTATCCATCTCAGGGGATGATAAAAACGTGCAGTAGTCAAACAGTCCATTGGTGAAGAAGTAGCTGTACCGCTTCCAGAAGGACTCACGCTGAGACTCTGTCAGTGATGAGAAGTTGGCCGTAACTACAGAAATAACGGTATTCGTATATCTCACGAGATAATCTGTGGCATTGGCATAGTCGCCAAGGACATAATAGCATGACCCTACGTTTGCCAGGCTCGCAGTGTAATCCGGATGCACTTTGCCGTAGACCTTCTCCCGTATTGCCAACGCCTGCAGAAAATACTCTAAAGCCTTGGCATTGTCGCCAAGGTCAGAGTAGCAGATCCCGATGTTGTTCAGACTCATGGCGTAGTCCGGATGCTCCTTGCCGTAGACCTTCTCCCGTATTTCCAATGCCCGCATATGATAATCCAGAGCTTTGTTGAAGTCACCAAGGTCGGAGTAACAGTTTCCGATATTGTTCAGGCTGATAGCGTAATCCGGGTGCTCCTTGCCGTAGACTCTCTCCCGTATTGCCAACGCTTGCTGATGGTACTCAAGTGCCTTGGCATAGTCGCCAAGGTCATAGTAGTTGTTCCCGATGTTGTTCAGGCTCCTGGCGTAATCCGGGTGCTCCTTGCCGTAGACCTTCTCCCGTATGGCCAATGCCTGCTGATAATAATCCTGCGCCTTGGCATTGTCGCCCAGGTTGTTGTAACATAGCCCGATGCTGGACAGGCTCGCTGCATAATCCGGGTGTGCCTTGCCATAGACCCTCCCTCGTATTGCCAGTGCCTGCCGAAAATAATCCAGCGCCTTGGCATTGTTGCCAAGATAAAGATAACAGTTCCCAATGCTGTTCAGACTGCTGGCATAATCCGGGTGCTCTTTGCCGTAAATCTTCTCCCGTATTGCCAACGCCTGCTGATGATAATCCAGAGCCTTAGAATTGTTGCCAAGGTTAGAATAACAGATCCCGATATTGTTCAGGCTCCTGGCGTAATCCGGATGCTTCTTGCCGTAAACCTTCTCCCGTATTGCCAACGCCTGCTGATGATAATCCAGAGCCCTGGAGTAGTCGCCAAGGTTATTATAACATAACCCGATGCCGGACAGGCTTGCCGCGTAATCCGGGTGATCTTTTCCGCAAACCTTCTCTCGTATGGCCAATGCCTGCTGATGATATTCCAGAGCCTTGGTGTAGTCGCCAAGGTTAAAATAACACGACCCTATGTTGGCCAGGCTCGCCGCGTAATCCAGGTTTTCCTTCCCGTAAACCCTCTCCCGTATAGCCAATGCCTGCTGATGATAATCCAGCGCCTTGGCATCGTCGATAAGGTTAGAATAGCAGATACCAATATTGCTCAGGTTTTTGGCGTAATCTGGATGCTCCTTGCCGTAGACTTTCTCCCGTATTGCCAATGCCTTCTGATAATAATCTAGTGCCTTGGCATTATTGCCAAGGTTATTATAGCAAAGCCCGATACAGGACAAGCTCGCCGCGCAATCCGGGTGATTCTTCCCGTATACCTTCTCCCTAATGGCTAATGCCTTCTGATAATACTCCAGCGCCTTGGAATAGTTACCAAGATTATAATAACAGTTCCCGATGCTGGTCAGGCTCGCCGCACAATCCGGATGCTCCTTGCCGTAGACCTTCTCGCGCAAAGCCAATGCCTGCTGATAATACTCCTGCGCCTTGGCATCGTCGCCAAGATTATAATAACAGTTCCCGATACTGAACAGGCTAGCCGCACAATCCGGATGCTCCTTGCCATAGGCTTTCTCACGTATAGCCAAAGCCTGCTGATAATACTCCAGTGCCTTGTTGTAGTCGCCGAGGTTAGAAAAGCATATACCGATGTTATTCAAGCTCTTGGCATAATCAGGGTGTTCCTTCCCGCTGATTTTCTCTCGGACAACCAATGCCTGCTGATAATACTCTAGCGCCTTGGCATAGTCGCCGAGATTATTGTAACATACCCCTATGTTGGCTAAAGTCACTGCGTAATCCGGATGCTCCTTGCCGAAAACTTTCTCCCGTATAACCAATGCCTGCTGATAATACTCCAGTGCCTTTGCATCGTCGCCGAGATTAGTGTAACAAAGCCCGATGTTGTACAGGCTGTTTGATAGCAATTCGGAACAATCACCAGATAACTCTCTTCTGATTCTGGCTGCTTCCTCAAACAGAGCTATTGCATCATAATACTGACCTTCTTCATATAACTGTGTCCCTCTTTCCTGAAAAGAATCAGCTTGGGACGGGAGGGGCAGGTCTTGTGCAAATACAATTCCTGGAAATAGAAGAATGGCAATCAGTAATAGCCTGAACTTATTTTTTATAGTATTGTACATATACAATCAATATATGCCATGGAACTAAAAAAGGTAACCTCGCGGGATTACCTTTTTTAACGACTAGATTTCACTTGGTAATGGAATTATCTGCATTCCGGAATTAACCAACTTCTCTTCTCCGTCCTTAAAGTGGAAATAGAGGTCTGTTTCAATGGGAACCGGATTCGCTTCCCCCCAGATTCTTTCATCCAGCACAAGCTGCTGGCCATCCATTTCCAACTTTATTTTTTCATCACCGACAGTCAGGAAGAAGTACTCTCCCTCTTCCGGTTCATAGTCTATCTTTATAAGGGTGGGATTGAACCAGTATACCTTCTTACCAACAAGGCTCGCTACAGTAGAGAGACTTCCAACTCCACGTGTTGAAAGCCTATGATATTGCACAAGATAGTCTTTTGCAGATTTAAGCTTCCGTTGCTTAAAGTCTTCTGAGACCATCACATACTGAGTCTTTGTATCAAGGGAGATAACCTTCATGGCCTGTTTGCCGTCCTTCCAGAAGATCTTCCCTTCATCGCTGAACACATCACCGGCGACGCAGGTGTTCTTGTCAATCTTTATGCTCTCTGTGTTGACGTACAAGATTTTGAAGTCCTCAGCCATCATGGAGGTCGAGACTAAGCAGAATGCAATTAAAAATATCTTACGCATGTTGTTGTTTTTTATTCTTTTTTAATTTGCGATTGACCATGTCAATGATACTGAAGAACGTTGAGGTTATAAAGATATCATGCGCCTGACCCCATATCGCAAACACAAAGATACAAACAATTGTCAAAATCAATGAGTAAATAGTAAAAATTTTGGCCAATATCCACCCCCAGGACTGCGATAAAACCGCATTCGAATTCAGAATAAGATATGCCATGACAAAGAAGATGAAGAAATACACAAGAATCAGGACAAACGGAATCTTGTGCTGTCCTTTCATTAGAGAAAGGAACACATTGAAATTAATCAGGCATCCCGGGATATTACCTGCATATGAGAGATGACTGTCTTCGCCGGTGTAAGAACCGATAAGAACGTACTTTCCCTTAAAGAAATCTACCCAATCAACCACTTCTGCAACATCCAGGATATCCTCCCCTATGTTCAGATATGCCTTCTGTCCATCCATACGGTAGGGAGAAAGTATTTTTACATACATCTTTGGGAAAATGACTTTCCGGGCAAGACTGCCATTATCGGCATACCAAAGGCCAACTCTTTTAACTGTGTGTCCCGTAATATCTGAATATGATTTGAGAGGCATGGATGGCCCGTCCTTCCGGAACAGCAGGTATTTAGTAAAACTGGTCTCCTTGATTGTCGTCACGTAATCAGCGTAGGCGGATTTTGCATCTAAAGCAGGGTTTCCCAGGGAACCGGTAACGTGTTTTGGTATTACGATTCTCTCCATTGAAGCGATTCGGCTGAAGAGCGTACTATCTGATTCCGTTTCATATCCGGATTCAAAAAACACGTCCATCATGACATATTTGTAGGAACCGGATTCTTCAATGATGTCCAGGAGCCGGGCAATCTTTTGACGGTCGGTTATTGCAGCATTGCCCACCGGAATCCCGAATTCATCGGTGATATTTACCAACTGCTTATCGTGATCGACATTGATGAAAACCACATCATCCGGGAGCTTTTCCTGACTTTTAGATATCAATTCGGTAAAAATGCGCCAGTACTTCAATGTGGCCTTCTCTCCGGAGAGAGCGTAGTTCATGTTCGTGCATGTGTACGAAATAATCAATGCCACAATAGCGATTAATGCTGCGACACCATATTTGTACATACCACCTTTAGAAATCATTCCGGCCACTTATGCTGATTCTACATAATATCAAGGACAAATATGGCAATTTTCTCTCTATAATTAATTACCTTTACGATAAATAATAAAGATATATGACAAACATTGATAAAGTTATCGCTTTCAACCGTGAATTTGTGGCCGCAAAGAGTTATGAAGCGCATCTGACAGATAAATATCCCAACAAGAAACTGGCTGTGCTCAGCTGTATGGACACCCGGCTGTTGGTACTTCTGCAGGAGGCGCTGGGCCTGAAAAACGGCGATGCAAAGATCATAAAGAACGCCGGAGCTGTGATACCGTCACCCTGGGATTCTGCAATGCGCAGCCTGATTGTGGCTGTGTACGAACTGGGGGTTACAGAGATTATGGTGGTGGCGCACACAACCTGCGGCGCATGCCACATGAGTTTTGCTCATTTCCGCGAGGATATGACAAAGCGCGGCATACCCGAAGAAGAACTGAACCGCACAGACATCAATCTGAATGAATGGCTTGAGGGGTTTCACGATCCTGAACACTCTGTCCGCAACACTGTAGCGACGATTGTAAACCATCCTCTTATGCCTGAAGATATCACCGTGCGCGGCTTCATCATAGATTCAGCCACCGGCGAACTTAAAGAAGTCTTAGGATAGAGTAATCATTACCTGTTCTCGAAATATTGAACCAGAGCGGTGTTGCAGAGGCGTATGCCGCCCGGTGTCGGATAGTCGCCGGTAAAGTACCAGTCGCCATGATGGTTGGGGCATGCGTTGTGCAGGCCGTCTATCTTCTGGAATACCATCTCTATGGGTGTTGTGACCTCTTCCGGACGCAACATATCTACCATCTTGCGGTTAAGCTGCTCTTCGCTGAAAGGTTCGTACAAACGTTTTACCGGCAAGGTCTGTTCCAAGGCCGGCTTTAGCAGTTCTCCCTTGCAGCTTTCGTACACCTCTTGCAGCAGGTCTTCCCTGCCAGTCTCTTCAAGCAGGGCGATACATGCACGGAAGGCGATGAACTCCTCCAGGCGAGGCATGTCTATTCCGTAGAAGTCGGGATAGCGGA
Source organism: Bacteroidales bacterium (assembly GCA_017529425.1). Taxonomy (GTDB): domain Bacteria; phylum Bacteroidota; class Bacteroidia; order Bacteroidales; family UBA932; genus Equibacterium. The sequence continues at coordinate 17,091 of JAFXNQ010000063.1, read as the reverse complement.
TTTGCGGCGCGCTGCTGACAATCACTATCTTCTTTGGATGGAGCCGGTCCAGAATCTTGATGATGCTCTCGCGGAGGGTTGTACCACGAACTATTGAGTCATCAATAATCACGAGATTGTCCACACCGGGCTCTATTACTCCATAGGTAATATCATATACGTGGGCGGCCAGATCACGCCTCTCCTGCCCCTCTGCTATAAATGTGCGCATCTTGATATCCTTCCAGGCTATCTTCTCAAAGCGGACATCGTGACCTTGGCGCATAAGCCCCTGTAACATCCCGTAATATGCTACCTCTGCTGTATTAGGTATGTAAGACACAACTGTGTGCGCGATGTCACCTTCAACCGCCGCCTCTATTGCAGGGACAAGCTGTTCTCCCAACTGCTTGCGTTCCCGATAGATGTCACAGTCGTTGCCTCGGCTGAAATATATCCGCTCAAAAGAACAGGCCATGGAGGGTGCTTTTGCCTGGATGATAGAGGGGAATGAGATGCTTCCGTTGCGACGGACAATAAGCGCACAGCCAGGAGACAGTTCGTTGACATCCCCTGCGGCAATATTGAATGTTGTCTGGAGAACGGGACGTTCCGAAGCCAGTGCCACAACATCCTCGCTCTGATAGTAAAATGCCGGACGGATGCCCCATGGGTCGCGCATGGCAAAGAACTCGCCACTTCCGGTGAGGCCGCAAACCACATAGCCCCCATCGAACATGGACATAGTAGTCTTAAGGACCTTTGTGATATCTACGTTGGAATCGATATAACTGGTGATGTCACGCCCCTGCAACCCCAACAGCGAAGCGATGGAGAAGTTGCGTTCCACCTCGCGGTCAAGCCGGTGACCCATCTCCTCCAGCATTATGTATGAATCGCTTGCGGTACGGGGATACTGACCCTGGGCGGCGAGGGTATCGAACACCTCGTCAATATTGGTCATGTTAAAGTTGCCGCAGATGCAAAGGTTCTTGGCGCGCCAGTTGTTGCGGCGGAGGAACGGATGGACATATGTGAGCCCCTTTTTGCCGGTGGTAGAATAACGCAGGTGCCCCATTAGAAGTTCCCCAGCAAATTCATCTCCGGCCGCGGCAAAAATCTCGGAAATGGCATCCTTGCCAAGCGCCTTGTGACGGAACATATATTCATCGCCAGGTTCGGCCTCCAGGTGCACGGATGCTATTCCGGCACCCTCCTGGCCACGGTTGTGCTGCTTCTCCATCATCAGATAGAGCTTGGCCATCCCCCACTTCTCGCTGCCGTATTTCTCTTTATAGTACGATGCCGGTTTCAGGAGCCGGATCATAGCCACACCGCATTCGTGCTTTAAAATTTCCATTCCTAATAAGCCTGGTTGTGGACGCCGGCTACTGCGCGGCCGCTGGGGTCGTTGAGCCTTTTGAACGCCTCGTCCCATTCGCGGGCAATAGCTGTGGAGCAGGCAACGCTGGCCTCCTGTGGGACGCTTCTTGCAGCCGATTCAGACGGGAAGTGCTCCTCAAAAATGCTGCGGTAGTAGTATTCCTCTTTGTTGGCAGGAGGATTGATCGGGAAGCGCTCTGCAGCACGGGCCATCTGGTCGTCGCTAACCGCCTCAGAGGTTATCTGTTTCAATGAATCGATCCAGGAGTAACCGACACCGTCGCTGAACTGCTCTTTCTGACGCCATGCTATCTCGTCGGGCAGCATATCTTCAAATGCTTCGCGGAGTATCTTCTTCTCTACGGTCTCTCCACTACACATCTTTGCCTGAGGGTTAGTCCGCATGGCAACATCCAGGAACTCCTTGTCCAGGAATGGTACGCGCCCCTCCACGCCCCACGCCGAGAGACTCTTGTTGGCGCGCAGACAGTCATACATATATAGTTTGGAGAGCTTGCGTACGGTCTCTTCGTGGAATTCACGTGCAGATGGTGCCTTATGGAAATATAGATACCCGCCAAAAATCTCATCTGCCCCCTCGCCTGAAAGCACCATTTTGATACCCATGGACTTGATTACACGTGCAAGCAGATACATAGGTGTTGAGGCGCGGACAGTAGTGACGTCATAGGTCTCTATATAGAAAATCACATCCCGGATTGCATCCAGGCCCTCCTGTACTGTATAGTTGATTTCATGATGGACTGTGCCGATATGGTCTGCCACCAGCCGTGCTTTTGCCAGATCCGGCGCACCCTTGAGCCCGACTGCAAAACTGTGCAGACGCGGCCACCAGGCACGGCTGCGGTCATCATCCTCGATTCGGTTCTGGGAATATCGCTCTGCAATTGCAGATACAATGCTGGAATCCAGACCGCCGGAGAGAAGTACACCGTAAGGGACATCGCTCATAAGCTGCCGTTTAACTGCACCACGGAGTGCCTGGCGAATATCTTCGCTGCTAGCAGGATTATCCTTGACAGCGTCAAACTCCATCCAGTCTCGCTTGTAATATCGAGTAACTTTACCCTTGCGACTCCAGTAGTAATGACCCGGCAAGAAGGGTTCATAACGCTCACACTCCCCTTCCAGAGCTTTAAGTTCAGAAGCTACATAGACTTTACCGTCAGAGTCATAACCGATGTACAGAGGTAGCACGCCAATAGGGTCGCGTGCAACCAGAAAACTGTCCCGGGCACTGTCGTACAGGGCAAATGCATAGATTCCGCTGAGCGACTCCAGCATCTCTGTTATGCGTTCGTGGGTAATCTCACCTTCATCTGCCATCTTCTGGTAGAGTGCAAGTATCACCTCGCAGTCGCTACCGGTAAGAAAACGGTATTTCCCGGCAAAGCGCCTGCGGATATCCTGATGATTGTAAATCTCACCGTTGACAGCCAACACCAGTGCCTCGTCTGGAGAGAAGAGGGGCTGACGGCCGCTCTCAGGGTCGACAATACTCAAGCGTTCATGAGCCAGAATCGCACTTTTTCCGCACCATATCCCACTCCAGTCTGGTCCGCGGTGCCTGATACGGCGGCTCATCTCCAAAGCCTTCTGACGCAGCGCGTCTGACTGCTCTTCAATATTGAAAATACCAACTATTCCACACATAACTTGACTATTTTGAGATTGCAGCCTTTATGAAATCCATAAAGAGCGGATGGGGATGAAGCACCGTAGAGGAGTACTCCGGATGGAACTGGGTTCCTATGTACCATCTCAGCGACGGGATTTCTACCATCTCTACAAGATCCGCATCCGGGTTGATGCCTACGCACTGCATACCAGAGAGCTCAAAGGCGTCGCGATAGCTGTTGTTGAACTCGTAACGATGACGGTGACGTTCACGGATATCATCTTTGCCACCGTATGCCTGCATTGCGCGACAGCCCTTGCGAATAACGCAACGGTACTCTCCAAGGCGCATCGTGCCGCCCATCTGAGTGACATTCTTTTGCTCTTCCATCAAATCGATGACATTGTGAGCTGTGCGGGGATTCATCTCAGTGCTGTCTGCATCTGAATATCCAAGCACATCGCGGGCAAACTCAATCACCATCATCTGCATGCCAAGGCAAATTCCAAAGCAGGGGACATCATTCTCACGCGCATACTTCGCAGCCAATATCTTACCGGCAATGCCCCGCTGCCCAAAGCCCGGGCATATCACAAGGCCGTCCTGAGAGCGGACCGTCTCCCAAGCAGGACTTTCAGGGTCGTCCAATTGTTCCGAATTAATAAATGTGATGTGTACTTTTCGGTTGTTATAAGTGGCTGCATGGCTGAGACTCTCGCTGATGCTCTTGTATGCATCCTGCAGGTCGTACTTCCCCACAAGACCTATGCTGACAGTCTCTGCGGCATTGCGACGCATCTCCAGAAAACGGTTCCACGCCCCAAGTTGCGGAGTCTCTCCCACCGGAATATCCATCTTGCGCATGATAGCGGCATCAAGCCCCTGTTTTTGCATATTGACCGGGACCTCGTAAATGCTGGGCAAATCTTCACTCTGGATCACGCACTCCAAATCTACATTGCAGAATCCTGCAACTTTAGCACGCAGGTGGTCGTCAAGATGCTTCTCAGTGCGGAGAATCAGTATGTCGGGCTGAATACCATTGGCCAGCAACTCTTTGACACTGTGCTGGGTCGGCTTGGTCTTGAGTTCGTCGGCAGCCTTGATATAGGGGACATAGGTCAGGTGGATGCACACAGCATCGCGCCCCATTTCCCACTTCATCTGGCGGATAGCCTCCAGGAATGGGGCGCTCTCAATGTCACCTATTGTACCACCTATTTCTGTAATTACAAAGTCGTATCCTTCAGTATCGCCAAGGTATTTGATACGCCGCTTGATCTCGTCAGTGATGTGCGGCACTACCTGGATAGTATGCCCAAGATACTCACCGCTACGCTCCTTGTCGATTACGGCCTTATATATACGCCCGGTGGTCATGGAGTTATGGCGGGTAGTGCGTATCCCCGTAAAACGTTCGTAATGGCCAAGATCAAGATCTGTCTCCATTCCGTCGGCGGTAACATAGCACTCGCCATGTTCGTATGGATTCAGGGTTCCCGGGTCTATGTTGATGTAGGGGTCAAACTTTTGGATTGTAATCTTGTACCCGCGTGCCTGCAGCAGCTTACCTATTGATGAAGATATTATACCCTTGCCCAGGCTGCTGACCACGCCTCCGGTTACGAAAATATATTTTGTAGAAGCCATATTACTTGTTGAGATAATTATCTACTTTCTCTGCCGCATCGCGACCGCTTGCAAGGGCGCGGACTACCAGCGACGGACCGTTGGCGGCATCGCCGCAGATAAAGACATTCTCCGGATATTGAGGATGCTCCGGTTTGAAGAAACCCATTGCCAGAAGCACCAGCTCAGCCTTGATTATCTCGGGTTTACCCTTCTCCACCATTATCGGGCGGCCACCCTCCGGGTTGGGTTTCCAGTCGATTTCCTGAACCTTGACCCCTTTAAGTTTGCCATCTTCGCCGAGGAATTCAAGCGTATTTATGTTCCAGCGGCGGGTACATCCCTCCTCATGAGAAGATGTGGTTTTAAATGTACGGGGGAAGTTGGGCCAAGGGTTGGCAGGGTCGTCTGGACCATCTATAGGACGCGGCAGGATTTCAATTTGTGTCACGCTTGTTGCACCCTGACGGTGAGCAGTACCGATACAGTCGCTGCCTGTATCACCGCCGCCAATTACCAGAACGTCCTTCCCTTTGGCGGTGATCCGGTCTTCCTTGGAGAATTCCATTCCTGCCAGAACTCGGTTCTGCTGAGAAAGGATTTCAAGTGCAAAATGGACCCCCTTGAGTTCACGCCCGGGGACTTTCAAATCGCGGGGAACTGGCGTGCCGGTTGCAATAACCACTGCATCATACTTTGAGGCAAATGAGGCGTTACATTCAACTGCTGCTCCGCAGTTGAACTCTATCCCCTCCTGCTTCAGGATATCCACACGGCGGTTGATTATAGCCTTGTTCAGCTTGAAGTTTGGAATACCGTAACGCAGCAGTCCGCCGGGAGCTTCGTTCTTATCGAATACTGTAACAGCGTAACCCTTCATGTTTAGGGATTCTGCAACGGCCAGGCCAGAAGGGCCGGCACCAATCACAGCCACCTTTTTGCCGTTGCGTTCTGGATGGCGCACCGGGACAAACCCTTCGCGGAAAGCGGTTTCTGTTATGGCAGCCTCATTCTCGCGGTTGGTGGTAGGCTCATGGTTAAAGCGGTTCAGCACGCAGGCTTTTTCGCACAACGCGGGGCACACCCTCCCTGTGAATTCCGGGAATGGATTGGTAGAAGAGAGCAACTTGTAAGCAAGCTCCCAGTCACCCTTGAACAGGGCGTCGTTCCACTCAGGAGCCTTATTTCCCAGCGGGCAGGCCCAGTGACAGAACGGCACTCCGCAATCCATACAGCGGGACGCCTGAAGGCGACGGTCCTTGGAGTTGAGTGTCTGCTCTACCTCTCCAAAATCGTGTACCCTGTCGTGTATCGGACGGTATCCGGCCTCTTGCCGGGCAACCTCCATAAATGCTTTTACACTTCCCATAACTAGTAATCTCTTTGAACCTCAGCAATTTTCTGTTGCAATTTGCGCATCTGCTCTTCCTGCAGCACGCGTTTGTATTCTATAGGCACTACCTGCACAAATTCATCGGCATAGCGTTGCCAGTCGTCGAGCATTGTGCGGGCCAGCTTGGAACCGGTATAGAGGTAGTGCTGGCGGATTAGTTCGTGCAGTTCCTTGCGGTACTGTGCGTCGTCAACCAGATTGATTTCAACCATATCCATGTTGCAGAAATAGTCAAAGTCGCCCTTCTTGTTCCATACATATGCTACGCCGCCGCTCATACCTGCCGCAAAGTTGCGTCCGGTCGCACCCAGCACAACTACACGGCCACCGGTCATGTATTCGCAGCAGTGGTCTCCGGCACCTTCTATCACAGCTATGGCGCCCGAGTTGCGTACGGCAAACCGCTCGCCCACCTTTCCATTTACATACAGTTCACCTGAGGTCGCGCCGTAAAGGCCTGTGTTGCCGGCAATGATATTGTCCTCAGCAGCAAAGTTGCTCCGCATAGGAGGCAATATGGCGATACGTCCGCCGCTGAGCCCTTTAGCAAAATAGTCGTTGGTCTCGCCCTCCAGCTTGAAAGAGACGCCGTGGGCGAGAAATGCACCAAACGACTGCCCCGCCGAGCCTTTGAACTTGACGCTGATGGTATCTTCTGCCAGTCCGTCGTTGCCATACCTGGCAGCTATGACTCCGGAGAGCATTGCACCCACGGCACGGTCGGTATTCTTGATGGCAAAATCCAGGGTAATCTCTTCGCCGCGCTCAATTGAATTACCGGAGACTTTGATGAGCCTCTGGTCAAGCACGTCGTCCAGCACAAAAGGATTGTCGGTGGTGTGGTGCAGGGTACCTTTTTCCTGATAAAGCAAGCGGGCAAAATCCAGAGGAGACTTCTGTGTTTCAATCAAATCTGTACGGCCGATTGCATCGTCCAAACTCTTAAGGCCTATTGCGGCGAGATATTCGCGGACCTCTTGTGCCATGAAGGCGAAATAATTAACCAGATGTTCCACCTTTCCCTGGAAATGCTCGCGCAACTTTGGATCCTGTGTCGCAACGCCCATAGGGCAAGTGTTCAGGTTGCACTTTCTCATCATCACACACCCCATTACAATCAAGGCGGCGGTACCGAATCCGAATTCGTCGGCACCGAGCAAAGCCATCAATATCACGTCGCGTCCCGTCTTGATCTGGCCGTCGACCTGCAGGCGTACCTGGCCGCGCAAACCGTTGTGAACCAGTGTCTGCTGGGCTTCGCTCAGACCAATCTCTGGCGGAATACCGGCGAAACGCATGCTGGAGGCGGGGCTTGCGCCCGTACCGCCCTCTGCACCGCTGAGCACAATCAAATCTGCCTTTGCCTTGGCAACGCCGGCGGCGATAGTACCGACTCCGCTTTCACAAACCAGCTTGACGCTGACCTTTGCACTTGGATTGACGTTCTTCAGGTCAAAGATGAGCTGCGCCAGGTCCTCTATAGAGTAGATATCGTGGTGAGGCGGTGGCGAAATGAGAGAGATGCCAGGAATTGAGTGACGAGTTTTGGCAATTATCTCATTTACCTTGAAACCGGGGAGCTGACCTCCTTCGCCCGGTTTTGCACCCTGGGCGACCTTGATCTGCAACTCCTCTGCATTGACCAGATACTCGGTGGTGACGCCAAATCTGCCCGAGGCGACCTGTTTGGTCTTGCTGCTGAGGCTTACTCCGTCCACATCACTGTGGAAACGCTGGGAATCCTCACCTCCCTCGCCAGTATTGCTGCGGGCACCAAGTTTATTCATGGCAAGGGCTATGGTCTCGTGCGCCTCTTTGCTTAGCGCGCCAAACGACATGGCACCGGTCACGAACCGCTTCACTATGCTCTCTACAGGCTCCACCTCATCCACCGGAATGGGGTTTGATTTGAAGCTCATGAAGTCGCGGATGAATATCGGTTCGGTCTTGTTGTCGGCCAGGGAAGTATATTTCTTGAACAGTGCGTAATCCCCTTTACGGCACGCCAGCTGAAGAGTTGCTATAGTCTCGGGATTCCACGCGTGACGAATGCCGTCGCGACGCCAGCGGAAGCGACCTAGATTTGGCAGGAGCGCATCTGCTTTGCTGGCGAATGCAAGGCTGTGGAATGCCTTTGCATCGGATGCAATCTTATCCAGTCCGGCGCCACCGATGGTGCTGACCTCGGTGCCGAAATAAGCGCGGAGCAGATCTTCACTGAGGCCGACACTCTCGAATATCTTGGCACCGCGATAACTGCGGATGGTACTGATACCCATCTTTGCCATTATCTTGAGCAGGCCTTTGCAAACCGCTTTGATATAGTTCTTTTCTGCTGTAGAATAGTCTTCCTGAATCTTCCCTCTCTTTACCAGATCATCCAGGATAGCAAATACCATGTAAGGGCAAAGTGCAGAAGCACCGTAGCCCAGCAGCAGCGCCGCATGCATTGTTTCGCGTATCTCTCCGCTCTCCACAATAAGGGCGGTCTGCACGCGTTTACCAACTGAAATCAGGTAGTGATGAACAGCCGACACTGCCAGCAGGCTCGGAATTGCAACGTGCGTCTCATCCACATCTCGGTCTGAGAGGATAATATAGTTGTATCCTTCATCCACACTCTTTTCTGCATCTTTGCACAGTTTGTCAAGTGCAGCGCGCAGGTCACCGGTAAATGTCATCGGCAACTTGATGGTGTTGAAGCCTTTGTAGCGGATGTTGCACAACAGGTCCAGCTGGGTGTTGTTGAGAATAGGATGCGGCAGGCGCACCATCTTGCAGTTACTCTCGTCCGGATTGAGGATTCCGGCACCTACCCGGCCGATATACTCCTCCAGGCTCATAACCAGACTCTCACGGATTGAGTCAATCGCAGGGTTTGTGACCTGAGCAAACTGCTGGCGGAAATAATCAAAGAAAACCTGCGGCTTTTTGGAGATAACTGCCAGAGGGGTGTCGTTACCCATGGAAGCGGTAGGCTCCTGGGCAGTAGTGGCCATTGGAATTATTGAAGAAGAGATATCCTCTTCTCCGTAGCCGAAAAGAAGTTCTTTAGCCACCAGGTTGTCAACGGCATTATTTACATGACGTCCGCTGTGCAGTTTTTCAAGTTGGATGCGGTTTGTAGATAGCCATTGACGGTAAGGGTGCTCTGCCGCAAGGGTTCGCTTGATCTCACCGTCATAATAAATCTTACCCTCCTGTGTATCTATCAGTAAAATTTTACCCGGTTGCAGACGACCTTTCTCCACCACCTGAGTCGGGTCAAAATCCATAACCCCCACCTCAGAAGCAACCACCATAGTGTCGCTCTTGGTGATGGTATAGCGGGCCGGGCGCAGACCGTTGCGGTCAAGCATACCGCCTGCAAAACGGCCGTCTGAGAAAATCAGCGCCGCAGGGCCGTCCCAAGGCTCCATCAATATGGAATAATATTCATAGAAGGCCTTCAGATCCTCTGGAATCGGGTTTTTATCGTTAAATGATTCGGGCAGCAAAAGCGCCATTGCGTGCGGCAGGCTCATCCCGCTCATCAGGAAAAACTCCAGCACGTTGTCCAGGCTTGCAGAATCGGACATTCCGGGCTGGATAATTGGCGAAATCTGGCGGATATCGCCCAGAGCATCGCTGCTCAGAACGCTCTCGCGAGCCTGCATCCAGCCGCGGTTACCGCGGATGGTATTGATTTCGCCGTTATGCGCCAACAGACGGAACGGCTGAGCCAGAGACCATGTCGGGAATGTGTTTGTACTGAAACGGGAGTGAACTACCGCCAGGCCGCTGGTAAAATAAGGGTTGCTCAGATCGGGATAAAACTCGCGGAGTTGCATACTGGAGAGCATACCCTTATACACGATGCTGGTATTGCTCAGCGAGCAGAAGTAGAAATCTTTGTCGCTGATACGCTTCTCTATCCGCTTTCTTAATACGTAGAGCGTGCGGGGGAAGGTTTCTACCTTGTCATCCTGCACGCCGGTGATAAAGATCTGCTTGATGTCTGGCTCGGTGGCAAGTGCCCTCTCGCCAAGACATTCACCCTTTGTCGGAACCTGGCGGAGATGCATCAGCTGAAGACCGTCACGTTCAATCTCCTCTATGATGATGCCCAAAATTTGCTGCTGCCGCTTTTCATCTTTGGGCAGGAACACCAATCCGGTGGCGTATTTGCCCTTCTCAGGCACGGGAATACCCGCAAGCAAGATAAATTCGTGCGGAATCTGAAGCATGATACCGGCGCCGTCGCCGTCCTTACCGACCTCAGCACCGCGGTGGCGCATGTTTTCAAGCACTTTGAGCGCATCATCTACCAGTTGATGGGTTTTCCCTCCGTGGATATTAACCACCATTCCGACGCCGCAGCTGTCGTGTTCGTAAGAATTACTGTAAAGACCCTGTTGCTGCATAATAATTCATTATTTCTCTTTACGGTGGCAAAAATATATAATGGGGGCTATAGCATTGTCGTCTTGACCTTTAAATTATCAACTTAAATTTCAACTATCATAAATTCATAGTAAAACCACTAAAATCACGTCACATATTTGAGAATTCAGGCCGGTTTGATTTCAAATTGAAACTAATCACAAAAAATCAAGCTAGAAAAACTACGCGGACTGATTGTAGTTAAAGAGCTGCTGATTAAAATTGCAACCGGAAAATGTCAATATGAAACAGACTGTTCACTTTACAAAAATGCATGGAGCCGGCAACGATTACATTTACGTTGACGCGTCAGTGTATACTCTTCCCGATCCCGCAAGGTGCGCGATTGCGTGGAGTGACCGCAATAAGGGTATCGGAGGGGACGGCCTGGTATTAATTGGAAAAGCCGATACCCCCGGTGCGGATTTCAGTATGCGGATTTTTAACGCAGACGGCAGTGAAGCCGATATGTGCGGCAATGCCTCCCGTTGTATCGGAAAGTATATCTACGAGAAAGGCTTGAGCCGCAAAAAAGTTATAAGACTTCAAACCCTCTCCGGAATCAAGGATTTATGGCTTAAGGTGAGCGACGATACCCCCAGTCATGTAGAGAGTGTAACTGTGGATATGCTTGAGCCCAGGACAGATAGCAGAGAACAGTTTACCGGCGCTGCTGGCGGGGAGATTGAACTGGTTGCGGCAGGGAGAAAATTTAAGGGAATGTTTGTTTCTATGGGTAATCCTCATTTTATTACCTTTGTCGCTGATATCGACACCCTGGATGTAGGCAAATATGGTTCTGTTCTTGAAACGGATCCCGCTTTTCCAAAGCGATGCAACGTAGAATTTGCACAAATCATCTCCCCTGAGCGCATCAGGGTCAGAGTCTGGGAAAGGGGTAGCGGCATCACCAAGGCATGTGGCACCGGCGCATGTGCAACTGCAGTGGCGGCTTCGCTCACTGAACGTGCCCTCAAAAAGGTAACCATAGCGATGGACGGAGGCGACCTTGAAGTCGATTGGAATCCGCCGGCAGGCCATGTTTATCTTTCGGGTCCTGCCGAGAAAGTATTTGAAGGAGATATTGATTTGTAGATTATGGCACTGGTTAATGAACATTTCTTAAAGATGCCCGGCAATTATCTGTTCGCAGATGTTGCCCGCAAGGTTAACGCATTCAAATCTGCACATAAGAACGTGAATGTGATAAGCCTTGGCACCGGTGATGTTACCCAGCCGCTTGCCCCTGCAGTGATTGAAGCGTTGCACAAGGCGGCCGACGAGATGGGCCGTCCGGAGACTTTCCGCGGCTATGGCCCGGAACAGGGATATCAATTCTTAAGGGAAGCCATCATCAAGAACGATTATCTCCCCCGCGGAATCCATCTGGATCTGAACGAAGTGTTTATCAACGACGGAGCCAAGAGTGATACTGGCAATATACAGGAGCTGATACGCTGGGACAATTCCATTGGGGTAACAGATCCTATCTATCCTGTATACCTTGACTCCAACTCTATGATTGGCCGCTCAGGGGTGAAAGACGCACATGACCGGTGGTCCAACGTGGTTTATTTTCCCTGCACGGCAGAGAACAATTTTGTCCCCGAGATTCCCAACCGCCGCGTAGATGTGGTATATCTTTGCTATCCCAACAACCCTACTGGCACCGTAATATCCAAGGAAGAGCTCCGCAAGTGGGTCAATTATGCCCTGCACAACGACGCCCTGATATTCTACGACGCAGCTTACGAGGCATATATACAGGATCCGGATATCCCCCACTCCATATATGAGATCCGCGGTGCGCGCAAATGCGCCATAGAGTTCCGCAGCTACTCCAAGACGGCCGGTTTTACCGGAGTGCGCTGCGGATATACAATAGTTCCGGAGGAGGTTTCCGCCGCTACTCTGGAGGGCAAGCGAATAGAGCTCAACCCGCTCTGGCTGCGCCGGCAGTGCACAAAGTTCAACGGCACCAGCTACCTGAGCCAGCGTGCAGCAGAGGCAATTTATACTCCGGAAGGCAAAGAACAGGTTCGCAAAACAATTGCATACTATATGCAGAATGCAGAGCTGATGCTGAAGCGCTTCCGCACCCTCGGTTACGAGGTATACGGCGGTGCCAACGCCCCTTATGTCTGGATGAAAACCCCTCACGGCATGCCTAGCTGGAGGTTCTTTGACGAGATGCTGAACCGGGCACATGTGGTCTGCACCCCCGGTGCAGGATTTGGCCCGTCGGGAGAAGGCTATGCCAGATTCACGGCATTCGGCTCTCACGAGCAGATAGAAGAGGCATTGAAAAGAATAGAAAGATGGTTCTAACACATTAATACTGACAATTATGGCAAACTTAAGATTCCAGGTCGTAGCGGAAGCGTTCAAAAAGAAACCGCTCGACATCAAGGCCCCGGCAGAGAGACCGAGCGAATACTTTGGAAAAAAAGTATTCAATCGAGAAAAGATGTACAAATATCTGCCCAAACAGGTGTACAACAAGATGATAGATGTGATGGACAACGGCGCCCAGCTTGACCTTGACGTGGCTGACGCAGTTGCCGCCGGGATGAAGCAGTGGGCCACAGAAAACGATGTTACCCACTACACCCACTGGTTTCAGCCGCTTACAGAAGGAACCGCAGAAAAGCACGACTCTTTTGTAGAGCACGACGGCAAAGGCGGTATGATTGAGGAGTTCAGCGGCAAGTTGCTCGTTCAGCAGGAACCCGACGCATCGTCGTTCCCCAGCGGTGGTATCCGCTCTACTTTTGAGGCGCGCGGCTACTCTGCATGGGATCCGACATCACCTGTGTTCATAATAGATGACACCCTTTGTATCCCCACAGTATTTATCTCTTATAGTGGCGAAGCGCTCGACTACAAGGCACCGCTGCTCCGTTCGCTTCATGCGGTAAATGTTGCTGCGACAGATGTGTGCCACTATTTCTATCCCAATGTCAAAAAGGTCTTCAGCACCCTCGGTTGGGAGCAGGAGTATTTCCTTGTAGACGAAGGGCTGTATTCTGCACGTCCCGACCTGCTGCTCACAGGACGCACACTGATGGGTCACGACTCTGCCAAGAACCAGCAGATGGACGACCACTATTTTGGCACTATCCCCGACCGTGTACAGGCTTTCATGAAGGACCTTGAGATCCAGGCACTGGAGCTCGGTATCCCCTGCAAGACCCGTCACAACGAGGTTGCCCCCAACCAGTTTGAGCTGGCTCCGATATTTGAGGAGACAAACCTGGCAGTTGACCACAACATGCTGCTCATGAGCCTTATGCGCAAGGTTGCCCGCAAGCATGGATTCCGTGTACTGCTCCATGAAAAACCTTTTGCAGGCATCAACGGAAGCGGCAAGCACAACAACTGGAGTCTCTCTACAGATACCGGCGTGCGTCTGCATGCTCCCGGCAAGACCCAGGAAGACACGCTGCGCTTCGTAGTGTTCATAGTAGAGACCCTGATGGGTGTATATCGTCACAACGGCCTGCTCAAAGCCAGCATTATGTCGGCATCCAACGCCCATCGTCTTGGCGCAAACGAGGCGCCGCCTGCAATAATCTCATCTTTCCTTGGCAAGCAGGTTTCAGAACTGCTGGACCATATTGAGAAAGCCGATCCCGACGCCCTGTCAATGGCCGGAAAGCAAGGGATGAAGATGGATATCCCTGAGATTCCTGAGATTATGATAGACAACACCGACCGCAACCGTACCAGCCCGTTTGCATTTACCGGTAACAGGTTCGAATTCCGCGCCGTGGGCAGCGAAGCAAACTGTGCATCAGCAATGATTGCCCTCAACAGCGCCGTTGCAGAGGCTTTGGCAGATTTCAAGAAACGGGTAGATGCACGTATTGCCGCTATCGGCAGCGACAAGAAATTTGCCCCTGCAGCCGACGGCACTCCCGCAAAGCACTCTGCCGTATTCCATGCCATCCTGGACATTATCCGTGAAGATATCGTCACCTGCAAACCTATCCGCTTTGACGGAAACGGATACAGCGACGAATGGGTTGCCGAGGCAGAAAAGCGTGGTCTGGACACAGAGAAATCCTGCCCGGTTATCTTTGAGCGTTACCTGGACAAAGCCAGCATAGATATGTTCTCAAAGCTAGGCGTGATGACAGAGAAAGAGCTTGAAGCACGCAACGAGGTCAAGTGGGAAACCTACACCAAGAAGATCCAGATTGAAGCCCGCGTGCTCGGCGACCTCTCCATCAACCATATCATACCCGTAGCCACCAGGTATCAGAGCCAGTTGCTGGAGAATGTTCACAATATGCATGTGTCTTTTGCAGGCGACAAAGCAGACAAACTCTCTGCGCGCAACGTGAAGATTATAGAGGAGATTGCAGAGCGCACCTCCGCTATAGAGACTATGGTAGAGGAGCTTGTAGCGGCACGCAAGAAGGCCAATGTTATTGCTGATGAGCACACCAAAGCCATCGCTTACCACGACACCGTGGCTCCCAAGATGGACAAGATACGCTATCAGATAGACAAACTGGAGCTAATTGTGGACGATTCATGCTGGCCCCTTCCCAAATACAGAGAACTACTGTTCATACGATAGTTGTGTTATGTTGTTAGCAAAAACCGCAGACGGATTTCCGCCTGCGGTTTTCATTTATGTACTGAATAATAAGAGCTACATTCCCAATCCGAGAACCAGGCCGACAGTGAAGGTTTGAACCTTGGGGGCATCATCACCCACAAAGACCTGTGAAGGAGTGAATCTTGCATAAACGCCAAGACCGCCGTAAGAGATAGCGCCAAATACATTGTAGCTGAGCTGTTTGACGTATCTGTCGCCCAGAACCTTTTCCTTGGACTTGGTTGTGTAGCCATCTGCAGTGACACCTTTGGTTTTTACCACAGCGGGGAGATTGTATTCACCTGCTGCACCAAGGCGGATAGCGCTCTTGCCCGCCTTGATTTCAAAACTCAAGGGAATTGCAAACTTGTGTACATTAAGCCTGGAATAATTCTTCTTGTTGAAACCGGCCCTGCTCATACTCTGAATGCTGGCATCAGCTCCCCAAATATGGTTTCTGTCCAGACGATACTGGTCCAGATCATAATCAACGCCAATGGCAATCATAAATGATCTGGAAGGACGTATGCCAAGTTCCATAATATTGATAAAGAACTCGCTGTTGAATGCATCCTGGGCTGATTCCATTTTCTGACTCTTGATATGATAACCATATCCAAGATAGCTGATGGGCTCTACGGCAAATACTTTGTTGCCGAATGCAAAATCGGCATTTTTACCGAATTCAACCTTTTTCTGAGCCTGCATCGAGAATGATACGGTCAGTAAAACAACAATTGCTAAAAATGCTTTCTTCATTTTTTATATACTTTAGTTAAATGACTTTCCGTGTTGCAAATATACATCATTTATTGAATTAGGTGTATGACACCCCCTTTGCCTGAACCTGACCGTGAGAGGTCCAGTTCAGCATAATCAAATATTTTTGCTATCTTTGTAGATTAAAGATAAGGAGTACATACTCAATCACAATTATGAATTTGTTCCCGGATATCCGAAAAGCATATTCCAAGGATCATCTTAATGCCCGTGAAGCACAGCGCCTCGCGGAGTTTATCGCATTCGGCCCGATGGTCTTCCAGACCTCCAGGCTGATGATCAAGTTTGGTCTGCTGGAGATGCTCAGAGACAAGCCTATGACGCTTGAAGAGCTTACGGCAGAGGCAAAATTGCCGGAATATGCAGTGAAAGTGCTTCTCGAGGCATCGCTCTCGATAGGTACTATAATTATAGATCCCGATACCGATCGATATTCCATCTCCAAGGTAGGCTGGTTTTTACTCAACGACCCGGCAACCCGCGTCAACGTAGATTTTAACCACGACGTCAACTACGAAGGGTTCTTCCGCATGGAGGAGTCCCTGCTGGAGGGTCGTCCGGCCGGATTGGAGCACTTTGGCAACTGGCCGACCATATACGAAGCACTCTCCTCCCTCCCACCGAAGGTTCAGCAGAGTTGGTTTGGGTTCGATCACTTTTACTCTGACAGTTCTTTTGAGGAGGCGCTCGGTATACTCTTCTCTTATAACCCCTCACAAATCGTGGATATCGGCGGCAATACCGGCCGTTTTGCAATGCGCTGTGTAGGCTATAATCCTGACGTCAAAGTAACAATTGTTGACCTGCCGCAGCAACTGGAACTGATGCGGGAGGCCACCAAGGGCAAACCCGGAGCTGAGAGAATCAGTGACTGTCCCATGAACATGCTGAACCCGGAGAGCGAATTCCCCGTGGATATCAATCCCGACATAATCTGGATGAGCCAGTTCCTGGACTGCTTCTCTGAGAGCGAGATTATCTCTATACTTAAAAGATCTGTCAGGATGATGAAGCCCGACACCCGTCTCTGCATAATGGAGACCTTCTGGGACCGCCAGCGTTTTGAACCCGCATCATTCTGCCTCACGATGACCTCGCTCTACTTTACCGTGATGGCCAACGGCAATTCAAAAATGTATCACTCCGACGATATGATAAAGCTCATCGTCGAGGCCGGCCTTAAGGTAGAAGAGATCCACGACGGTCTTGGGCAAGGCCACACAATACTGGTATGTAGATTAAATAACAAATAACATGACT
>JAFXNQ010000062.1 GCA_017529425.1 Bacteroidales bacterium | reverse complement strand
ATCCGCTCTTCAACATAGAGTTCATCTCACTCAACAGCGAAGACCAGGCGGCTGGTGTCCGGGTCAATGACCCCAACAACCCCGGCCGTACATATATCAGTGGTAAAGGTCTGGCGTACCCGGTGCAGCTGGACGGCGAACCGGCCGCACAGCTGGCAGCCGTCAAACAGGAATCAAACCTTCAGGTTGCAGCGATGTGCGAGAAGGTTGCAAAGCTGTTTGAAGGGCAGGGGGTGGAGTTCGGCTGGAATGAGGCTACGATCCGCGAGAAGCTCACCAAGGGCAGTCTGCGCGAGCGCCATCTTGCAAAGGCTATCCGTATGGCTGTAGCACGTCTTTTCCCCGACGCCGGGGCTCAAAAGGCGTTCTACGAGAAGCTGTTTGGCGGCAAGGCTTTAAAAAGCGACATCGCTGCTGATGCAAAGGTTGAGAACGAGATTCGCGGCAATCTGCTAAAAGCGGGCGGGGCGGCCTTCGTCCCGGAGACCCCCGAGGCATTCCTGCCGATGGCGACTGTGCGGCAAATAATCCTTGCAGCAGGCGGCATCCCGACATATCCTTTCCTGGCCGATGACGCAAAAGGTGGTTTCACCGACTTTGAGGGCGACCTGGAAAAGGCGGCTGCAACCCTTAAGGAACGCGGCTTCTATAGCGCGGAATTCATCACGACCCGCAACAGCGTAGAGGTGCTCGAGCGTTATGCTCAGTATCTCTGGGACCAAGGCTTCGTGGTGACTTTCGGCAGCGAACACAACACCCCGGCTATGGAGCCCATAAAGCTTTCGTGCCGGGGCGGGGTCGATTTGACCGACAACCTCAAGCGGCTCAACTACTATGGAGCCTGCATAACCGCTGCTCATCAGAAACTTGTTGCCGATGGTTTCCAGGGCTACCTGGATGAAAACGGCCGCCCTGACATAAGCTATCGTGAGAAGTTCATATCGATGGGCGATAAAATCATTAAAGAAGCTATCAAATGAAAGAAATAGAACAACTTATAGAGGTTTCCCGCAGATACGGTTCTGATTCCCGCTTTGTGATTGCAGGTGGCGGAAACACCTCATATAAAGATAACGAACGCCTTTGGGTAAAGGCGAGCGGCCACGCCCTGGCCACCATCACAGAAGACGGTTTCGCTGTGCTGGACCGCACCTTGCTCAATAAGATGGGGGAGAAGGTCTATAGCAGCGACCCCGCAGAGCGTGAAGACCAGGTCAAGAACGACCTGGCTGATGCCTGCATCACCAAGGGTCGCCGTCCCTCTGTGGAGACCTCTTTGCACAATGCCATGGGCGCCCGCTTTATTGTGCATCTGCATCCGACTGCCGTGAACGGCGTTATGTGCAGCAAAAATGCAGAGAGTGCAAGCCGCGAACTGTTTGGCGAGGATGCCCTCTACATCCCTTACACAGATCCCGGTTACACCCTTTTCAAGAAGGTTTACGATGAGATTTGTGCATTCAAGGCGTCCAAGGGTCATGAGCCCAAGGTGATTTTGCTCCAGAATCATGGCGTCTTTGTCGGGGCCGATACTGTAGATGAGATTGATTCAATCTATTCCGGTATGCTTTCAAAGATAGAGGCACGCGTCAAGGCTGTGGACGAGACCCCTGCCGAGGTTTGTGACTGTGCGGTCGAGGTTGTTCCTGCCATCCGCTCTATACTCTCCCGCAATGGTCGCGGCGACAAGATAATCCGCGTCGTCAAGACCGCCCTAGTGGATGAATTCATTGCGTCAGAGGAGGCTTTTAAAAAGGTTGCGGCTCCTTTCACCCCCGATGGAATCGTCTATTGTAAATCGGCATATTTATACGTCGACGGTGCGGACAAAGAGGAGAAGATTGCAAATGCAGAGGCCGCAATAGAAAAGTACACTGCAGAACGCGGCTATACTCCCAAGGTAATCGCAGTCAAGGGCGTAGGCCTGCTGGCAGTTGGCGACAGCGCAAAGGCTGCCAACATCGTGGCAGAGGTATTCACCGACTGCATGAAGGTGGCTCATTATGCTGCTGCATTCGGCGGGGAGCACCCTATGACCAAGACCCAGATTGATTTCATCGACAACTGGGAGGTAGAGAACTATCGCCGCAAGGTGAGTGCATCTGGCAGTCACGGCCGTGCAGAGAACAAGGTATTTATAGTTACCGGCGCTGCACAGGGCTTTGGCGAGGGTATCGCACGCTGCCTGGTAGAGGAGGGGGCCAATATTGTCGTTGCCGACCTCAATGATGCTACCGGCACAGCTACTGCTGCCAACCTCAACTCTATCTGCAAGAACAACCGCGTAACTTTCTTCAAGACCGACGTTACCAGCTATGATTGCCTGGTGGCCCTTGTCAAGGATACGGTTTGCAATTTTGGCGGAGTGGATGCGTTTGTAAGCAACGCAGGAATCGCAATCGCAGGTGACCTGACCCAGATGGTTCCGGAAAAATTTGACCTTGTAACCAAGATCAACTATCACGGCTTCTTCTATTGCTCCAAGGCGGTTGCGCCGGTGCTCAAGGCTCAGAACAAATATGATTCCGAGCGCTTTGGCGACATTATCCAGATCAACTCCAAGAGCGGTCTGGAGGGTAGCAAGGCAAATTTTGCATATGCTGGCAGCAAGTTTGGCGGTCTGGGTCTTGTCCAGTCTTTCGCACTTGAACTCGCGCCGTTCCGCATCAAGGTCAACGGCATCTGCCCCGGCAACTTCCTGGACGGTCCGCTGTGGAGCGACCCTGTCAAGGGGCTTTACGTGCAGTACCTCAACGCTGGCAAGGTGCCTGGAGCAAAGACTGTGGACGACGTGCGTGAGTACTATCTCTCCAAGGTTCCCATGCATAAGGGCTGCACTCCTAAGGATGTAACCAAAGGCGTGCTCTACCTTGTGGAACAAACCGGCGAAACCGGCCAGGCGCTGCCAATTACCGGTGGCCAGATTATGTTGAAGTAGGAAGCTGTTTTGAAATAATTAACATCAATCTTTATGTTCTGTTTTGGCGCTTTTCCCATTCTTCTTCGGTTACATAGGAACCCCTATGCGCCCTCATCAGAACGTAAAAATCACTCAAAACATCTTCATAAATCTTTTCGT
>JAFXNQ010000061.1 GCA_017529425.1 Bacteroidales bacterium | reverse complement strand
GATTGCCACATATCCCTGTATACCAGGGAGAATTTGATTTCTTTTGCCATGATGTTTCGTCATTCCCGGCCCGACCGGGAATCTCCTCTACAAATATACGGAAAAAACTTGCAGGCTTAAAATATTTTCGTACCTTTGCAATCCCTAACACGGTGCGATTAGTTCAGTTGGTAGAGCACCAGATTGTGGTTCTGGTTGTCGTGGGTTCGAGCCCCACATCGCACCCAAAGCAAAAGACGAGGTCCAAACGGCCTCGTCTTTTGCTTTGGGTGCAGAGCTGCAAGCAGCTCTTCCCCTGTCTTGTTAGGGGCGCTGCCCCTAACGTCCTTCTGTGGGGGCTCTACCCCCAAATCCCCCGCGGTTCACGGGCTACCGACATCGCCCTTTGGGCTCCGTCCCGCCCTCCACCGGGCGGTCTGAGGACCGCCTTCGATGCGCTCATTGCGGGTGCGATGTGGGGCTCGAACCCTTCGCTGACGTTCCGGCACGGCCGCTGATGCGGCCTTCGCTGCGCTCCATGCGGTTTGAATCCACTGTTTCGCCATCTCTGGTGGAAACTCGGGCATTTTTGCCGTCATTTCCACGGATTCGGTCTTCCTGGTGTCTGCTTCGCCAAAAACCGGCTTCCAGACACAAAAACGGCCTTCCCGGTGTCTGCTCCGGGCAAGGTCTATTTTTAGGTGGCAGACCGTGCCCGGTTTTCTCTATTTCAGGGCATTCTTGTGGGCAAGGTCCCAGCCCCAGAATTAGACCTTGCCCGATCAACCCGTTCCGGCGCCTTCGCTTTACCAATCCCCTAACTTATCCAAACCTTCTACATCAAATAATGCGAGAATGGGTTGAAAGACAATTTATGTATTTTACGGTCGAATAAGTATTTTGTGCCACAGCTCTATCTTTTCTCCGACCCGTGCGTAAAACGAGTGGTTTTACGTACAGGATTTATTATTGTCGGTCTGGATGCCGTAAGATCATATACAATCTTTGGAAAAACACACTTATTATCAGTATCAAATAGCCCTCCACTCTGAAATAGTGGACAATACCGGTAGATCTTTATGTTGCTATCAATACTTGACAAAGCCAAATAGTCGGCAGACTTCAGAAATTGCTCATGAGACACAGAAAATAGTATAATTCCAATCAAAGAATCACTAATGTTAAACGGCTCAGGATTATCGTCTATAATAGCAATCCGGTATTCTTGTTCATATGCCCAATCTCTACTTTTCGTAAAGAACAGTTTGTCCTTTGAACTAAGTATGAAGTTTTCAATGGTTCCGAACCTTGCCTTTTCATAGATTATGTCGTTTAGTAATCTCCTTCGAACGTAATGAACACTTGTTGAGTACAACTTACGTCTGCCAATCTCTTGCAGAATATTTTTTCTATCAAAAACCAAACACGCGCCATGGCCACGGTCCCCATAATGTCCCCACATTGCCGGAATATCAAACCCTTTATTTAACCGCGTATCTGACGTAAAGCTGATTTGAGTGAAATGCTTCATTATTTTGTCGGCCTCTATGCTATCTGTCAAGTCCTTAACAATATAATTAGGGCCACAGGATTCATTGATATCATTGACTTTATTAATCTCTGAAAACAGTAGTTTTTTACTAGCAATTATTTTGACTGCGGATTCGAACGATGTGTAATGATACAGGTTTTTCTTTGAAAACTCTTTCATTATAGACTAAGAAGATGCAAATAACAAAAAATGTGGGCTTAATATCCATGGGGATATTATTCTATTACGGGACGAACAGAGCAACCATAAGAACGGGTGCATTTATTAAGGCCAGCGTCAATACCGTTGGACGTAAAGCGAACGAAACACGCGTCATATGAATCATTATAGACGTCGTTTGCATCCGTGTAGAGGGAGGCGGACCAGTAGTCACCCGCACCACCGACACTAACGCCAATAGCCGTACTGAAGCAGTTGCCTGCAGCTGGAAGGAAAATGCCCTTACCATTCTTCTTGCTGATTATTAAGCTACCTTTGATGCCGTTATTGGTTATCCAAATCCACGTGCAGTTATCTTTCAGTTCTGTCCATTCGGTATCCGTAGGCATCCTCCACTTGCCACCGAGTTTCACGTGAGCGACATCATCATCTTCCTCAAGCACCATCTTATTATCAATAGGGCCGTATTTGCTATTAATATTGTATTTTGTGAAGGTCTTGTTAGAACTATCCCACCATTTGTATGTAGTCATACTGTAATCACTCTTTGGTTCTGTCTCGCCCCAAGAATAGTAATCTCCGTACTCTTTAGGAGAATTTGCACCAAGGTTCCATCCTCTCCACTTGACGCTTAAGCCCAAGTCAGTAATCTCTTCCAACTCCATCTGCATTGTAATAAAACTTTTTACTTCGCCATAGTATTCCCTGTCGTGCACTTTGGCACAAGCGACGTAGTAATAAGTCGTGTTGTAATCCAACGAAGATAAAGCGTACGAGAACGCGCCGTCACTGTTTATAGTAGCCTCGGACTTAATGCCAGATTCTTTCAACGCCTCAAGATTATTTGCAGAGCTGCTGTAAAGGAACCACGCCGAACGGAACAATGATTCACCGTTTTCTACTGTAAGTTTTCCGTTAATGGTCGCTGCGAAAAGGCCCAAATCTGTTGCTGCTTCACTGGTAACACTTGCCCCAAAATTAGTCGTCGAGAAACTTTTCACCTCGCCATAGTATTCCCTGTCGTGTACTTTGGCACAGGCAACGTAGTAATAAGTCGTGTTGTAATCCAGTGAAGATAAAGCATACGAGAACACGCCGTCACTGTTTATAGTGGCCTCGAACTTAGTGCCAGATTCTTTCAACGCCTCAAGATTGTTGGCAGAAGTGCCATAAAGGAACCACACCGAATGAGACAGTGATTCACGGCTTTCCACTATAAGCTTTCCGCTGATAGTCGCCGAGAAAAGGCCTACGCCAGATGCAACTTCAGTAGCAACAATCACCCTATAATCTGCCGTCTTGTAGCTCATCACCTCGCTGTATACTTCCTTATCATGTACCTTTGCTCCAACAAGATAGTAATACGTAGTTTCAGGCACCAATCCTGTCTGGTTACATGAATACTGTCCGTCTTTTTCTGATGCAACTATCTTTTCTCCTTTTGTTTTTAACTCTTCCGGTTTAGACATTGTCCCATAATAAAACCAGACACTACTGCTTAAATCTTCAATGCTATCCACTTCTAGTGAGCCATTGAGAGTTGCTTTTGTTTCGGAGATTTCCGTTGCTGGGGCGACTTTGACGGTGACTGCAAAATCCCGGGTTGTGAAGGTTTTTACCGCACCGAAACGATACACGCCGCCATACTGCACAAATGATTTATAGTAATATACCGTATTGTATTCCAGATCCTTGGCCTGTACCGTGTACATATTGTTACCATCTATCTCTCTAGATGTTAGTTCGACGCTGTTTTCCAAGGAGGGATTCTCCTCCTTCGAATACAGGATTCCCATTGTAACATTGCCAAGGTCCGGAGTAAGATTAGCATAACCTGATAGTTTAGCCTTGAATTCAGTTATATCAGTCGCTGCACCAGTGACCGACAATTCTTTCGGCTTCTCGGCCGTAGTAAACGACTTAACTTCTCCGTTGAATTCTTTCTCATCGATTGACACAGACGCTAGATAGTAGTATTTTGTCTCAGGGGTCAAATTAGTAATCGTTTCACTGAATGCGCTGTCCGAATTTGAGATACTGCCCGCAGACACTCGAGAGCCACTCTTCGCCAGCCCCTTGGCATCAGTTTGCTCGGAAGAGTAGTAGAAATATGCCACACCGTTTGCTTCGGTAGCATTCTCAATATTGGCCGATCCATTTAGTTTTGCTGATGTTGGATCAATATCCGTGGCTTCACCGGTGGTGCAATTGACCTTTACTTTTTTTTCTTCTGGCTCAACCGGGGTTTCCTTTTCGGCACAGGCCATAATAGGCAGAAACGCTAACAGAATATAGATTATATTCTTTTTCATAGGAGTTCTGTTACTCTTCGTTTTGGATTATTCTTCTATAATCAGGGTTTACTGTTTCCTTCAGGACTTTGATAACTTCGGTTTTTCTTACATCAATAATCAGTTTCACGCACCAACGCACAATTTGTTCGCAGTAGCCAGAGATTATGTCTTCCATGTCTTTAGGAGTGAGATTATAACCACGAACTCGATGCATACGTATTTTTTGATCTAGGTTATCATTGATGTACACGCCAACCCGTGTAATGAGCCCGTCAAAAACTAATCTCGCTGATATTTCATCGGGAATCATCACATTGCCGTTTGGCCCATATTTCAAACATCCATTATCAAGCATATCATTGATAACGGTTTTAACATCATCTTCGTAAGTACTCATCATATCATCCTTATATACGCTAAGCTCCAATAGCGACTCTATAAAGAAAAAGTGTGGAGCAATTCGTTTATCTGTACGGAGGTTCTGGAGGACCTTGAAGCAAATAAACAATACTCCACACCCGTATGGAGACAATGCCGGAACGGCATGGTGCACCAGACAAGGCGATGAATGATTGCTTATCCCTGCTTCAATGAAATTTTCCAGATTTCCGTACAAGGATAAAAGCGAAAACACTTTCATCTATTATGTCACAGGGGTGGACAACATGGCCCAATGCCCTGATTGCTACAAATATAGCTATTTATTTGAAAAAGATGGCAAGGTCAGCCACATAGCTTGAGGACTCTGGTTAGATAATAAACGTTTAACTTCACGAAGGAGTATTGCAGTTCTCAAAATAATCGCTACCTTTGCTTTGTCATTTTAGGATGACTATTGTTAGCTAAACTTAAAGCAGACATCTAGCCCTAAATGGATGTCTGCTTTTGTTTTAAGACCCTTACCGAGGGGAGGTACTGAACAAGGAGGCCGAAGGTTCTTCCAAGCTAACAATAATAATCATGAAGAGAACCGTTCCGCATCTTGTGCGCATCTCCATGGGAGTGGAGGTCGCAAAGTTTGTCAAGGTCAGGGCGTACAAACGCCTTGTTAATGGCAAAAATGTGAGAGTCTGGAGCCACTACAGAAAGGTATTAGGGTACCTGATGTAGCCGTGTAAAGGACTCTGCCGAAAGGCGCTACTACTCCATCCCCTCGGTTTTTCATTTTATTACTGGGAACGCGAAACAACTACCAGCGGTTGCGGTGGATCTTTTCGGGTTTCCACTTGTCTTTGGGCTGGTCGTCGCCGGCGGGATAGCCGATGGGGACGGCGCAGAGGGGCTTCACGTTCTCGGGGAGGCTGAGTTTCTCAATGACGGGGGCCATCCGTTCGGTGGGATAGAGTGCTGTCCAGACGGCTCCAAGGCCCATTGCCTCGGCTGCCAGCAGCAAATTCTCCGTTGCGGCAGAGCAGTCCTCATACCAGAAGATGTTGTCCACTTCTTCCGGCTCGGCATCAGGCTTGCCGAAAGGTTTGCGGACGGTCTTGGTGTCTCCACAGACAACGACCACTACCGCGGCGCTGGTGAACATTTCGGACTGGAATCCTTCACCCCAGATTTCCTGTTTCACTGCATCGTCGTCAATCACCACAAAATGCCAAGGCTGGATGTTAATTGCGCTGGGAGCGGCCATCGCAGCCTTCAGCAACGTTTCAATCTGTTCTTCTGTCAGCTTCTGGTCGGTGAAACTGCGCACGCTCTTGCGGTTCATAATTGTATTAATCGCCGCCTCGGTGGCATCCTGTGCCTTATTTCCGTTGCAGCATCCGGCCAGCAGCATCGCCAAACCAACAGTAATCAAAAGTATCTTCTTCATATTGCGAATTATTGAATTCTCTGCAGATAGCAGCGTATTGTATTCTTCATGAGCATGGCGATGGTCATGGGGCCGACGCCGCCGGGAACGGGGGTAATCCAACCGGCAACATCAGCGCAGGAGGTGAAATCCACGTCGCCACATAATCTCCCCGCGGAATCGCGGTTCATGCCCACATCAATCACAACCGCGCCGGGCTTGACCATATCGCCGGTCACCAGGCCGGCCTTGCCGACAGCCACCACCAGCACATCCGCCTGGCGCGTCACGGCACCCAAGTCGGCGGTGCGGGAATGAGCGATCGTCATAGTTGCATTGCGGTCCAGCAGCAACTTGGCCACGGGTTTACCCACGATATTGCTGCGACCTACCACAACGGCCGTCTTGCCACACAAATCAACTCCGGTGCTGTCAATCAAACGCATTATTCCCGCAGGAGTGCAGGGCACGATGCAATCTTTCCCCAGCCAGAGCCCGGCCACGTTAGAAGCATGGAATCCGTCCACATCCTTCGCCGGGGAGATGGCATCAATGACCTTCTCCTCATCGATATGCTTAGGCAGAGGCAGTTGCACCAGTATCCCGTCCACGCCGGCATCCTCGTTCAGGGCGGCGATCTGCGCCAGCAGTTCCTCTTCCGAAACCTCGGCCGGCAGCGCTATCAGGCGCGAGCCCATCCCGGTATATTCCGCGGCTTTGACCTTGTTGCGGACGTATACCTGGCTGGCGGGGTTCTCCCCTACTATTATCACGCAGAGGCAGGGTTTGCGTCCAAATTTCGTTTCAAGTTCCGCGACTTCGGCACGGACTTCGTCTTTTACGGCCTGACTGATAGCCTTTCCGTCGATGATCATTCCCATATTAGTCAAACGCGCAATGCGCTATATCATTCCTATAGAACAAGTTCCCGCACCTGATCTTGCGGACTTCTTCATACACCTTCGCACGGGCATCTGCCAGGTCCGAACCACCGGAAACCACCATCAGCACGCGGCCGCCGGCGGTCACCAGAGTGCCGTCGCGGAAGGCGGTGCCCATGTGATACACACGGCCCTGCACGCCATCCAGCCCTTCGATCACAACGCCCTTTTCGTACTTGCCGGGATAGCCCTTGGAAGCCAGCACGACGCCCAGCGTCACGCCATCAGCCCAGCGCGGTTCATCCGCGGGAACGCCCGATGCAACAGCATCAAAGATATCAAAAATATCGCTTTCCAGCAAAGGCAGCACCACCTCAGTCTCGGGATCCCCGAAACGCGCGTTGAACTCTATCACCTTGATGCCGGAAGGCGTCTTCATCAGTCCGCCGTAGAGCACGCCGCTCAGCGGAACGCCCTCCGCGACCATGGCGGATGCGGCCTTGCACATTATCTCCTTGAACGCGAACTCCTTATCCTCCGGAGTGATGAAAGGCAGCCCGGTGTAAGCACCCATTCCCCCGGTATTCGGGCCCTTGTCGCCGTCGAAGGCGCGCTTGTGGTCCTGCGAGAGCGGCATGGGATACACGCGCTCCCCGTCCACGAAGCAGAGGAAGGAGAACTCGGGGCCGGTGAGGAAATCCTCAACCACTACCCTGCCCTGCCCGAAAGAATGATCCAGCAGCATGTCTGCCAGAGCCTTGCGCGCCTCTTCAAGGTCAGAAGCAATCACCACGCCTTTGCCGGCAGCCAGACCGTCATACTTCAGCACGGCCGGGAAAGGCCTGCCGGAAACATACTCCAGCGCCTCTTCATAATCAGAAAAGCTGCGATACTCCGCCGTTGGAATCCCATATTTGAACATCAATTCCTTGGCAAACTCCTTGGAACTCTCTATGGCAGTCGCGGCCTTGGTATGCCCGAAAATCTTCAGCCCGGCGGCGCGGAAAGCATCCACTATGCCGGCGGCCAGGGCAGCCTCGGGGCCGACCACGGTCAGATCCACCGAATTCTCCAGCGCGAAAGCCTTCAGGCCCTCCACGTCGGTATCCTTCAGGGGCACGTTGAACGCCTGCTCCCCTATCCCGGCATTGCCTGGAGCGCAGTAGATTTTGGACACCTTCGGAGAGCGGCTCAGCGCATCCACTATCGCATGTTCGCGTCCGCCGCCGCCGATAACCAGAACTGTCTTTCCTAGGCAGTCTTCCAGATTGATTTCCTTTGCAACCTTAACTTCCTGCAAGGTGGGAAGAGGATAAACAAGGCCCATAATATTCTAATGTTTGAAATGTCTTACTCCTGTGAACAGCATACAGATCCCAAGTTCGTCCGCTTTGGCGATGGCATCTGCATCGCGTATGCTTCCGCCGGGCTGCACTATGGCTGTCACTCCGTATTCAGCGGCGAGAGCCACGGTATCGTCGAACGGCAGGAAGCCGTCGGATGCGAGGATGAGGCCGGAGTTGAAGCCCGCCGCTTTAGCCTCTTCCAGGGCAATATGGGCGGATCCGACACGGTTCGTCTGTCCTGCCCCTATGCCGATGGTGTGCCCGTCGCGAACGACTGCTATTGCATTGGATTTCACGTGCTTGACTATCTTCCAGCCGAACTCCAGATCTTTCATCAGGCCCGCTGAAGGCTTCACTTTCGTGACGCACATTTCCGGAGTGACCTGCTCCACCTGGGTATCAAGTTGCTGCACCAGCAGACCGCCGGCAACGCCCACATACTGCGGCACGGGAGCATCCGACCTGGTCATATCCACCAGCAGCACGCGCAGATTCTTCTTAGCAGCGAGAATTTCCAGCGCCTCGGGGGTGTAGGAAGGAGCGATTACGATTTCCAGGAAGATGGGTTTCATGCCCAGGGCCACCTCGGCGGTGAGTTCGCGGTTCACGCCCACTATTCCACCGTAGATGCTGACGGTATCGGCCTCATATGCCGCCCGCCAGGCCTCCTCGATGGTGGCTCCCACTGCAGCGCCGCAAGGGTTCATGTGCTTGAGCGCAAGGCAGAAGGGTTCGTCGAAATCCCGCAGCACGCTCAAGGCTGCGTTCGCATCCTGTATGTTATTGTAAGACAGTTCCTTACCCTGAATCTGCTTGGCGAATGCCAGAGAGAAAGGCACGGGCTGGGACTGGGCGTAGAAGGCTGCGCTCTGATGAGGATTCTCGCCATAGCGGAGGGCCTGCTTAAAATCGAACTCCAGGAACAGTTTTTCCGGCAGGCCGGCCTTCTCGCGCATGTAGGCAGCGATGCAACTGTCGTATTCAGCAGTATGGGTATATGCCTTGGCAGAGAGTTTCAGGCGGGTTTCGGGAGATGTGTTCCCGGTGGCGCGGATTTCCTCCAGCACGGTGTCATAATCCGCGGGATCGCATACAATCGACACATCTCTCCAGTTCTTGGCGGCGCTGCGCACCATCGAAGGCCCGCCGATATCGATATTCTCTATCGCCTCCTCCAGCGTCACGCCCTCCTTCGCGATGGTCTGGCGGAAAGGATAGAGATTCACACAAACGAGGTCTATGGTTTCGATGCCCTGCTCGGCAAGAGTCTGCATGTGCGCAGGCAGGTCGCGGCGGGCAAGAATGCCCCCGTGAACCTTGGGATGCAGGGTTTTCACGCGCCCGTCCAGAATCTCCGGGAAACCGGTGACCTCACTTATGCCTATGGTCTTGACGCCCTCTTTTTCAAGAAGTTTCTGCGTTCCTCCGGTGGCTATGATCTGCCATCCAAGAGCCTCCAGCCCCTTCACGAAGGGCACGAGACCGGTCTTATCGCTAACACTGACAAGTGCTCTCATTTTATCAATTTTGCTATTGTTTCTACGTAAAGTTGATGTTCTATCTCATGCCCGATGCGATGCGCTTCTTCCGCATCATCGCCATCGAATTCATATGCCTTCTGGGCGATGATCCTGCCCCCGTCCAGCTCGGAATTGACATAGTGGATGGTGACGCCCAGCACCTTCACCCCGTACGCCAGCGCATCTTCCACCGCGTGAGCGCCCTTGAAGGCAGGCAGAAGCGAAGGATGGATGTTGATGATGCGGCCCTCGTAGGCCTTGAGCAGCACATCTCCGATTATGCGCATGTATCCCGCGAGGCAGACGAGTTCCACGCCGGCAGTGTCCAACTGGCGCACGATTTCAGTCTCGTACGCCGCCTTTCCGGGGTAGGATTTGGGCGAGAAGACGAAGGTGGGTATTAAAAATGTGAACAGGAGTGTTGATAATTATGAAGGCAAGGATAATCAAAAGCTCTGTGGCGGCGGTAAT
>JAFXNQ010000060.1 GCA_017529425.1 Bacteroidales bacterium | reverse complement strand
GTCCCCGCCGACCTGGAACACCGTCTGGCCGTTTCCGGCAGCCGCGAGCGCTATCAGCTTCAGTTTGAGCGCTTTGGCGGCCTCGGCGCCTCTGTCGGTCCTGGTCATGTGCCGCTCCCGGACCCCCGCCTGGAGTCGCTGGCCCGGCTCATTCACCACTATCAGAAAGGCTATGACCAGGAGGGGTATATGGTGTAGGGTTTCGTTGCCGGCCCCTCCGTCCCCGGTCCGTAGCCTTTCCGTCTCAGGTCCAGGCACAAGTGTCTCCGGTCCTCGGCCTTTCCGTCCCCAGTCCGCAGGCGTACTGTCCCCGGTCCGCACTTTTCTCTGGGACTGTCATTTCCGGATTTAGGTTGACTCCGACTGGAGTCTATCCCTGATAGAAGTTGACTCTGGTTTAACTTATAACTGATGTAGGTTGACTTGTAGTCGTTAACCCTGTATTTTGTTGTCTACCCAGGCCTTATCCCGGTCAGGGATTGACTGGAGGGCGTAGCCCGGAAGGAGATCCCTGACCGATGCACAAAGGTAAAGTATTCTCAGGGATATCCAAAGTATCCTGCTTCTCACGGATGGCCTTTTCTCTGTAGCTGAACCACATTTTCTCAATGGCCCCCTCGCAGAAAGCAGCCTGGGCGGGGGTCATCATATTGATGCTCATGTGAGGTCGTTCGTTGTTGTAGAAGTCCACCGCTCTGCATACAGCGGCGATAACTTCTTCAATACAAGAGAACTTCATTCCCTTTAAGAGTTCATTCTTCATCGTGTTGTTGATACGCTCTGCCTGAGCATTATCCTTTGGATCTCCAGTTTCCGTCATACTGATGCGGATGTTATGGTCTTTGAGGAGCTGTATGTACTCCGAGCTGGCATACTGACAGCCGCGGTCAGAGTGATGTATAAGAGAGACACTCTCAGCTCCCTCTATGCGTTTAAGTGCCATCCTGAGTGCCTCCACAGGGTACTGGGTTGATAACGTGGGGCCAACACTCCATCCCACAATCTCTTCGGTGTAGGCATCGAGAATGAGAGACAAAAAGCAGTGTATATAATGATATGCGTCTACCCATATGGTAATGTATGTAATATCACTTACCCATAGTTGATTAGGTGCGGTTGGAATAAAGTCTTTCACGATGTTTGGATATGTCGGCAGACCGTGTGTTGAGTCCGTTGTCCGAGGCCTTCGGACGCGAAGCCTCACCTTGAGATTATGCCTGTCTACGATATCTGCAAAGCGGTCACGACCGACAGGATTATTGCCCTCAAAGTCACGGCGGTACATATACCAGAGCTTGCTGCCGCCCAGACCAGGATCCTTCTCTCGGATAGCGCGTATATACTCCAGCACAAAAGCTTCCTGGGCAGCCCTCAGCAATACTCTTGACTCGTCATGTTGATAATATGCCTGCTTGGATACGCCAAACAATTTGCACAGGCCCAAGACTTCATAGGTCTTGGCATCCTTTGCATGCAGGGCCTCTACTGTTCGGCGCCAGATTTTTTTCTGATCGGGATCTTGAAGGCATCCTCGGCCAGATCAATCATCATGTCGTAGGCATCTGCACGCATCTTTTCTTGCTTGAGCTCTTTCTTGAGACGAAGAACCTCTGCCTGAAGAGCTTTTACATCTTCAGGAAGATCGGTGCGAAGTTCTTGCTCAATCTGAGGGGCTGGCTTTATAGACCGTTTCTTCATGATGGGTGCTTTATGCGGATTATCTTCTGCAAAGTTAGCAATCCATCTCATTACTGTGGTCTTGCTGGCGGGAATAATTTTCGCAATCCGTCTTACCGATAGGCCTTCTCTGTAATACAGATCAACTGCCTTTTCGTAATACTGATCTCTTAACGAGGTTTGATAAATAAACATTGTTAACTCGTGTTTGCGAGTCAACTTTTTTCAGGGAAAGACACTGATTGGCGGTCTTTTTTCATGCCTAATAACTTCGATAAACTGGGGGCCGGGGCAGAAACACCTTCATTTGCACCTGATTCCCCCCTTCAAGCACCCCTGCGGGGCAGAATAGGCCTGTTTTGCACCGCAAATCAGCTTCTCACGCATTCTGCTGGTGCACACCTAAACGGAAACCCATGAGGGTGGCGTTTGACGGAGTTATTGGATTTGATTTCCAAAATACGTACTTTTGTTAGGATAGTTTTTATCCGGAAAAACGGCTGGTAGTAATTTGACCACATTATCGACATGAAATTCAATCATGACATCACGACCGCCATCTGGGGCGAAGTGAAGCAAATCCCTGAATACGACTGGGCGATACTGCCCTGGGGAGCAACAGAGCCCCACAACGGCCATCTGCCTTATTGCACCGACATGCTCGCAAGCGCTGCCATCGGCAAGGAGGTCGCAGAGCGGCTTTTCGCGGAAGG
>JAFXNQ010000059.1 GCA_017529425.1 Bacteroidales bacterium | reverse complement strand
GACTGCGGTGACTCAATCACATCGTCACTGACTATCATGTTGCGGCGAACCGGCAGGCAGTGCATGAAATAGGCGTTGTTGGTGAGTGCCATTTTCTCTGTGGTAACGGTCCAGCTGCGGTCGGTATTGAGTACTTTGCCGTAGTTTGCATCGGCGCAGACGGCCCAGTTCTTGGCATATACAAAGTCGGCACCTTCAAGAGCCTTGTCCTGGTCATATTCCACCCGGGCGTTGCCGACAAACTGCGGCTCAAGCTCGTATCCTTCCGGCTGGGCGATTACAAAGTCGCAGTCGTAGGCGTTCATCCACTCGGCAAAGGAGTTGGGCACCGCCTGAGGCAGGGCCTTGGGGTGGGGCGCCCAGGTCATTACCACCTTGGGGCGTCTGGATTTCTTGTACTCCTCTATGGTAATCAGATCTGCGAACGACTGGAGAGGGTGGCGTGTCGCCGCCTCCATGCTGAACACCGGACGTCCGGAATACTGGATGAACTGATTCAGGATCACCTCGTCGTAATCGTAGCGCTTGTTCTCAAATCTGGCAAAACTGCGTACGCCAATCACGTCGCAATAGCTTCCCATAACCGGAATGGCCTCCAGGATATGCTCACTCTTGTCGCCGTCCATTATCACCCCGCGCTCGGTTTCGAGTTTCCATGCCCCCTGGTTGATGTCAAGCACAATTACGTTCATGCCCAGGTTGAGGCCTGCCTTCTGGGTGCTCAGGCGGGTGCGGAGGCTGGAGTTGAAAAACACCATCAACAGCGTCTTGTTCTTGCCCAGGGCCTGGTCTGCAAAGGGGTTCTCCTTTACATATCTGGCTTTTTCGAGAGCCTCGTAAAGTGGTCCGATATCTTTTACTGTGGTAAAGTTTCTCATGGTCAGCTATGCGGTTAATTCGTTGAATCTTTCTATAAACTGGTCGATTTCAGCCTTGGAGATGCAAAGCGGCGGGAGGAGGCGGATTACATTTGCCCCGGCGCCACCGGTAAATACGTGTTTCTCAAAGAGCAGGCGGTCGCGCAGGTTTTCGAATCCCTCCTTGACCTCGATGCCAATCATCAGGCCGCGGCCGCGCAGCTGCTTCACTGCCGGATTGCCGGATAAAAGCTTCATCAGGTATTCGCCCTGAGCGGCGGCATTCTCTATAAGATGCTCGCCATTAATTATATCCAGCACGGCGATGGCTGCTGCACATGCGAGGTGATTCCCCCCGAATGTGGTGCCGAGCATGCCGTATGTCGCTTCTATTGCAGGATTGATTATGATTGCCCCGATGGGGAAGCCGTTGCCCATGCCCTTTGCCATCGATACTATGTCGGCTTTGATGCCGTAATGCTGGTGGGCGTAGAAGCGGCCGGTACGTCCGTAGCCGCTCTGGACCTCGTCCATAATGAGCAGTGAACCGTTGGCGTCACACGCCTTACGGGCAGCATTCAGAAACTCTGAAGATGGCTCCCAGATACCTGCAACACCCTGTATGCCCTCAATAATGACGGCAGCAAACTCTTTGGTGGCGAGTTTGGCCTCCAGCGCCGCTACGTCGTTGAGCGGGATGAACTCCACGTTGCCGGTTTTGTTGAATGGGGATTGGATCTTGGGGTTGTCGGTTACAGCCACGGCGCCGCTGGTGCGGCCGTGGAAAGCCTTGGTGCAGGCGAGAATCTTGCTGCGGCCGGTGGCGAACGATGCAAGTTTCATCGCATTTTCGTTTGCTTCTGCACCGCTGTTGCACAGGAACAGGTTATAATCCGGGTAGCCGCAGGTCGCGCCGAGTTTTGCGGCAAGCGTGGTCTGCAGTGAATTCTCAACCGCATTTGAGTAGAATCCCAGCTTGCCGGCCTGCTCTGTAAGTGCAGAGAGGTAGCCGGGGCGGCAGTGTCCCACAGAAATTACGGCGTGTCCACCGTAAAAATCGAGGTACTCATTGCCTTGTTTGTCCCAAACCTTGCACCCCTGACCCTTGACAGGCTCGATGGGCCAAAGTTTGTATGTCTTGAATAGTTCCATCTCTTAATGTTAAAATGCGTTCCCTTTGAGTTTCAGGCCAGTAGTGCGTCCCAGGCAGAACATCAGGTTCATGTTCTCAACGGCCTGGCCGCTGGCCCCTTTGAGCAAATTGTCAATTATGGAGGTGATGTGAATATAGCCGTTGTGGCTCTCTATGTGCAACAGGCACTTGTTGGTGTTCACAACCTCCTTCATGCTGATTGGCTGTTCGCTTACAAAGACAAAAGGGGAGTTCTTGTAATACTCTTTGTAGATGTTTTCGACCTCCTCTGCCGTTGCACCGCAACGGGTGTAAATGCTGGCAAAGATGCCGCGGGGGAAGTCGCCGCGGACCGGCACAAAGTTGACCGTCTGCCGCTCGCCGCTAAGTGCGACCAGAGTGTTCCCGATCTCTTCCAGATGCTGGTGCGAGAAGGGTTTGTAAACAGAGATATTGTCGTTGCGATAGGGGAAATGGCTGGTTTCGGAGAGCTTGCGGCCCGCTCCGGTTGCGCCGGTGATGGCTGTGACATGAATCTCGTCGCTAAACATTTTCATGGCCGCCATCGGTACCAGGCCAAGCTGTATGCAGGTAGCAAAACAGCCGGGGTTGGCAACATAGCCACAGCCTTCTATTTCGTTGGCGAAAACATCTGTCAGGCCATATACAAAATGCCTCCCGTTGTAGTCCGGAGTGTTGCGGAAGTCCTGTCCAAGGTCCACTATTTTGCACCCCCCGGGGATGTCGTGGGTGTCCAGGAACTCGCGTGAAAGGCCGTGGCCCAGACAGAGGAAAACCACATCGGGTTTGCCAAGCGTGTCGGTAAACTGCAAGTCGGTCTCTCCAAGCAGGTCACGATGGAAATCGGTGATGTGTTTGCCAACACTGGTGGTGCTCATCACAGAAACAATCTCCACCTCAGGGTGGTGAATCAGTATTCTGAGCAGTTCGCCAGCGGTGTAGCCGGTGCCGCCAGCTATCGCGACTTTAATCATATCAGCTCGTCTTTATGGTTGCCGTAATAAACTCTCAGAGGGGTAGAGGTAACCTTTATGAAGCCTTTGGCATCCTCTGCGGTCCAGCCCTTCTGGCTCTCGCCATATTCGCCAAGCTTAGATTTGAGCAGGTCGTTCTCAGAGTCCACACCGATGGTTTCAAAGCCGTAAGGGTGCAGGTTGAGGGTCACTGTGCCGCTGACATTGCGCTGGCTGCTGGAGAGCATCGCCTCGATGTCCCGCATCACGGGCTCGAGGTACTGGCTTTCGTGCAGGAACATGCCATACCAGTTTGCAACCTGGTCTTTCCAGTACTGCTGCCACTTGGAGAGGGTGAATTTCTCGAGGAATTTGTGCGCACCTATTATGAGCATGGGGGCTGCCGCCTCAAAGCCGACGCGCCCCTTGATGCCGACGATTGTGTCGCCCACATGCATGTCGCGGCCGATTCCGTACGCGCAGCCGATCTTCTCGATGGCTTGGATAGCCTCAATCTTGTCATCGTATTTCACGCCGTTCACCGCGCAGATCTCGCCCTCCTTGAACTCTATAGCGAGGGTTTCGTTGCCCTTTTTGGTAATCTGTTTGAGGTAAGCCGATTCCGGGAGACCCTGCTTGCTGTCCAGTATCTCGCCGCCGCAGATGGAGGTGCCCCAGATGCCTACGTTGTAGGAATATTTCAATTTTGCGAAATCTGCCTCGAAGCCGTGCGCGTTGAGGTAATCGACCTCCTCCTTGCGGCTCAGGTTGCCGTCGCGTGTGAGGGTGATGATCTCCATCTCGGGGCACATCACCAGGAAGGTCATGTCAAAGCGTACCTGGTCGTTGCCGGCGCCGGTGGAGCCGTGAGCAATTGCGTCGGCACCAATCTCCTTTGCATAGCGGGCGATAGCCATCCCCTGGAAAATGCGTTCTGAAGATACGCTGATAGGGTAGGTGCCGTTGCGCAGCACATTGCCCCATATCATATATTTGAGACTTTTCACGTAATACTCTTTGGTCACGTCCAGGGTGACATATCTGGTGGCGCCCAACTTATAGGCGTTCTCCTCGTTGGTTTTGAGTTGCTCCGGGCTGAAACCGCCGGTGTTAGCGCACGCGGCGTGCACCTCATAGCCCTTCTCTTTTGCGAGATACATCACAGTGTAAGATGTATCCAATCCGCCGCTGAACGCGACAACTACTTTCTTCTTGCTCATATTATTATTCTACGTTTATTCTGATGTGTTCCTTAGGGTCAAATAGCAGACCTGTGCATATGCAGCGCTCGTATTTGTTCTCTTCGAGGATATGGAAGTTCTTGCACCCCTCGCATCCTTTCCAGAACTCGGTGTCATGTGTGAGGTCCTGGAATGCGACGGGGCGGAAGCCCAGCTCGTAGTTCATTTTGAACACTGCCGCTCCGGTGGTGATGCTGAATATCTTCGCTGCAGGATAGAGCTCTCTCGAGAGGCGGAAGATGCGCTGTTTGATGCTCTTGGCCAGGCCGATGCCCCTGAATTCATGGGCCACTATGAGTCCGGAATTGGCCACAAACTGCTTGCCTTCCCAGCTTTCTATATATGAGAAGCCTGCAAAACGGTCATCATCGGTCACAGCTATGACGGCTTTGCCGGCAAGCATCTTTTCACTTATATATTCTGGCGTACGCTTGGCGATGCCGGTGCCGCACTCTTTTGCGGAGATTGCGATTTCATCACAAATCGCCTGAGCGAATTTTGTGTGGCTTGCATCAGCCACCAATACAGAAATATTCATTGTTTAAATGAATGGTAATATTTTGTTTATAGGAATATGTAGTGGGATTCTGCTGTCCCGGTTTGATTGAGAGAAAGCCAATGTGAAAGGCGAGCTGAAATCGCCCCACTGGCTTAACGTCGGACACGAGCATGAAAGATAGTATGGTTTATCATTCCCATTGCGCCGCAAATGTATATATTTTTTTATTAACTGCTGCCCTAGTAAAAATATTTTTAAAAAGATTTGGAAGGAAAGAAAAGATGTGTATCTTTGCAGTCCCTTTCGGAAGAGGGGGAGAGTTCATTGAATTATTGGAAGACAAAAGTACAAGCAAGTATTTTTATTGTAGCATACTATAATAGAG
>JAFXNQ010000058.1 GCA_017529425.1 Bacteroidales bacterium | reverse complement strand
CCACAACGCACAGCGACCGTTCGCGGCGCAAAGACGATTTTGCCGCAAGTGCCGCCACCTCTTTAAGGCGCGGGTTGTGGATGGATTCTATGCGCTCCACTTCCGGCAGGGCAGATTACTCTTCTGCAGGCTTGTCTGCCTTCTTCTCCGGCTTCATCTGCGGGAAGAAGAGCACGTCCTGGATTGTAGTTGAATTGGTCATAAACATTGTCAGGCGGTCGATGCCCATACCCAGGCCGGAGGTCGGGGGCATACCGTATTCGAGAGCGCGGACAAAGTCCATGTCGATATACATAGCCTCATCATCGCCCTTTGCTTTGAGTTTGGCCTGGTCTTCAAAACGTTCAAACTGATCGATCGGGTCATTGAGCTCGCTGTATGCATTTGCCAGCTCCTTGCCATTAACGAACAACTCGAAGCGCTCGGTAAGACGGGGGTTGGTGCGGTGACGCTTGGTCAGAGGCGACATCTCAACGGGATAATCGGTTATGAATGTGGGCTGTATGAGGTTCTTCTCACAATACTCGCCAAAGATTGCATCCACCAGCTTGCCATATCCGAAAGAGGGGTCGATGGGGACGTTCTTCTCCACGCAGGTCTTGCGCAGTTCATCTTCACTCATGCCTGTGATATCCACTCCCGCATACTCCTTGATGGCCTCCAGCATAGGCAGGCGGCGGTATGGAGCCTTGAACTCGATCTCGTTGCCCCAGACATCAAACCTGGTGCAGCCATTTGTAGCGAGAGCCACCTTCTCCAGCATAGCCTCCACAAACTTCATCATCCAGTTGTAGTCCTTGTAGGCCACATATATCTCCATACAGGTGAATTCGGGGTTGTGGGTGCGGTCCATACCCTCGTTGCGGAAGTCCTTTGCAAACTCATATACCCCCTTGAAGCCACCCACAATCAGGCGCTTGAGGTAGAGCTCGTTTGCAATACGCAGGTACAGGGGGATGTCCAGGGTGTTGTGATGGGTCACAAACGGACGCGCCGCCGCACCGCCGGGAATGCTCTGCAGGATGGGGGTCTCCACCTCCAGGCAGCCGTTTTCATTGAAGTACTCGCGCATCGTGGAGATAATCTTCGCCCTTTTTACAAACACGTCGCGAACCTGAGGATTTACAATCAGATCCACATAACGCTGGCGATAGCGGAGTTCAGGATCTGTGAAACCGTCGTGAACCGTACCGTCGGCATCGGTCTTGACAATCGGGAGCACGCGCAACGACTTGCTGAGCACGGTAAGGCTCTTTGCATGTACGCTAAGCTGACCGGTTTGGGTAATGAATGCGAAACCGGTGATACCGACTATGTCGCCGATATCCAGAAGCTTCTTGAAAACAGTGTTATACAGGGTTTTGTCCTCGTCAGGGCAGATTTCATCGCGCTTTACATATACCTGGATGCGGCCTGCATCGTCCTGCAGCTCCATGAAAGAGGCTGCACCCATTATGCGGCGGCTCATTATCCTTCCGGCTATTGAAACGTCTGAGAAGTTGTGTTTTTCGTCGTCGTAACCGGCTTTGATATCGGCAGTTGAGGCGTTGACTATATATTCTGCTGCGGGATAGGGCTCGATGCCCAGCTCGCGCAGGCGGGAGAGCGACTCCCTGCGACCCTGCTCCTGTTCGTTGAGTTGAGAAATTTCCATCGTTTAAAGGTGCCTAATGTGCATTTTCGCGCAAAAGTAACTTATTTTTTGCCAAAAAAGAAATAAAGGGGTATCTTTGCTCGATTATGACTCCGATTGTAGACAGAAAGTGGATTGTGAAGGAGCCGGGCAACCCGGTTCTTGTGCGTCAGCTTGCCCAGGAACTGGGTATCGACCACGTGCTTTCTGAACTGCTGGTGCAGCGCGGCATCAAAAACTACGAGCAGGCCCGTGAGTTTTTCCGCCCCGACCTGAGCATGCTGCACGACCCCTTCCTGATGGTGGATATGCAGAAGGCGGTGGACCGCATTGAGCTGGCCGTGAACCGTAAGGAAAAGATTCTGATCTACGGCGACTACGACGTGGACGGCACTACCGCGGTAGCGCTGATGTACATCTTCCTCAAGAGCGTCACCCCCGACTACCTTCTGGATTACTACATCCCCGACCGTTACGACGAGGGTTACGGCCTCTCTTACAAGGGTATAGATTATGCCCACGACAAGGGTTGCAGCCTCATCATCACCCTTGACTGTGGCATCAAAGCCATCGAGAAGGTTAACTACGCCTCACGGTTCGACATAGATGTGATTATCTGCGACCACCACCTGCCCGACTCGGAACTCCCCAAGGCAGTGGCGGTGCTGGACCCCAAGCGGTTCGACAACACCTATCCCTTTGACGACCTCTCCGGATGCGGTGTGGGGTTCAAGCTGGCCCAGGCATATGCAATGACCCACGGCATCCACCGCGAACAGGTTCTGGACCTGCTGGACCTGCTGGTGGTGAGTATCGCCTCCGACCTGGTATCTGTCACCGGTGAGAACCGCGTGCTGGCATATTACGGTCTCAAGAATCTCAACAGCCGCCCGCGCAAGGGGCTGCAGTCCATAATCAAGCTGGCGGGACTGGAAAAGCACCTCATCACCATAGATGAGATTGTGTTCAAGATCGGACCGCGCATCAATGCGGCGGGTCGTATGGAGTCTGGCCGTACAGCCGTGGACCTGCTGGTTACCGGTGACGACGAAAAGGCGAGCAAGATTGGCGACGAAATCAACAACCACAACAACGAGCGCAAGAGCATAGACCGCGAGATCACCCTCGAGGCCATCAATATGGTCAGGGACAGCAGCGAATTTGACAACAAGAAATCAACGATAGTCTATAACCCGTCCTGGCACAAGGGTGTCGTGGGGATCGTAGCCTCCCGGCTTGTGGAGGCCTTCTACCGCCCCACGATCGTCCTCACAAAATCGGCCGGCGGATTCATTGCCGGCAGCGCCCGTTCTGTCGCAGGATTCGACCTGTATGAAGCCATCGAGTCGTGCTCCGACCTGCTCGAGAACTTTGGCGGTCACACATACGCGGCGGGCCTAACGATGAAAGAGGAGAATTTCGCAGAGTTCTCACGCCGGTTTGAGGAGCACGTAGCCAAGGTCATCAACGACGACATCCTCACCCCTATCGTCAACATCGATTCCTTCTTGGAATTCAAACAGATAACCCCCAAGTTCTTCAGGATTCTGAAGCAGTTCCAACCTTTTGGCCCGGGCAACCCTTCTCCCGTGTTCATATCTGAGAATGTGTATGACAACGGTAACGGCCGCTGCGTGGGTACCGACAACGGACACCTCAAGCTTGAACTTATCCAGGAGGGCGGCGGATATCTGCCGCTGTCTGCCATAGCGTTCAACCAGTCAGAGCACTTTGCACACATCCAGGCCGGCAACCCCATAGATATCTGCTACTCCATTGCGGAGAACTACTACCGCGGCCTTGCCAACATCCAGCTCCGCATCAAAGACATCAAAGACAAAGAGGATCTGTTCTAGCGCTATAGGCCGATGGCGCGTATCAGTTCGTCAAGAACGAGTTCCGGGGACTTGCTGGAGGTATCTATAGTAAAATCAGCCACTGATTCATAGATGGGAATGCGGCTTGAGTAAAGCCGGGTGATGCGTTCGCGGTCGCCGCCGGCAAGCAGCGGCCGGGAGGCGGTCAGATGTGCCCATTCCGGGTTGAATACAGAGTCTTCCAGTGTAGCCTTTAGCCAGATTACACGGCAGTATTTTTTAATCAGCATCCGGTTCTGCTCGCGTAATACAGTCCCCCCGCCCAGGGCCAGGATGGCGGTAACGCGCGCACTGTCTGTGCCTGTACATGATGCTTTACCCGCGCATGTTCCTATGGTTTCATTATCCTCTTCCAGAAAACGACGAAGGGCCTCAGTCTCTTTCTCACGGAATGCATCTTCACCCATCTCGCGGATTATCTCGCCGGGTGCGAAACCCTCGATAATATGGTCGTCCAAATCGGAGAAGGGCACGCAGAGGGCCTCTGCGGCGACTCTCCCGTAGGTGCTCTTGCCGCACATCATGAAACCGGTGAGGGCAACAATCATAACTAGAACAGGGTAAGTTCTATGGGGCCGTCACTGCGGTCATCTTCAGAGTCATTGGAAGCAGCCGTCGAGTTCTCTTCCAGAATGCGGAGGGCATCCTCTTCATTGACGGTCTGGGGCTCCAGGTCTGCGCTGTCGTTGTCTGCAAGTTCAATCGCATCCTCCTCCATCTCCTCCTCCATCGACAGTTCGGGCTCCGGGAAAGGCTCCACAAAGGTCGCCTTGGCCACGTCGAGGGTGGATATACGGCGTCCTTTGGCCTTGAACCCCTTCTTGGCGATGAATTCTGCCACATCTATTACTTCGGGCTCGCGGTCGGCATTCTTCCCCTTGAATGTAACTTCCAGGCGGGGGAAAGTGTCACGGCATATATCGCACATCCTGGAGCCGGGCGCCTCAGAGATGAAGCACTGCTCCTTGTTGTCGCTTATCTCAAAGCTGAAGCGCTTCAGGTAGTAGAACTTAGACTCTTTATCGTAATATGCCACCGAATAAACCGCGTCAGGATCGAGCTTTTCTATCATGATGATATCGCCCTGGTAGCGGTTGCTCAAATCGAACGATGTGGTGTAGAAGTTGCCGTTCTTGAGTACCACCAGAATCTTGTCGTCCTGCTGGAATTCGCCCAGGGAGATGCCTCGCCCGGAATCGTTGAGGCGCTGGATATCCTCGTCAAACCAGATCTCCTTGCCGCCGATGGTCGATACGCCCAGACTCTTGAGCTGGATGCGGGATATAGGGTTGCGGGTGAGCAGGTTGCCACGGCTGCTGCGCCCCTTGATGGCCAGGTTGGCAAAGTCGTAGTTGTCGGACTGCTTGCGGAGGTTGGGGCGGCTGCGGAAAGTGACCCGGATGGTCTCTGCCTCGCCGTTGCTGTTAGCGGTGAACCACTCCACGCGGCTGCCGGGATTGCCGGTAGTCAGGTTATAGGTCTTGTTGCGGGTCACGCCGGTTACGGCAAAGCGTTTCACATAGTAGGGACCGCTCTTGCCGTCGCGGTAAACCACATTGTATATTGTACGCTCATCGCCCTTCTTGAATACTCCGGCATGGATGATGTCGTTTCCTATGAACTCCTTGTCCTTGACGGTGGTAACTATATAGTCGCCGTTCTTGAGGAATACGATAATATCGTCTATGTCAGAGCATTCGCACATGTATTCGGGGTTGTTGATCTTCTTGGGATCGGTTCCCACAAAGCCCTCCTCACGGTTGCAGTAAAGTTTGGAGTTTGCCACGACAACTGTCTGGGCCTGGATTGCCTCGAACTCCTCCAGTTTTGTGCGGCGGGGAAACGCAGCCCCGTATTTCTTCTTGAGGTTTTTAAAATACTCTATGGTGTATTCTGTGAGATGCTCCAGGTTGTGGCGTATCTCATCCATGCGCTGCTCTATGGAGAGAAGTTTGTCTTCTGCCGCCTTGATATCGAACTTGGATATCTTACGCACCGGCTTTTCTACCAATTTGAGAATATCGTCGGTGGTGATTTCGCGCTTCACCAGGTTCTCGTATCTCTTCATCTCGTCGGTTACGTCCTGCACCTGGTCCTCCCAGGTAAGGGCGTCGTTCTCCAGCACCCGGTATATCTTTTTCTCGAAGAATATCTTCTCCAGGGAGGTCTTGTGCCACTCGTCCTCCTGCTCTGAGAGCTGGACCTTCAGCTCCTGTTCAAAGAGGTCGCGGGTGTGGAAGGCGCTGTATTTGAGAATCTCGTTCACCGACATGAATTCCGGCCGTCCATCCTTGATCACCACTGCGTTGGGCGAGAGGCTCACGGCACACTTGGTGCAGACATACAGGGCGTCGATAGTCTTGTCCGGGGAGATGTCCG
The DNA here is from genome assembly GCA_017529425.1 of Bacteroidales bacterium. GTDB lineage: Bacteria > Bacteroidota > Bacteroidia > Bacteroidales > UBA932 > Equibacterium. The sequence continues at coordinate 11,329 of JAFXNQ010000058.1, read as the reverse complement.
GCGCGAGCTGGATTACAATCTCCGCCTTTTCCGCGGTGTAGTCATCGACCTTCTTTATCTTGATTTTCCCGCGATCATTGGCGGCTATGATGGAGGCAATTACGCTGCCGGTAGTCTCGCCGTAAGGGACATCTTCTATCACCAGGGTGCGTTTATCACGTTTGGTGATGGTGGCGCGCACACGTACACGGCCACCCCTCTGACCGCCATTGTATTTGGAGCAGTCGGCTATACCCCCTGTCTGGAAGTCGGGATATATATCCACCTCCCTACCCTTGAGCGCGGCAATGGAGGCGTCTATCAGTTCGTTAAAGTTGTGCGGGAGGATCTCTATGCGGAGTCCCACACCTATACCCATCGTACCCTGAGCCAGCAGCAGCGGGAACTTTACCGGGAAACAAACGGGCTCGAGATTGTTGCGGTCGTAAGAATACTCCCACTCGGTGATTTTGGGGTTATACACAACCTCAAGGGCAAACTTGCTGAGCTTGGCCTCGATGTAACGCATGGCGGCGGCCTTGTCTCCAGTGAGGACATTGCCCCAGTTGCCCTGTCCGTCAATCAGCAGTTCTTTCTGCTGCATAGAAACCAATGCGTCATAGATGGAGGCGTCACCGTGCGGGTGGAACTTCATGGTGTCACCCACGATTCCCGCCACCTTATGGTACTTGCCGTCCTCATTCAACCTGAGGGTGTGCAGGATGCGTCGCTGCACCGGCTTCAGGCCGTCTTCTATGTAGGGGACGGCACGGTCCAGCATTACGTACGATGCATAGTCAAGGAACCAGTCCTTGAACATTCCGGGCAGTTTGTAGCGGTTTTCGCCCGCACTTATCACGCGGCTGAACTTCTGCTCTTTGCGGGAGGCCTTGCCGCCGGCAGGCGCGTTTCCGGTATCTTCCGCCACCTTCAAATCATCCTCTTGAGGCTCAACGGCTTGCCCTTCCAAGATGTCTTCTCTCTCTTCGCTCATTTATATTTGTTTCTTTCTTCTAGTCTTGTATGTAGCCGAACCGGCGCAGCATCCGGCGGTCGTCACGCCAGTTCTCCTCTACCTTCACATAAACGGTCAGGAACACTTTTTTCTCAAAGAAATGTTCCATGTCGATGCGCGCCGCTGTCGCTGTCCTTTTAAGCGCTGCACCACCCCGACCGATGATGATGCCCTTCTGAGATTCACGCATCACGTTTATCACGGCGCGGATGTCGTAACGCTCATCGCTCTCTTTGAACTCCTCAATTACGACCTCGGAGCAGTAGGGTATCTCTTTGTCATAATTCTCCAGGATCTTTTCTCGAATTATTTCCGATGCAAAGAAGCGGAGGCTGCGGTCTGTAAAAACATCCTTGTCGTACCACGGCGGACTGTCGGGCAGAAGTTCGCGGATACGGGCAAAAATATGCTCGACGTTGAATTTTTCCAGTGCCGATGCAGCAAAGATGTCGGCTTTGGGCAAGCGTTCGCGCCACCATGCGGCCAGTTGCGCCACAGACTCCTGGTCGCTTTTATCTATCTTGTTGATGACCAGCACTACGGGGCATGAGACGACGCTCAGTTTAGCTACATATTCGTCGTTCTTATCGGGCTTCTCCACGGTGTCGGTGACGTAAAGTATCACGTCGGCATCTCCGATGGCTGCATCCACAAAGTCCATCATGCTCTGCTGCAGGCGGTACTTGGGCTTCAGGATACCGGGAGTGTCGCAGTAGACTATCTGGTAGTCATCGCCGTTGACGATGCCCATTATGCGGTGCCGGGTGGTCTGTGCCTTGCTGGTCACAATGCTGAGCCGTTCGCCCACCAGGGCGTTCATCAGCGTGGACTTGCCCACATTGGGGTTGCCGATAATATTTACAAAACCCGATTTGTGCTTGGCTGCAGGCATACTAACGCTCTCCCCCCATCATAAGGAAATTGACCTCTTCCGGTGTAAGGAAGCGCCACTGGCCACGTTTAAGATTTTTCTTTGTGAGACCTGCAAAGTATACCCGGTCAAGTTTGCGGACTTTGTATCCCAGATGTTCAAAAATACGACGCACGATGCGGTTGCGGCCGCTGTGAATCTCTATTCCCACCTTGCTGCGGTCGTCATCATCCACAAAAGAGAGCTTGTCTGCATGTATCTCGCCATCCTCCAGCTTGATACCCTCCAGGATCGCACTGAAATCGCTCCCCTTGAGATTCTTGTCCAGATTAACCTGATAAATCTTGCGGGTCTCGAAGCTGGGATGCATCAACCTCTCTGCCAGAGGGCCGTCGTTGGTAAACAGCAGCACACCGGTGGTGGCTTTGTCCAGACGGCCCACCGGGAATACTCTCTGAGGACATTTCTCCTTGGATATCAAGTCCATCACAGTCTGTTCCGCATGGGGGTCGCTGGTTGTAGTTACATAGTTCTTGGGCTTGTTCATCACCAGATAAACCTTCTGTTCACCCTTGAGCCGCTGACCGTTGAAACGGACGTCATCACCGGGCTTAACCTTTGTGCCGAGTTCAGATACAATCTTGCCGTTGATAGTCACCAGCCCGGCCTGGATGTAGGTGTCGGCCTCGCGACGCGAGCAGATGCCGGAGTTGGCAATGAATTTATTCAGGCGAACCTCGCCGTTATCCTCCAAAGGAGCCTTGGGTGCCTTTCGGGGGGCACCCTTCTTTATCGGAGAATAGTATTTGTCATGAGATGGCTTGCCGTGAGCGGCGCCATATTGCTTGCGGCCGCTGGTTGTGCTTTTGGAACGGGCAGGCGCATCACTGCGATTTTTGTTTCCCTTGTACATCGAAAGTCTTTATGGTTTTATTTTGACAATTTGCAAATTTACAGAATAAAAATTTATCGGCAAACCGTTACACACCCATATATTTATTTATAACTTTGTTGCAACTAAAGCATCATATTATGCGCACACTAATCAGGGATTGCAACATTGCATCGCCAGGCATTGAAGTCAAACACGGAAGTATCCTTATCAAGGATAATATCATCTACAGCGTCCTTACACCGGGAGAAAGCATGCCCGACGCAGACCTTACAATCAATGCCGCCGGCCTTACCGCCATACCCGGCCTTATTGATATCCACTGCCACGGCCGCAACAACTGCGACTTTACCGACGGCAGCGAAGAGGGGGTGAACACTATTGGCATCAACAAACTGAAAGAGGGTGTGACAATGATGCTCCCCACCACCCTGACACAGAGCGAAGAGGCTTTGGAAGCTGCCTTTTCCGCCATCGCAAAATATAATGGCAAAGGGGTTAAGATGCCCGGCATCCATCTGGAGGGTCCGTTCATCAATCCGAGCGAGGTGGGTGCCCAGAATCCGGCATTCGTGCGTATGCCCGATATCAAGTTTGTGGAGAAATTGAACGCGATTTATCCTATCCACAAGGTCTCCTTTGCACCAGAACTGCCCGGTGGCGACACTTTTGTTACAGATCTGCTGGCGATGGGCATAGTGCCCAGTGCGGCCCACAGCTCTGCCAAATATGCTGAATTCTACCGTTGCTACGCAAAGGGATTGCGCAACCTGACCCACTACTGCAACCAGATGACCCCTCTCCACCACCGCGAAATCGGTCTGGTCGGGGCGGGACTGCTGCACAGCAACGTGTTTGCGGAGATGATCTGCGACCTGCAGCATACAGGTTCCAATATGATAAATCTCGCATTCAAGGTCAAGGGGCCTGACCATATGATTCTCATTACCGACGCTATGCGCGCCGCAGGTATGCCCGACGGCGAGTATGACCTCGGCGGACTGCCCGTTATGGTGGCTTCCGGCGCAGCCCGGCTCAAAGAGAACGCCGCCCTGGCCGGTAGCGTACTCCGTATGAACGTGGCACTCAAGAATGTTGTGGCAAGCACCGGTCTCCCTCTGCGCGAGGCTGTCCGCGCAGCCGCCCTGAATGCTGCCCACAGTCTCAACTACAGGAATGTCGGCCGTATCGAGACCGGCTTCACTGCAGACGTAGCACTGATAGACGAAAACTTTATCGTTCACAATACCATCGTGGACGGCGAGGTGCGCTATTCGCTCGATTAAAAGTTTCCGCTTGCTTAAGTCAGGGCTTTTGCTTACTTTTGAGCAATTATTAAACATAATAGGACATGAGGACGAAGGATTTGAGGGGGAGAATCTCCTATCTGGCGGAAGCCGTCCGCACTGCGGCCGCTAACATCACAAACAACAAACTGCGCTCTTTTCTGACCATTGGCATTGTATGCCTGGGTATCACCTGCCTTGTAGGGACACAGACCGCCATAGAATGCCTGTCGTCGCTGCTGACGGGGGCGTTTGGCACGTCTGCCGGACACATCACCATCTCTTCCTGTAAAGCAAGGTCGGACGGTGCCGGAAGCCGCACTGCAGCCCCGCTCAGCTATCCGGACGCTGTTGATTTTGTCAACAGGTTCGGCGGCGATCTCCCCGGTGGGAGTATCTCTGTTTACACACATGTCCCTTTGCAAAACGGAGTCGGCTACGGCAGCGGGCGGCTGGGGCCTCAAACCACAGTGTTGGCATTCTCGGGCGATTATTTCAGCTGCAATGCTCTGGCTATAGATTCCGGCAGGGATTTCACTGGCTCAGATGAGTGTGTGGTGGGCAATAAAGTTGCCAGGCATCTTTGCCGCAAAGGGCATTCAGATAGTGCGATAGGGGCGCTTTTGTATGTAGCAGGGCGTGCATTCCGAGTCGCCGGAGTGCTTCAGGAGGAGACCTCCCTGTTGGGGATTGTTACCGACAACACTGTGTTCATACCCATCGGGGCGGCCGTTGGGAGCCTGGTTGATATAAAAGGAAGCTATTTTATTGACCTGTCTGTCCCGAAAGCCATGGCAACCGGTGCAGCTGCCACGGCAGAGGCCACGATGCGTGCGGTGCGGCACGTACGTGACGGAGAACCATCCGGTTTTGAAATAACAGAGGGGAGCGCAGCTGAGCGGGAGATAGACAAACTGGGGGGAAGCCTCTCCTCTATAGCCTTGATAATAGGGCTGCTGACACTGCTCGGCGCGTCGGTGGCCCTCACCAATATAATGCTGATAAGCGTTGCGGAACGTACCCGGGAGGTGGGGCTGCGCCGTGCCGTGGGTGCCTCCAGGAGTAATATCCGGGACGGGTTCCTGGCAGAAGCACTGCTTATTTGCGAAGCCGGCTGCATTATCGGAACTGCTCTTGGCATAGTTTGCGGCAATGGATTGGGAGTATATCTCCATGCCGGCGCCGCTATCCCCTGGAAATGGATTGCCATCTCACAACTCATCTGCATGGCCACAGGGGTCGCCGCCTGCACACTCCCTGCCAGACGCGCATCCCGTATAGATGTCGTCGCTGCCCTCCGGTGTGAATAATTCTTACAACAACTCTGACGGGAGACGGACTACTTCCCATAGATGTCCTTTACCGTGAAGGACCAGGGTTTTGCGATATCCATATCGGGGTCGGTGACTTTGACGTCCACCTGCCAGTTCTTGCCACTCTTCACATATTGTTCTATGAACCCTTGCGTGATGTTAAAACATGTATTCATGAAGGCTGCAACCTCGTGGAAGCGGTTGTCAAAGCGGATGCACATATACGGGTAGTCAAATTTCTCAAACCTCTCTACCAGAGATTTGGTCCCGTAAAAGCCCATACTGAAAAACTCGATCTTGTCGTAAGTGACCAGTTCGTCGGAGGTGCCGTGGAAGAAAAGAGTCGGCGCCGGTGGCTGCACACTCCATTTGCACTTGCCTTTGTTGGAAAAAACAGCCCCGGAGAACGATATCACCCCGGCGAAACGGAACCCCTCCGGCATCGCTGCCGCCAGAGCCGTGCCGTTGCCCAGCTCGTAGTCTGCCTGCAACACTGTAATCGCCCCTGCGCTGCTGCCAACCAGGATAATCTGGGAGGGGTCGATATTATATTCGTCTGCAAAGGTAATCAGATGCTGCACTGCAGAGAAAAGATCTTCCGTGGAGAGCCGGACTGCATTGTCAAGGCTTTTTGCCATAGACAGCAAGCCCTTGTTCTTTACCCCTTTGAGTCCGAGGCGGTAATCGGTGGCGGCAGTGACATATCCTGCATCTGCCAGACGGCGGCAGTATTTCACAACCCCCACTTCGCGCTGGTTGTTGTTTATAAACCCGCCTCCATAAACGAATATCACGCAAGGATGCTTCCCGCAATCATCTTTGGGAAAATATAAATCCATTGACAGGGAACAGGTATCCCTCACAGCAAATGTAGCCTCCATATCCCAGGCGGGGGGAGCCACAAGGCTGTCAGGCTCGGGGGTCGTCATCCCGGACTGGAGTGAATCCCCGCTGACGTCCTGGGCATAGACCATATAAAATCCTGTCAACAATAAAAAAGTAATCAGTATCCGTTTCATAATTCTTCAAATGGTTTTACAGGTTCAACCCCGATTCCGGGGAGAGAATTCAATGTTATCTTTCCGTCGGTGAGGCGCATTCCGCTGAAGCAGTCGTTGGAGAGCAGGATATTGCCGTCAAGGTCTGCCCACTTTGCCGCGGGACTGAGCTGGGCGGCGGCCGACACCGCAACCGAAGTCTCCGTCATACAGCCAAGCATCACCTCCATCCCCAAGCCGCTGGCCATATCGGCCATCTTGTGCGCCTCACGCATTCCGGTGCATTTCATCAGCTTTATGTTAATGCCGTCGTAAGCACCGGCAAGGCGGGGGATATCGGTCATCCGCTGGCAGGCTTCATCGGCAATCACGGGGAGCGGACTGCGCTCAGTGATCCAGGCGGCATCGTCTATCTTTTCTTTTGCCATCGGCTGCTCAATGAAACTGACATTGCGCTCAGATAGCCAGTATATCATATCCAGCGCCTCCTCCTTGCTCTTCCACCCCTGATTGGCATCCACACAAATAACAGTATCCAGCTTGGCACGGATAAGGTTTATCATCCGTTTGTCCTTCTCCTCCCCCATTCCCAGCTTCACTTTCACCACCTTTGTCCACGAGGCCTCCTCTATTTTCTCATTTACCACGTCATCGCTTTCGTCGTATCCTATGGTATATGATGTACAGGGAGTCTTGGTTGCGTCATAGCCCCAAATCTGCCACCAGGGACGGGCAAGTATCTTGCCCACGAGGTCGTGAAGGGCGATATCCACCGCCGCCTTGGCGGCAGTGTTGCGCTCCGCGAGAGCATCGACCTCAGAGAGAATGTCGTCCATCAGGAAGGGATCTTTGAAGCGTGGCAACACCTCAGAAGAGACCCGTCCCAGAAAAGCCGTGACAGAATCGGTGCTCTCTCCCAGATACTGCGGCATCGAGGCCTCGCCATAGCCTACAAAATCGCGCCATCTGAGGCGTACCAGCACCAGAGGGGTGAAAGTGCGCGAATATGTCGCAATCGTGAAAGAATACTTAAGCTGGCCGGTATATGGACGCCAGTCCATCGTCAGGTCGCCAGAGTAATCGCCCATGCCGATCTGGCCGCATCCAGGCAACGCCGCAGCCGCCGCAAGGGCCGCCGATGTCCTAATAAAATCTCTCCTTAGCATATTCACAAAGTTATTAAAATTTTCTATTGTCAACTATAAGCGCTAACTTTGCTGGTTGCGAAAACATACATATTATTTTAATCGACATGAAACTTGACGTAGTATTGGGCCTGCAGTGGGGCGACGAGGGAAAAGGTAAGATAGTGGATTATCTGGCAGAGACTTACCAGGTTATTGCACGCTTCCAGGGGGGGCCGAACGCCGGACACTCCATACATTTTGAAGGCAATAAGTATGTGCTCCGCAGCGTTCCCAGCGGTGTTTTCAGAAAAGGTACCATTAATATAGTAGGTAGCGGGGTTGTGCTTGACCCGGTCACCTTCCGCGGCGAGTGCGAGGCCATTGAGGCTGCCGGCATACCTCTCAAGGAGCGCCTTTATATCTCCAAGAAGGTTCATCTGATTCTCCCTACACACAAGATAATCGATGCTGCGCAGGAGGCATCCAAGGGTAAGTCCAAGATAGGCTCCACCCTGAAGGGCATCGGCCCCACCTATACCGACAAAGTGAGCCGCGTCGGCCTGCGCGTAGGCGACATCCTGGCCGCCAATTTCAAGGAACGCTTCGGCGCCCTCAAGGCAAAGCATCTGGAGTATCTGCGTGCCTTTGATTTTGAATTCAACGCAGACGAGCACGAGGCAGAATGGCTCGATGCAATTGAATATCTCAAGAATTTCAAGCTCATAGATGGTGAATATTTTGCCAACGAGTGCCTTGAGAACAATAAAAAGATACTGGCAGAGGGGGCTCAGGGCAGCATGCTGGACATTGACTTTGGCTCCTACCCCTTCGTGACGTCTTCCAACACCATTTGCCCCGGGGCATGCGTGGGACTTGGCATAGCGCCCCGCAATGTAGGGCGCGTATGGGGTATTTTCAAAGCCTACTGCACCCGCGTGGGCAGCGGTCCTTTCCCCACCGAGTTGAACGATGAGACTGGTGAGAGACTCCGCAACAACGGCGCCGAGTTCGGAGCCGTAACCGGACGTCCCCGCCGCTGCGGCTGGCTCGATCTGGTAGCCCTCAAATATGCCATAATGCTCAACGGCGTCACCGACCTGATTATGATGAAGGCCGACGTAATGGACGATTTTGACACAATCAAGGTTGCAACCAGCTACATCGTGGACGGCGAACCGTGCAAGATATTCCCGTTTGACACCCAGGCCGACATACAACCGGTTTACAAGGAGTTCAAGGGGTGGCACAAGCCGCTGGGGGCAGCTCGCAGTGAGAGCGACTTCCCGTACGAGTTCCGCGTATTCCTCAAATTCATCGAGGAGGAGCTCCGCATACCCGTGAAGATTATATCCGTGGGCCCCGACAGGGAGCAGACCATAATGCGTGAAGAAGATTATTCAACCCAATACCGCCAGAAATAGGTGTACGATCTTTTAAATACAATATCCTCTCCTGCAGACCTCAAGAATCTCTCCACAGGGCAGTTGGAACAGCTCTGCTCAGAGATCAGGGAATATATCATATCCTGCTGCGCCCATAACCCAGGCCATCTGGGCTCCAGCCTTGGGGCGGTGGAGATAGCCGTGGCATTGCACAAGGTATTTGATGCGCCCCAGGACAAAATCATATGGGACGTAGGGCATCAGGCATACGCCCATAAGATTATCACCGGCAGGCGGGAAGAGTTTATGCACAACCGTGAAAAGGGTGGCCTGAGCGGCTTTCCGAAACGCGGCGAAAGTCCATACGACTCCTTTGGAACGGGACATGCCTCCACCTCGATTTCCGCGGCGCATGGAATGGCTGTCGCCGACAGCCTGCAGGATATCAATGCCAGCCACATAGCGGTAATAGGTGACGGAGCGATGTCCGGCGGACTCGCTTTTGAAGGATTGAACAATGCCGGGGTTTCCAAGAGCAATCTGCTGGTGATACTCAACGATAACCGCATCTCAATAGACGTACCTACCGACGCCATGCACCGCCATCTGATGCGCATCACCTCCGGCGTCAGGTACAACCGCATCAAAAGTAATATATGGAGGCGTTTGGGTGCGGGCAAACTGAGGAATTTTCTCCAGGACCTTACCCGCAGCACCAAGAAGTTCCTGCTGCACAACAGTGAGACGGTTTCTATGTTTGACGCCTTGGGGTTCAGGTATTTCGGCCCTGTTAACGGGAACGACCTGAAGCAGGTGCTGTCCATCCTCAAGCGACTCAAGAATATTGACGGCCCCAAGATACTGCATCTGGTAACCGTGAAGGGCTATGGATACACACCCGCAGAGGAGAATCCGGAAGTATGGCATGCGCCCGGCATGTTTGATCCGGAAACCGGCGAGCCGAACCCTGCAAAAGGGGGGCCCGAGCGCTATCAGAAGGTCTTTGGCGAGACAATTACGGAACTCGCGGCATTCGACGGACGCATTGTGGGTGTAACCCCGGCCATGCTCCGCGGCAGCAGTCTGGATATAATGAAAGCGGTCTTCCCCGACCGTGTCTTTGACGTCGGCATAGCAGAAGGACATGCAGTCACTTTCTCCGCAGGCCTCGCCGCAGCGGGAATGCTCCCGGTGTGCAACATCTATTCCTCATTCATGCAGCGCGCCTACGACAACCTGGTGCACGACGTGGCGATGCAGGATCTCAAGGTGATATTCTGTCTGGACCGCGCCGGGCTGGTTGGAGAGGATGGCGCCACCCATCAGGGGGCATTTGACATGGCAGCCTTCCGCAGCATTCCAAACATGGCTATCGCCTCCCCCCTGAACGAACTTGAGTTGCGCAACATGCTGTTCAGCGCCACTCAGCAGGACTATCCCTCTACAATAATAAGATATCCCCGTGGCAGCGGCGAAGGGGTCACCTGGCGCAGCGTTCCATTTGAAAAGGTTCCCCTTGGCAAAGCGGTACTGCTTAACGAGGGCGGCAAGGTTGCAATATTATCCGTAGGTCCCATAGGGAACGGATGCGCCCGCGTCGTTGCCGAAGCCAAAAAGCGACTTGGCGCCGACCTTCTCCACTACGATATGCGCTTTGTCAAACCCATTGACACTGAAGCCATTGACGATGCATGCCGGAAAGCCTCCGTAATACTCACCGCAGAAGATGGCGCAGCTATCGGCGGCCTGCACGGTGCAGTGAGTGAGTATGTTTCCGAGAACCACCCCGGGATAAAGGTTGTTGCCGTCGGTATACCCGACCGGTTCATTGACCAGGCTACCGTGAAACAACAGTATGAGGAGTGTGAAATGGGGTGGGAAAATATACTTCAAAAAGTTACTGAAATATTTGGCAATTAAAAAAAACAATCTATCTTTGCAGTCCCGAAAAAGAAGCGAAGCTATAGGCCGATATAGCTCAGTCGGTAGAGCAGCTGTTTTGTAAACAGCAGGTCGGGGGTTCGAATCCGTCTATCGGCTCGTATATTTGGGAAGATACCAGAGCGGTCAAATGGGGCAGACTGTAAATCTGCTGGCTTACGCCTACGGTGGTTCGAATCCATCTCTTCCCACGATTTTTAAAACGGCGGAAATGTTGTGGAATTATGGCATTTAGCAGCATTGCCGCTTATTTTTTGAATCAAATCGGCGGAAGTAGCTCAGTTGGTAGAGCATCAGCCTTCCAAGCTGAGGGTCGCGGGTTCGAACCTCGTCTTCCGCTCAAGTTTTTTGAAATTGCTGGCGTAGCTCAGGGGTAGAGCGCATCCTTGGTAAGGATGAGGTCGTGAGTTCAATTCTCACCGCCAGCTCATAGAATAATAAACACAATAAAATATCAATTATGGCAAAAGAAACTTTCCAGAGGACCAAACCTCACGTTAACATTGAATGTCTTTGCTGTCGATG
>JAFXNQ010000057.1 GCA_017529425.1 Bacteroidales bacterium | reverse complement strand
GGGGAACGAAACCGTGACAACTTGTCACACTTTCAAAATGAAAGCTGCTGACGGTAAAATGCGTCAAACAGATGTTGCCGATCAAGAACAATTATTCAGATTGATACAATCTATCCCTTCACCTATGTCAGAACGCCGCAGCAAATAAGCGCCCACACACTGCAAGAACAACTGACCAATCTGCCGAAGCGTTTTTTGCAACTTGCTCATATACAACACCTTAGCCAAACAGGTGCGTTGTATTTTCTTACCTGATTACGTAAAACACTGTCGGACAACCACTTACCCAAAACGCTCGTCGTATCGGAGGCCTTTGGCCGACTAAGCCCCTCCCCGAGGGAGGGGTTTGGGGTGGGGCAGTCGAAGACAGGGCACAAAAAATAGAGACCGGGTTGGTCTCTATTTTTCGTGCCCAGAGCGGGAATCGAACCCGCACGTCTTTAAGGGACACTGGATTTTGAGTCCAGCGCGTCTACCAATTCCGCCATCCGGGCTGGTGTCGGGCGAGGCGATTATGCGCTTCGCTGGCGATTGGACTGCAAAGGTAAGAATTTTTTCGTAACTTGCAGGTGTTATGGAAGGACTTGCATCAGAATTAAAGAAATACAAGCAAATCTTCGTGGTGTGCGACCGGAATGTTTTGGCTTTCGCGCAGACACTGGCGTCCATCGCAGGTGCAAAAACGGTCGAGAATTGCGCGTGCGGAGCCAAAAATGGCAATGCAAGAGCAAATAACGGCCTAAATTGCGCGTGCGAAAGCAAAAAAAACGATAGTGAGTGGCCTTTGCTGGCTATCACGGCCGATGAGGCCCACAAGACCATCGACACGGTAATGGAGATCTGCCGCTGGCTATGCTACAGCGGGGCTGACCGCGATGCGCTGGTGCTGGCGGTGGGCGGCGGAGTCACCACGGATATGGCCGGGTTCGCGGCATCTATCTACAAGCGCGGCATCCGCTACGCCAACATCCCCACCACGCTTCTTTCCATGGTAGATGCCGGCATAGGCGGCAAGACGGGGGTGAATCTGGACGGATACAAGAACCTTCTGGGCGTAATCCGCCAGCCGGAGTTCACCGCCATCTTCCCCGAGGTGCTGGAGACCCTGCCGGATCGCGAACTTCGCAGTGGCCTGGCGGAGATGCTGAAGACTTTCATCATCAAAAACCCGGCGCACGCCTACGAACGCACGGTGGCATTCTTCCAGACACCGTGCAGCGGAGACTGTCCGGAAGACTCCGCGTTGCTCCGCAACCCGTTCCGGGAAAATGCTCCGCTATCCGGACAGTCTTCGCTGTCCCAACTGATCCACCAGGCGGCAGCCATCAAGCAAGCGATTGTGGAGAAGGATGAATTCGAGAGCGGGCAACGGCGCAAACTCAACCTTGGCCACACATGGGCGCATGCCATCGAATGGTGGCAGAAAGAGACTGGCCGCGAGGAACAGCTTACCCATGGCGAGGCGGTGGCGATTGGGATGGTGCAGGCAGCGAAGTACGCAGAGCGCCACGGCATCGCCGAGGAACCGGGCCTGGCTGACCGCATCGCGACGGATTTGAAAGCCTGCGGCCTGCCCACCGAACTCCCCTGCCCGGAGCAGGATCTGCTCCCCGCCATCCTCAAGGATAAAAAAGCATACGGCAGCAAGATCAAACTCGTGCTGCCGTGCAAGATAGGTAAGGTAGTCGTTTTACCTATGCTTTTCTCATAACACCACGACTTCTTCCGTAAGCATATTGCTTTCTGCATCCCACGAATCGCGGGCGAAGAGGGATACAGTGTACTCGCCGGAGGCGAGCTTCAGCTCCTGCCGCCAGGTCTTTTTCATCTGCGAAGCCTGCGGCACGCGGTAGAAATCTGCCAGTATCTTCTTGGTGCAGACGGTGCTGTCGCCGGCCGCGACCGTCAGGTAGTAGGTGTGCACGAACTCATCGTCGGTGCCGGCAGGCCAGGTAGCAACGGCTCCCCCGGATATCGCCTTCACTTTCAGACCCTTGAGCGACGGGGCCTTGTTGGCGGCGGCCAGACGCTTATGGTCATACTTCCGAAGATGAGCGCCGTCTTCCGCAGGACGCCTGAACACCCAGTGCTTGCCGATGGTGGTCTGGTTGTAGAAGTCCATACGCACCGCGCGCATGTTCCCCTTGTTGTCGAACTGCAGGAGCAGGCCCTGCGAGAACTCGTCCTTATCCTTCATCACCGTCAGGCCAGCCATCTCCTCGTATCCGCCGTTGTCTATGGCCATATAGCGGGTAGAAGCTGTCCCCATCACGGTAAATGCCCCCTGCCATACGCTGCGCGGGTCGTTGAGGGGGAAGTGGAGATGCCCGCCGAACACCACCGCCTGGGGATATTTGGAAAGTGTTTCGGTCAGCACCTTTGTGCTCCAGTAGCCGTTGCCTTTAGGGTAGACATCGTCCAGGAAGCTGCCGTAGATGGTGCCGTAAATCATGGCGTGGGTGATGACGATCACATATTTGTCCGGATCTTTTTCGGTTAGGTCCTTCAGGTTCTCGTCGAGCCACCTGATACTTTCTTCTGGATACACGACCGGATTGCGGCCGTCCGGAACTACCGAAAGGATATGGTAACCCCCAATCTCATAATGCCTGCACTCGAACTTCTCCGCCATAGTCGGATCGCCGACCTCGGCTTTATAGAACTCGGGGCCCAGGCGCCTGGGAAACTGCTTTGCTTCCTTGTAGGTGTCTGTAGTCCACTCCTTCCACACGTCATGATTGCCAACCGTATAAGCCAGAGGCACATCCAATGGGCTGAAAACACTTTCGTATAGACGTTTCCAATCGTTTATTTCTATATACTTCTTGGCATTCCAGGCCGGGCTGTCCACCAGGTCGCCTACCACAACGACACCGTCCAGGCCGCCGAAACGGGCGGCAAAACCGCGCTCCTGGATAAGGGCGCTGCGGAACTTGTAGCCAGGCACGCCGTTATACCCGTTCACATGGGTGTCGCTGATGACGGCCAGGTTTGCCACGACTTTCTTTTCGTTGAAGTCTTTTGCAGGAAGGATGTATCCCACCAGCAGGAGAGCTAAAAGAATGCAGATCCTACGCATTTTTGAAAAGGGCTTTTACGAGGGCCGGCACATCGGCCACCTTGACAATCTTTATCTCTTTGGGCTGTTGTTCTCCGAGCGGAGTGAAACTGCTCACATAGATGCGCTTGAAGCCCAGGCGGGCGGCCTCGCCGATGCGGCGGTCCGTGTTCGCGACGGGGCGGATCTCCCCGCTGAGCCCAACCTCACCGGCAAAGCAGGAATCCCCGGGGAGAGAGTAGTCGAAATTGGATGAGAGCACCGCCGCGACCACGGCAAGGTCGGCGGCAGGGTCGCTGACCTTGAGGCCGCCCGCCATGTTCAGGAAGACGTCCTTGGCACTTAGGTGGAAACCGGCGCGCTTTTCCAGCACGGCCAGGAGCATGTTCAGGCGGCGGGTATCAAAGCCTGTGGCGGAGCGCTGGGCGGTGCCGTATACGGCGCTGCTCACCAGGGCCTGCACCTCGAAGAGGAGGGGCCTGGTGCCATCGAGCGTAGCGCAGATGGCCGCTCCGCTGAGTCCGGCCTCATGCATGGGGATCAGCATTTCCGAGGGGTTAGCCACCTCGCGGAGACCCGCGCCGGTCATCTCGAAAACTGCGATTTCGGATGTGGATCCGAATCGGTTCTTGATGCTGCGAAGGATTCTGTATGCCCCGCGGTTCTCGCCCTCGAACTGCAGAACCACGTCCACAATGTGTTCCAGTATCTTGGGGCCGGCGATATAACCGTCTTTGGTGATGTGGCCTATCAGCAACACCGGGATGCCGCTCTCTTTGGCAAAGCGCAGCAGCATCGCCGCCACCTCTTTTATCTGGCTGACGCTCCCGGGGGTGGATTCCACCGTGTCGGTGAACATCGTCTGCACCGAATCCACTATCATCAGCTCCGGCCGTATCTCCTCCGCCTGCTCCAGAATGGATTCCATCCGCGTCTCGGTGAAAATCAGCGTATCCTCCACCGGTGCTGCGGGAGAGTCCGTTTCTTCCGCGCTGCTTCGCAGGCCGTTCCGGCAAAATGCTCCAGAAACGGACTCTCCCACAGCACCTCCGCAAAGCCGGTCTGCACGCATTTTCACCTGACGCGCACTCTCCTCGCCTGTAACATACAACGTCTTCAACCCCGAAACCAGCGGAATCTGCAGACTCAGCGTAGACTTGCCTATGCCGGGTTCACCACCTATCAGCACCAGCGAACCGGGCACTATACCTCCACCGAGAAGACGGTCCAGCTCGGGCATACCAAGCTGCAGACGCGGCTCCTTGGAGCGGTCTATCTCCTTCAGCCTCAACGGCTTGCGTTCGCCCTTGCTACCGGAAGCCACGGCTTTGGCCCCACCTTTAGAGCCCTTCTTCTCTACAGGAGCCTCAACCATCGTGTTCCACTCTCCGCACGCCGGGCAGCGCCCCATCCACTTGGGACTCTCGTTACCGCAGTTGGTGCAGTACCATAATGTCTTCGCTGATGCCATAATCCTGTCGCCGGCGTTTGTGCTATACTTCCTTTATGATATCCATTCCCATCCTGATGGCCTCTTCGTTCATCGGGATAAGATGATGGTGCCTTTCAGGAAGGGTCTTGCGCAAGGCCTTCAGCACGCTTTCCACACTCACGATGGGATGAATCTTGAGCAGGCCTCCCAGAATCATCATGTTGAAAACCTTGATCATGTTCATCTCGGCCGCCTTGTCCATAGCGTCTATCCTGTAGACGTGGATGTCCTTGCGGGTGGGAGGATTATTGATGCCGTAGCCGTCATAGATGAGGCTGCCGCCGGGCTTAACCTTGCTCTCGAATTTCTCGAGCGAGGGCTGGTTCAGCACGATGGCCGTGTCGTATGAACTCAGGATGGGGGACGAAACGGGCTCGTCGCTCACGATGACGGTCACGTTGGCGGTGCCGCCGCGCTGCTCGGGGCCGTATGCCGGCATCCAGGTTACTTCCTTATCTTCCATCAGGCCGGAGTAGGCCAGGATCTTGCCCATCGAGAGGACTCCCTGTCCTCCAAATCCGGATATGATAATCTCGTGTGTCATAACTCTTTACCTTTATCTTTAAGATCTCCGAGAGGATAAAAGGGAACCATGTTCTCTTCCATCCACTTGTTGGCCTTGTCCGGGCTCATGCGCCAGTTGGTGTTGCAGGTGGAAACTATCTCCACGAGGTTGGAGCCTTTGCCCTGCATGGAGTATTCAAAAGCCTTGCGGATGGCCTTCTTTGCCTTCAGGATTGAAGGCACGTTCTGCACACTCTGGCGGGTCACATAGCAGGTGCCCTCGAGCTGGGCGGCTATATCCGCCATCTTGAGAGGGTATCCGTGAAGTTTGGGATCGCGGCCGTAGGGGCAGGTGACGGTCTTCATGCCGATCAGCGTGGTCGGGGCCATCTGGCCTCCGGTCATTCCGTAGATGGCATTGTTGATGAAGATGATCGTGATGTTCTCACCGCGGTTCAGGGCATGGATGGTTTCACCCGTGCCGATGCAGGCTAAGTCACCGTCGCCCTGATAGGTGAACACCAGGCGGTCCGGCCAGAGTCGCTTCACTGCGGAGGCCAGTGCAGGAGCACGGCCGTGGGCGGCTTCCTGCCAGTCAACATCTATATACTTATAGGCGAACACGGCGCATCCTACGGGGGAGATGGCAATGGTTTTGTCTGCCATTCCCATTTCGGCGATGACTTCCGACACGAGTTTGTGGACCACTCCGTGGCTGCAGCCCGGGCAGTAGTGCATGGGCACATCGTTCAGCAATTCCGGTTTCTTATATACCAGATTCTCTTCCTTGATTATTTCTTCTCTAGTCATAGGGCGCAGCGGTTAAAGTGTCATACTCTTGATCTGTTCCAGCACCTCTTCCGGCTCAGGGATGATGCCGCCGAGGCGGCCGTACCACTTGACAGGAACGCCACATTCCACGGCGAGACGGATGTCTTCCACCATCTGTCCGGCATTGATCTCCAGCGAAAGGATACCCTTCACCTTCTTGCCCAGCTCTCCTATTTTAGCATAAGGGAAAGGCCAGAGGGTGATGGGGCGGAGCAGGCCCACCTTGATGCCCTGCTCGCGGGCAATGGCGATGACCTTCTTGGCGATGCGGGCGGCACTGCCGAAAGCCACGATCAGGTACTGCGCATCTTCGGTCTTGTACTCCTCATAGCGGACTTCCTTCTCTTCGATCACGCGGTACTTGGCCTGGATGCGGAGGTTGTTCTGCTCCATCTCCTCGGAACGGAGTTCAAGGGAGGTGATGATGTTGGGCTTGCGCATGCCGATGCGGCCCGTGGTAGCCCAGGGGCATTCCTTTGCAATCTCCTCCGTAGTGCGGCGGGGTTTGAAAGGAGGCAGCACCACCTTCTCCATCATCTGCCCTATGGCGCCGTCGGAAAGGATCATCGCAGGATTACGGTAACGGAAAGCCAGCTCGAAGGCGAGGTCCACGAAATCCGCCATCTCCTGCACCGATGCAGGGGCGAGGGTAATGAGGCGATAGTCGCCGTGGCCGCCGCCCTTCACTGTCTGGAAGTAATCCGCCTGGCTTGGCTGGATGGTTCCGAGGCCGGGGCCACCGCGGGAAACGTTCACGATGAGGGCAGGGAGTTCTGCTCCCGCCATGTAGGAAATGCCTTCCTGCATCAGGGAGATGCCAGGGGAGGATGAGGAGGTCATGACCTTCTTGCCGGTGGCGGCGCCGCCGTAGACCATGTTGATGGATGCCACTTCGCTCTCTGCCTGCAGCACCACCATGCCGGTGGTCTCCCAAGGCTTCTCCGCGGCCAGGGTCTCGAGGACCTCGGACTGGGGAGTGATAGGATAGCCGAAGTATCCGTCGCAGCCGCAGCGGATGGCGGCATGGGCAATGGCTTCATTGCCTTTCATAAGGGTGATTTCTTTCTCAGCCATGACTATTCCTCCTTTTTACGGTAAACGGTGATACAGCCATCCGGGCAGACTATCGCACAGGACGTGCATCCCGTGCAGCTGTCCTCCAGTACGGCCTCAGCATAGTTGTAGCCCTTCTGGTTCACGTTTTTGGTGGTGAGGGCCAGGACGTGCAGCGGACAGGCGACCACGCAAAGGCCGCAGCCTTTGCAGCGTTCGACGTCCACCACTGTCGCTCCTTTCATTTTAGCCATAAAAGTGTTATTGTTTATTGGTTGTACATATCTTTGTTGTAGAAGTCCAGAATCTCGTTCGCTATGTCCAGGGCCTGCTGCGCGGGGCTTTCCGGGTTCAGGTGGATGGCCTCCAGGTAGTTGTTCATGGCCATCTGCCAGTTGCCTTTTTTCCGCCAAGCGTTGCCGAGGAGATAGAAAAGGGTGTCGTCCATGATGCCTCCGCCCGCACGGTATTCCTCCATCAGGGCAATGGCCTCATCGGCCTTGCTGGCATCCAGGAGATCCTTGACCCTGTCCTTCATCACTTGGGCTCGTTCACGAACATGCACCAGCCGTAGGTGTCTTCCTCCATACCCTTCTGAATGCCGATGATGCGGTCGTACAGTTTCCTACTGATGGGGCCGCACTCGTCCAGGTACTTATATTCACGGGTAATGGTGCCGCTCTCCAGGGTAACCTTGTCGTCTATGCGGCTGATTGGCGTGATGACCACGGCCGTGCCGCAGGAGTTAACCTCTTCGAATGTCTCGAGCTCATCGACGAAGATGGTCCGGCGTTCGACCTTCAAGCCGAATTCCTCCGCGACCTTGCGCAGGCTCTTGTTGGTGATGGAAGGCAGCACGCTGGGAGAGTTCGGGGTGATGTAGCAGCCGTGTTTGATGGCGAAGAAGTTGGAGGATCCGAACTCTTCGATGTGGGTGTGCGTGGCGCTGTCGAGGAACAGGAGCTCGCGATACCCCATCTTGTGGGCCAGGTTGTAGGCATGCAGGGACTGTGCGTAGTTGGCGCCGAGCTTGTAGCCGCCGGATCCGTAAGTGGCCGCACGGTCGTAGTTGCGGGAAAGCACCGCGGTGCCGGGCACCAGGATCTTGGCTCCGGAATAGGTACCAACACCGGAAGCCATCACTGCGAACATCACATCCCTCGAGGAATGGATTCCCAACTGGGGATTGATG
This sequence comes from Bacteroidales bacterium, assembly GCA_017529425.1. GTDB lineage: Bacteria > Bacteroidota > Bacteroidia > Bacteroidales > UBA932 > Equibacterium. Next base: position 8,669 of record JAFXNQ010000057.1, on the reverse strand, counting down.
CCGAAGAGGACGGGGCGCAGGTAGAGCGATCCGCAACTGTCGGTAGGAGGGAGGAATTCCCAGTTCGCCTGCACGCAGCTAACGCACATGTCGAGGAAGAGTTCCATCGAAGGGGCGGGCATATCCAGGTACTGGGCGCTGCTCTCCATGCGCTTGGCATTCTCGTCCGGGCGGAAGAGGCGCACGCGACCGTCCACGCCGCGGAAGGCCTTCAGGCCCTCGAAGCAGCACGGAGCATAGTGGAACACTCCGGCAAAACAGTGGAGGGAGAAGTTGAAGTTGTCGGTGACTACCGGCTTGCTCCATTTCCCTTCGATGCAGGTGGCGTAAACTATCGCATTCGTGGGGTAATAACTAAATGATCTTTTTGAATAATCGATTTCAGCCATAGTTATAGTTTTAGTCTTCAATTATGTGGTCTTTGTTGTATGTGTGTATCTTGGTTTCCCCGGCCAGGATCATGTATCCGTTCTCCGCCAGGGATTCGAGCTCGTTCTCCCCGGGATACACTCTGACGGGAGCGAGCCATTCCACCTTCTTGGTGATGGCGTCCGTGATGGGCTTGCTGTAGGCAACGCCGCCGGTGAGGATAATCACATCCACCTTGCCGTCCACCACCGCGCCCTGCGCGACGATGTACTTGGCGATGTTCAGCACGAAGGCCTTCAGGAACACTACGTATTCCTCCTGACCCTCCTGGGCACGTTCCACCACCACCCTCATATCGTTGGTGCCGAAATACGCCACAGCGCCGCCCTTGCCTATGAGTTTCTTCTTTATCTCCTGCTTGGTGTACTTGCCGCTGAAGCACATGTCGATGAGCGGATAAGGAGGGCAGCACCCGGCCCTTTCGGGCGTGATGGGGCCGTCGCCGCCAAGGCCGTGGGACGTGTCGATGACGCGTCCGTCACGGTGCAGGGAGATCGTTACGCCTCCGCCCATGTGGCAGATAATCGCGGTGGTATCCTCAGCCTTGCGGCCGGTATCCCGCAGGTATCTGCGCATGATGGCGCGGGTGTTGAGGGCGTGGAAAAGGGTTCTGCGCGGGAATTCCGGGATACCACCCACGTGGCACTCGGGGAGCATCTCGTCCGCCATGGGAGGATCCGCCACATACGCGACACAGGGGCCGAAGGGGCCGTCTTTACCGCGGATGGCGTTAATCTCGCCGGCGATGTTGTCCCCGATCAAAGCAGAAAGATTGCAGGCATGGTTACCTTCGCGGCTGGAAGATAGCACCTCGCGCATGTCGGCGTTCACATTGTAGACGCCGGTGACGCAGGGGGTGAAGAGGCCGCCGCGGCACATCACTATGTCGATGTCCTCCAGACGTACGCCTATCTCCTTAAGCGCTTTCAGGATGGCTTCCGTGCGCATGCCATCCTGGTCCATCACGTCGGCGAACTTCGATAGCTCCTCGACGGAATGCTCCAGTTTCTTTTCCAGGATGCAGGCTCCGTCCTTGTAGAGAGCGAACTTGGTGGTGATGGATCCAGTGTTTACTACGAGAATGGTTCCTTTTGCCATACCTACTTCACGAAAGCGACCGCCGCCGCGATCGAGTTAAGTTTAACGTCCACGGAATCGGCCCTGGAGGCAAGTACGCACGGCACCTTGGTGCCCACCAGCATGCCGGCCTGCTTCACACCTTTGATCATCTTGGTGTTGGCCTTCCAGAAAACGTTGCCGGCTTCAATGTTGGGGAACAGCAGGCAGTCGGCGTCTCCCGCCACGGGGCTGGAGAGCTTCTTGATTTCTGCGGACTCCTTGTCGACGGCAACGTCGAGGGCCAGGGGGCCGTCTCCTATGCAGCCGGGGATCTGGCCGCGGTCGCACATCTTGGCGAGCATCGCACCCTCCATGCAGGCGGGCATGGTGTCCAGCATCTGCTCGGAAGCCGCAATGAAGGCGATCTTGGGTTTCTCTGCACCGAAGGCCTTTGCCACGGAAATCAGGTAGCCCGCGATCTTCACCTTCTGGCGGAAATCCGGCAGGGGGACGACTGCCACGTCGCTGACGAACATCAGCTTGTGGTAGTTCGGATTCTCCAGCACTCCCACGTGGGAAAGCAGGCCCTTGGCGGGTAGGAGCCCGGTTTCCTTGTTCAGGACGCCGCGGAGGAACTTGTCGGTGGAGCAAAGCCCCTTCATGAGCACGTCGCCCTCCCCGTCATGAACCATCCGGACGGCCTCGGCCACGGCCTTGAGCTCGTCCTTGATGTCCATGACAGTGAAGCGAGAGGCGTCGATCCTGTATTCAGCGCAGGCCTTCAGGATCATGTCTGCATCTCCCACGAGGGTTACGTCCACGATGCCGAGTTCCAGGGCCTTGGAAGCAGCCTCTATGGTATGGCTGTACACGGCCCAGGCGGCTATCATCCGCTTGCGAACACCTTTCGCCTGAAGCTCGGCGAAAAGTTCGTTAAACGATTTTATCATTGGTTATCAGTGGTTATTAGTGTATTCTATCGCATCTCCGCAGCCTCTACGGCCTTGAAGTATTTGTAGCTGTTCACCAGCAGTTCGCCGGCCGCATCCTCGTCGAGGACTATGATGCCGTCGGGATGGTTCTGCAGGGCGGACACGGTGTTCTTGTGGGTGATGGGGCCTTCGATGGCCTCTCCGATCGCACGGGCCTTCTTGGGGCCGAGAGCGAGGATAACAACCTCCTTGGCGGAGAGGACGGTCGCGACACCTACGGACATCGCCTGCTTGGGAACGAGATTGATGTCACCGCCGAAGAAGCGGGAATTCACGCGTATGGTGTCGTCGGTGAGGGTGACCACGCGGGTACGGCTCTGCAGGGGCGAGAAGGGTTCGTTGAATGCGATGTGGCCGTCTTCGCCGATTCCTCCGAAGAAGAGGTCGAATCCTCCGGCCTCGACTATCTTCTCTTCGTAGGAAGCGCACTCGGCCGCGAGGTCGGGAGCGTTGCCGTCGAGGATATGGATGTTTGCGCGGGGGATGTCGATATGGTCGAAGAGGTTGCGGTACATGAAGCTGTGATAGCTCTCCGGATGCTCGACGGGCAGGCCCACGTACTCATCCATATTGAAAGTGATCACGTTCTTGAAGCTGAGCTCGCCGGCCTTGACTTTGCGGACGAGTTCGGCGTATACCTTGAGCGGGGTGGATCCGGTAGGAAGCCCCAGCACAAAGGGTTTGTCGCTGATTTTTGCCTTTGCCTTGATGGCGTTGGCGATGCGGTCGGCCACCCAAAGGGCGGCCTCTTTCTCTGTGTCTCTGATAATTACTTTCATATTATCTCAATTACTCAATCTTTATTTCTAATGCCAAATTACATCTTTTTTATCATTATCCCATACAAAAATACGATTTTCGCTTCCTGATGAAATATTTTTTATATAAAAGAGCGCATCCTTGGGCGCCATCTCTATGTCAAGGAAAACATCATTTGCTTTAATTGTTTGAATATGTTCCCAATGATTCATTTTCCACCATGCGACCTCGTAATAATCCCCCGGCATTATGGCATTCCCATCCCCTCTTAGTATGTATTCAATTTTTGATAATTGTATTGGAACTCCGAAATCAACACATCCATAATAATCTTCTCCCTTTGCACTATAATATGTTAAGGGATCATTGTCAAACAGTTTCTCAAACCCATTGTTGTTTTCAACCACTGAATACTCAAAACGAGGTGTGGTATCATTAATACCATAAAAAAACACTTCTGCCATATCTGACACTCTCGTATTCGTTGAACAAAAACGCCAGTAACGGTACTTTTCGTCAGTGTTTAAATATCTTATCCCGGATGTAAGAGGCCACTTTGGCAAAAAATCTAATGGCACCCATTTTTTCTTATCATTGGATGCTTCAAAAACCCCATTCCTAAGTGTGGACACTAAATATACATGTTGATGCATGGGATATTTTCTATTCAAATGTAGGTTAATGGTACTCGTATCATTAGGGATAACATATGAGACTTGGCCCAATCTATTGAGTATAAATGGATAGCTGAAAGGGATTAATTTCGCATCCTCAAATGCTAGTACAATATAAGCAACATCGCGTCCCATCTTAGTAAAGAATGCGTTTTTCCCCCGTGTTTTACCATACCATATTGGATGCCAATTATCATTATCAAAAACAGCAATAAACGCCACACGACTTCTGACCCTTTTAAATAATTTAATCTTAATGTCTGATGTGGCCATATACTCCTCACTAACATCTTTAAAGAACTCTGACCCAGTTGTCTGTACAATGTGTTTTTGTGATTTGATCTTTTTTAGATACTCTTTGTTAGCAGAAAACGTCCTTCTGAAAACTTTAGCAATTCTCTGATGCTTAAAAAAAGGATAACCTGGATTTGATGTGAAGGGATTGAATATTTCAGAATTGCCATGTATGGACCAAAAAGAGTTCCAACTATGTCCGCTTCTTCTGTCTGGCCACTGCGGGGTATAATCAATTGTTACCGGAAGTCCTTTTGATCTCATTATCAAAGTAACCAACTCGGCGTTCTCATTACAAGAAGCGCTATTAGGGTACATAACAAACAATGAATCGTCAAATATAGGTATTTCATGTGGCTGAATAACTTTTCTTTGTTTTTGAATCATCTCTTTTAGTAATGAATTCACCCTTGTAATTGCTGCACTGGGATCATATTCGTAATCATAACATTCATACAGATTGCCAATACTCCCGTAAGCGAAAGAACGCATTTCGGTTCGCCAATCAAATATAGGTTGCACTTGTGAGCAAGTAAAAGGAAGTAGATACTCACAAAAACAATCGAAATCAAGGTGCTTGGCCCAATCACCTTCCTTCCACTGTTTATACGCCATATCAATATCTTTAACAAGATACTCAGACTTTATTACCTCAATCAATGGTTTATAATCTATCTCCGAGGCGAATCTGTCAGACAATCGATTCAAGGAATCTGCGCGATCTGATGCCGACAGGTTTTTTTCTCTAAATACTCGCTTACATGCATCATAATACTCCTTGTATTTCCCAACCATCGCATAATGACCAGGCATATTCTTAATCAAGAATTTCGTTGCCAACAATTTATCTCTGTCTGATTCCGACTTTGACTCCTTAAACTCCCTATGGTAATGCGAAAGAGTGCGTCTTAATTCCTCTTTGTTATCTCCTGCCTGCTTCAATGATACATATAATCCACGGTCGCATCCGCAAAGAGACGCTAGACAAGTTAGCACAAATAATAATATTCTATAATGCATCATATCCACTAATAACACCTAATTTCTCTTTCACATCGTTAACAATCAGAATAGCATCACTACTTCCCACTTTTATGGGCATCGAGAGTATATCCGTTCCCACTTTAAGAGCATTTGTGTAATCAGATCTGGTAAAAAAAAGAAGGAACTCTTTGTACTTGGGCATCAACTTTATTGGAACCATAGTTGAGGCTTTTCGATAATAATACAACGCCTCATTTATTTGTCCAGCATTCAAAAGATAGTCTCCCATTGCACAGTATGAGACCGTGCAAGGTAATCTCTTCACAGCATGGTTAACCACACAAGGGTATAACCGGCTGTGCTGAAAGTCTTCGTATTTTAATAAAGGTTCAAGTAATGATGGGCATAATTGATAAAAATTTGTATTAACAATTACTTGCTCTATTCTATGTGTGTCCACTTGATTAGTCATGAAAGCTTCAGTAACAACCTCGAAATGCTTTTTGTAGCACCACTCTCCCATTCCCAATAATATCAAGACTATGCTTAAAGTGTTTATCAAGACGCCAAAATATGGTTTCCGCATCGCAATAACCATAGTCCAAAAAAGTATCCATGTAACAATATGAGAGAAGGGGAATGAAAAAAGTGCAAAAACAACAAAAACGAGAAGGACGGATTTAAGGATGTCATTCAAACCATTATCCGTTTTTGCAAGAAAGAGAACAACTAAAATTGAGCAAAAAAATAACAAACCTATAACACCTAAAACCACAGAACAATGTAAAAACTCATTGTAAGAAATCACAATATCATCAGCATAAATGGCAAAAGGCGATGTAGTATGACGCTCAAAAAAACGCGCCTGAAACAACATGTAATTATTCTGCATCCCATTAAGGCCGAAGCCTAATGGTTTTGCTTCAATCATGGATAAACAAGTACGCCAGATTAATAACCTGCCATATACTGACTCTGGTCGTAACAAAAAAAGAAAAAAGGTTAGCGCACAAAATAATACGCATAATAAAGGGTAAGCTTTCTGAGGAATTCTTTTTCTGTCATAAAAACAACATCCTAACACAGATGCGACAATAAGCGTTCTGGACTTGAGCAAAAAGTATAAAAAAACAGCCAAAACACTTAATAAAACTATCAAAACCGTCGAAAATGATTTACCTTTAATGAATATACGACTGGTAGATGCGTATATAAAAACAAACGCGCATGATACTAAAGTTGATATGATAGCAATAGGCATGGAAGACGTTTACATTCCACCGCCAAAAATCATTGCGGATGCTTTAATATAAGATGAATTCTTTGCGATCTCCGGAATGTTGAATCGAAAACTATCCAAAATCTTATCTTCCAATTCTTCTAATCTAATTATGGGGATAGAAAGCAAACTATCATTCGTTGAATCGTAACAAATAGCATAAAGAACCTCCCTTGGTTTTCCAGTCTGAGGGTTTATAGCAATTCGAAAATCTAGGAAAGAATCCTCCAATACATTACCATAGAGCAACCTTTCATCGTTTGAAAATACATCACTAACAACCTCGGTGAGTAATTCTTTATTAATGGACACACAACCATTAATTATGCTTGCCTCCTCAAAAGATAAATCACATCCAGTGATCAACGATTTTTGAGGTTGAGTAATACAGGTGTTCTTAGTATTACAAATAAATAGATATCCGTCATGATGTATAATATTGTATGTCTCGCACACTCCTTGAACACTATCCACAAAGGCATAATTAACTTGACCCTTAGTGGTGAAAATATCACAACAAAACAAAAGACAGATTAAAAATATCTTTTTCATAAAAAAAACTATTCGTTAGATTGCAGCTGCTTAATATGCTTTGTATGATCAATATTAAAACTTCTTTGAAACAATTGGCTGTCATAGTTATTCGCACTTAACCACGCGTCAATCAAGTTAAAATATTTTTGTTGATTTTGATGCCTATAGTATTTCCAAAAGATAGGGTCATCAACATTTGTACCAATCCCATACTTTTTATACAACAAGTAATCCCAAATCTTTGCTTCTAATTCCATATCGCCTTTATCCCAATTGTCTCCACATTGATATTGATATGCGTGGAACAACTCTTCAAGCAAGCCAGTTGGATAGTCCCATTCTGGATAGTCATCTGGAAGGCCAGACAATGGAACAGAGATAATAACTTTGCCATTAGTGTCTGGTGGATATGTTAAGTAATGATTATTTTCATAATGCTCGTGGTCATATAGGACAACCCGTATGAGGACCTTCGATGTATTGAGTTTTGCACATAACTGCGCAACCATTTGACACTTACTTGAATAATTATTAATTGCTGTACTTATTCTATTCGCTTCACTCAATACATCTCCTGTCACAAATCCCGCTGAGCTATGGGACAAGTAGCCAACTTTCAGACTAGTACTATTATTGCCTGAATATCCGTTGCCTCCCCCTCCCCCTCCTCCTCCACCATTCGTATTCCCTTCATCCGGATCATAATACTCTCCTTCATTATAACCATAATTATTCCACAACCACCACCAAAAATTTGGATCATCAAAAGGAAAATACGGATAGTCTCCATAGCAATAACTTGCTTCAAGTTCGGTATCCATTGAGGATTTGGTTAATAATACATGCCCTCGTTGAAAACGAATGCCAGCGAACAATGAATAAAGATCGATATTCCTTATGTTTGCGCAAAAAAAACCAACCTTTTTCTTCCCGTTTACATATTGATTAACTCGACATAACTTTCCATCCAAAGAACAATACAGTTTGAGCCCACTATAATCTTTCATATCTCCGCAATTATCCAACTGCTTATACCATCCTTTAGAATGTGACCTATCAAACTCGCTAGTGGGAATTAACAACACAATAAAGACACCCGAGGTTGACTTTTCAATATTGTATGTCACAAGAAGATGCTGATAACATGGCACTTTACGAGCATGTTTAGCATTTACATAATTTTGGACTACACGATATGCATATGTGGTATTAATACGCGTTTCAACATTTATCTGATGCCTCTCGAAGTTATAATTGCACTGTGCAACTGTCCAATCAGGAATTATGTTTCCAAAATAAAAAGCATTTTTTGGATTGAACTTATCCTTCAACCGAATTACTTCATTCTCAAAAAGGCTTATCGCTTCTGAGACTTCTTCTGATTCTTTTGAACTGCTCCTATCATCTATATTACAAGATGAAACAAATACTACCAGGAGCGAAATAACAATTATCCTTTTCAAATCTAAATATTATCTCAATCTTAAGAAAACTTCTATTGCCTGATATTCAGCCATGCCAAGTTCATCGTAATGCTGGGCAGTGGCCTGGGTGCGGTCCTCGGCGCGCTGCCAGAACTCGCGGGGATCCTCTCCGGGGAAGGGCACTATGTCCTTCTGGGACAGATGCCTGTAGATGGCGTGGCGCTTCTCTATCATCTCGTCC
>JAFXNQ010000056.1 GCA_017529425.1 Bacteroidales bacterium | reverse complement strand
CGATATCATCGCCTAAAGCGCGGCGACGTGCCCTATAGCGTGTTCTGAAGCCATTCGGCGTGCTCTGGTTTGACGGATTGTCAGCAATAGAGGAATAAAAAAGAGAGTGACCAATAATCTCTTTTTAGTCACCCTCTTTTTTGTTTCAGGTTTTAATCCCCTGTTTGGGACATTGTGTAATATTTTGGAAATTTTTGTAAAAAAATGTAAATATTTTGAGAAAGTATTATAACTTTGCATACACACATCACTCTATTATATATGACCAATTTTATCGGCGAATACAAGGCGAAGGTAGACGACAAGGGGAGGCTGGTCTTCCCTGCCGCCTTCAAAGCCATCTGCTCAGATAGCATCAAGCAGGGTTTCGTCGTTAAAAAGACCTTGTTCGCTAACTGCCTCGAGATGTACTCTTACGAGTCGTGGGAGAAGGAATCCGAGGCAGTTCGATCGAGGCTCAACCTTTTCAACAGGGACGACGAGCGTTTCTGGCGTGCTTACACAAGCAACCGCACCTTTGTTGTTCCCGATGAGAAACTTGGCAGGATCTCCATTCCCAAGGCTCTTCTCGAATCGGTTGGTATCGAAAAAGAGGCTGTATTTTGCGGCCGGGACTTCAAGATTGAGATTTGGGCGAAGGATAGTCTCGAAAGCACCCAATTATCCGACGAAGAATATGTAGCACTCGCAGAAAAGACGCTTGGATAGCAGGAGGTACCGGTTATGTCTGAATATCATACACCTGTTCTATTGAAGGAAAGTGTATCCGCCCTCTCAATAAAGCCAAGCTGCGTGTATGTGGATGCCACATTCGGCGGAGGCGGCCATAGCAGGGCTATTTTAGAACAGTTGTCGGACAAGGGGCGGCTGATTGCCATGGATCAGGACATGGATGCCCTGGCAAACGCGCCCGATGATGAAAGGCTGATACCCACACACTCCAACTTCAGGTTTATCCGTAACTGGATACTCTTCAACGGGTTTGAGGCGGCTGACGGCATACTTGCCGACCTTGGGGTATCGTCGCACCAGTTTGATACAGCCAGCCGGGGCTTCTCTTTCCGCTTTGACAGCGCGCTGGATATGCGGATGAACGCCGGATCGGGCAAAACTGCGGAGGATGTAATAAACTCATATACAGAGGAGGCGCTGGAGCGCATCTTCCGCGAGTATGGCGAGATAAACAACAGCCGGCTTGCCGCCAGACTTGTTTGCGAGAGGCGCTCTCAGGAGTCTATTAAAACCACAGAGGCGCTGAACGCAGCGCTGGAGAGAGCTACTCCGCAGTTTGCGCAGCATAAGTATCTGGCAAAGGTATATCAGGCTCTTCGCATAGAGGTGAACGACGAGATGAAGGCTCTTGAGCGCTTTATGCCAATGGCGATAAAATCGCTTGCTCAGGGGGGAATCCTGGCGGTGATTACCTATCATTCACTTGAGGACCGCATCGTTAAGAACGCCATGAGGGACGCTATTGCGCAAGGGACAATGGAGAAGGTGACTGCGAAGCCTGTCCTCCCGGCAGAAGATGAGATAGCGGGCAACACGCGCGCCCGGAGTGCCAAACTGCGCGTGGCAAGAAAGGTTGCAATGAAATAACAGAACTGGATATGAGCGACAAGGGGAAGGCAAAGGCCTGGTTCACCGGCTTGTTCGGTGGAGAGTATATTGCAAAAAAAGGTGTTGACAGGCAAATCCTGTTCATCTTTTTCTGTTTTATACTGGTAAGCCTGTACCTGATGTGGGGACTCTGGGTAGAGGACCGTATGGCACTCATAAACAAGAACGACAAGATAATTGAAGAACTCCAGATAGAATTCCACGAAAAAGACCTGTACCTCACCGGACTGGACCAGCGTACAAGGATAGAGAAGATGTTGCTCCAGGGGGGCAACACCTCCTTGCACGCCCCCCAGGACCCGCCGCAACGGATTGTTATAGAGTAAGATGAAGCAAAACGCAACCAAAGTGGCGCTGGTTTACGCGCTGTTTATGCTGATAGCCCTCACGGCCATCGGCAGGATTGTGTATTTGCAATTCTTTGACAAGGAGATCAAAACTGAATCATACCGCACAAAGGTCACCCGCGAGGATCCTGTATCTCCCATCAGGGGGAGCATCATTGCCCGCGACGGACGCTATCTTGCCTTCTCCACCCCGGAATACTTCATCGGCCTGGATTGTACGGTGGCTGTTGACAGCGTATTCGAGGCCAATGTAGGCCCCCTGGCAGAGGCACTGGCAAAGAATTATAAGGAGCATACCGCCGACGAATATGTCAAGCTTCTCCGCACCCGTCGCGAAGACGGCAAGGGCTACACCCGTCTGCTGCGCCAGCACGTGAGCTATAATGAGATGAAGCAGATAAGCCAGTATCCCCTGCTCAACCTGGGCAGACGTCGCGGCGGCCTGTTGATTGAAAAGATAGACCATCGCGAATATCCTTACGACAAACTGGCCTACCGCGCACTGGGTTATCTGCGCAGCAGCGAAGATAAACCACGCATTGGAGTGGAAGGTGCACTGGATTCAGTACTTCGCGGCACGCCGGGTCTGAAGCCGATGCGCCGCATAGACAAAGGTATCTGGATCCCCGATGCCGAATTCCCGGAGACGCCGGCGGTGAACGGACAGGACGTTCAGATTTCGATAGACATTGACATGCAGGATATCGCCCAAAGGGCTCTTTTGCGCAAGATAGGGGATGAACCAGACCTCGAAGCCGGCACCGTAATAGTGATGGAGGTGGCCACTGGGGAGATCAGGGCAATGGTCAATATGGAGAAGGACGAGCACGGACGCTTCACAGAGCAGTACAACTACGCCATCGGCCGCCTTGGAGAGCCGGGCAGCGTATTTAAGCTGGCTACGCTTGTCACCGCCCTGGAGGACAAGAAAGTAACTCTGGACACCCGTCAGAGCGCCGACGTAATCTGGCGCTACGGCAAGACCGCATTTGAGGATACTTACCTGCGCAACTACAGCACCATCACCGTACGAAAGGGGCTGGAGATATCATCAAATAACGTGTTCCGCCGCATCGCCGGCGAAAAATACGGCAGTAATCCGCAAGATTTCGTTGACAAGCTCAATAATGAGCGCCGGATCAGTTATAACTACGACTTTGACCTGCCCGGAATGGGCAAAGCCCGCATCCGCGACCCCAAAGACAAACTCTGGAGTCCCCCCGACCTGCCCCAGATAGGTATGGGGTATGCCGTACAGCTCACTCCGCTGCACATCCTCAGCTTTTATAACGCTGTAGCCAACGACGGAGTCATGGTCAAACCTCACTTGTTTGTGAACCTGCAGCGAGGAGGCAACGTGGAATACACCTATCCTGTGGAAACTATAGGCAGGGTATGTTCCAAAGAGACTGCAGCACTGGCAAAAGAGGCTCTCAGAGGCGTTGTGGTTGGAGAAAACGGTACTGCACGCCGCGCATTTGCAAACTGCAAGGTGCATGTAGCCGGCAAAACCGGCACCGCACGTATATCCCTTCCGGGGGGCGGATATATGGACGGCTCAGGCCGCAAGAAGCACCAGGGCTCGTTTGTAGGCTTCTTCCCTTACGAGAATCCAAAGTACTCCATAATAGTGGTGGTCTATTCAAAACTGGCCGCAAAGAACTTCTACGGCGGTACCTGGGGCGGTCCGGTAGCTTGTGAGATTATTGATAACATTTATGCCTCCTCTCCCGACTGGAACACCCCGATTGTATCGTCGGGGTCTATGCCTGGCATTGCAAAGGATCTCCACCAGCATCAGAACGACACTATCCACGGTGTACCCAACGTTATAGGGATGGGCCTGCGTGACGCAGTCTACCTTCTTGAATCGCACGGATATAAAGTTGAATCCAAAGGGCGCGGCAAGATTGTGGAGCAGAGCCCCGCAGCCGGGTCAAAAATCAATACAAAAACTGAGTGTGTAACCCTTTCACTTGCAGAGAATCTATGACACTGGACAAATTGACGGCAGGTCTCGACATAATTGAAATATCGGCAAAACGCCCGCTGGAGATATGCAGCGTTGAGACCGACTCACGTAAGTGTACCCCCGGCAGCCTGTTCGTGGCTGTGGAGGGGAATGCAGTGGACGGGCATAGGTTCATAGCCAAGGCCATAGAAAACGGCGCAGTTGCCGTTGTATATCAGAACGGAGAGGCCTTTGAGATGACCGGCACCGACCGGGTGGTGTACATAAAGGTATCATCGAGCCGGCGGGCGCTGGCCACCCTTGCTGCCAATTTCTACGACAATCCCTCTGCAAAGCTGAATCTGGTGGGGGTGACCGGCACCAACGGCAAAACCACCACCGTCACCCTGCTGTATCGCCTTTTCACCTCGCTCGGCTACGAGTGCGGCCTGATATCGACCATCGCCAATTTTATCGGCAGCAAACGCTATCACACCGACCATACCACACCCGACCCGCTGGAGTTGAATGCCCTGCTCAGTGAGATGGCTGATGCCGGCTGCGAGTACTGCTTTATGGAGGTCAGCTCGCATGCAGTGAGCCAGGACCGTATTGCTGCACTGAAATTCCGGGGCGGCATCTTCTCAAACCTGACGCACGACCATCTGGACTATCACAAGACATTCGATAACTACCGCGACTGCAAGAAGGCCTTCTTTGACGGTCTGCCCAGGGACGCGTTTGCGCTGGTCAACATAGACGATGCCAACGGAGAGGTGATGGTGCAGAACTGCAAGGCGCACATCTACCGCTACTCATGCAAGAAGATGGCGGACTTCCGCTGCAGGTTGCTGGAGGAGACGATGGACGGCATGCAGCTGGTGATGGACGGCGTGCAGGTATGGACCCGCTTCATCGGAGCACACAACGCCTACAACCTGCTGGCCGTATATTCTGCCGCAATCCTGCTCGGCGCCGACAAGGAGGAGACCCTCACCCTGCTGAGCGCGATGAAGGCGGTGGACGGCCGTCTCGAATATATAAAGGGTGGCAACAACATCACTGCGGTTGTCGACTACGCCCATACCCCAGATGCCCTGGAGAATGTGCTTAAGACGCTCAAGGAGGCGGCAAAAGGGGAATTCCTGATATGTGTGTTTGGATGCGGCGGCGACCGCGACCGCACCAAGCGCCCCGAGATGGGACAGATTGCAGCCAAGTATGCCGACCGGGTTGTGGTAACATCCGACAACCCCCGCACCGAGCAGCCTGAGGAGATAATTCAAGAGATACGCGCCGGAATGGATACCGCCGCCCGCGCAAAATCGGTGTTCATCACCGACCGCGCGGAGGCCATCCGCAGCGCGATTTTATTCGCCCCGGAGGGTGCTGTGATACTGGTCGCAGGCAAAGGGCACGAAGATTACCAGATAATTGGAACCACAAAACATCATTTCGATGACAAGGAGGTCATCTCCGAGGTCTTCGCATCAATAGAGAAACAATAACGCCATGCTATATCATCTTTTCAACTGGTTACAGTCACAAGGCATCGACTTCGCAGGTGCCGGCCTTATGAAATATATCTCTTTCAGGGTCGTCTGCTGCGCTTTGGTGAGCATCGTCACCGCGCTTTGGGCCGGGAATATCATTATAAAGAAGCTCCGCAAGAAACAGATCGGGGAAGATATCCGCGACCTGGGCCTCGAGGGGCAGCTGAGCAAGAAGGGGACCCCCACGATGGGCGGAATGATAATTGCGCTGGCGGTACTGGTACCGATACTGCTCTTTGGCGACCTCACCAACCTGAATAACATTCTGTTGATTATCGCCACAGTATGGATGGGGTTTGTGGGATATCTCGACGACCACACCAAGATTGTAAAGCACAACAAGGACGGCCTCTCAGGCAAGAAGAAAATCCTGGCACAAGTGGTGCTGGGTCTGGTGGTCGGTGTCACGCTGCTGTTCAGCAGCCAGTTGGGTTTCCGGGTAGGAAGCAACAATACCGCAGAGGTCACAGAAGAGCAGCATGTAGCCTCTGTGGTTGTGGAGAACAACGCCAAGACCACCATTCCGTTTGTAAAAAACAACGAGTTCGACTACTCATGGCTCTCTCCTTTCAAGGGTGAGGCCGGCAAGTGGTGGACCTGGATTCTCTATATCCTGGTAATTATTTTCATAATCACCGCCTGCTCCAACGGCGCCAACCTCACCGACGGTATGGACGGACTCTCGGCCGGCGTCGCGGCCATAGTTGGCACGACGCTGGGTATATTGGCATATCTGTCGGGCCACGTCGTATACGCCAACTACCTGAATATCATGTATATCCCGGCAAGCGGCGAGATAGCTGTGTATATGGCCGCACTGGTGGGCGCCCTGCTGGGATTCCTCTGGTACAACTCGTTCCCCGCAAAGGTTTTTATGGGAGATACCGGAAGTCTTATGCTGGGTGGTGTAATAGGCGTTTGCGCCGTGCTTATCCGCAAGGAGCTGCTGCTCCCCATACTGTGTGGCGTCTATCTGGCAGAAAGCCTCTCGGTAATTATCCAGAGAGCATATTTTAAATATACAAAGAAGAAAACAGGTAAGGGTGTAAGGGTGTTCAGAATGGCTCCCCTCCATCATCATTTCCAGAAAGAGGAGCCCGATGCCCTGATTCAAAAACCTGCGGGGATTCAGCCCGAGGCGCGCATAGTCTCCCGCTTCTGGATTGTATCCATCATCCTTGCCGTACTGACTATTGTAACACTAAAGATCAGATAAGCATTCGAAAGAAGGAAAAGGTAGAAAACAGATAATATGGTTAAGAATAGAATAGCGGTTTTGGGCGGAGGCGAGAGCGGCGTTGGAGCTGCGGTTTTGGCAAAGGTCAAAGGGTTTGACGTATTCCTGTCGGATATGTCCACCCTCACTTCTGCATACAAGAAGGTACTCAATAAATATGACATCCCCTTTGAAGAGGGGGGACACACATGGGAAAACATATTGAATGCCGACGAGATAATAAAAAGCCCCGGTATTCCGTCCACAGCTCCCCTGGTGGCCAAGGCAATAGATATGGGCATCCCCGTCATATCCGAGATTGAGTTTGCAGGGCGCTACGACACCGCCAAGAAGATCTGCATTACCGGCAGCAACGGCAAGACGACCACCACTTCACTCATATATTATATGCTCAAAAATGTCGGCCTCAACGTGGGACTGGGCGGCAATATCGGCCGCAGCTACGCCTATCAGGTAGCCACTGAACACTACGACATATATGTACTTGAGTTAAGCAGCTTCCAGCTGGACAATATGTACGATTTCAAGGCCGACATCGCTATCCTGCTTAACATTACTCCTGACCATCTGGACCGTTACGGCTATGACTTGCAGAACTATGTAAACGCAAAGTTCCGCATCACCCAGAATATGGCGGCGGAGGACTGCTTTATCTTCTGCTCCGACGATGAGATTACCATCAAGAACCTCAACCAGATTGTTATCAAGGCCCAGATGCTCCCCATCAGCCAGGAGAAAGAGGTCGAGATTGGAGCCTACACCCTTGGAGGAAGGATGCATGTAAACTACGGCGGAGACCCTTACGAGATGCCGGTGGCAGACCTCTCCCTGCAGGGCAGGCACAATGTATACAACACGATGGCTGCCGCCCTCACCGGCAAGCTGATGAACATAAAGAATGAGAGCATCCGCAAGGCTCTCACCTCATTTATGCCGGTTGAACACCGGATGGAAAAGGTGCTGAGCGTGCGTGGAGTGCTGTATGTGAACGACTCGAAGGCGACCAATGTGAACTCCACCTGGTACGCGCTGGAGTGCATGACCACTCCGGTGGTGCTGATACTGGGAGGCAAGGACAAGGGCAACGACTACTCCGCACTGTTTGACCTGGTACGGGAGAAAGTGAAAGCCATTGTATGCTTGGGGGTGGACAACACCAAGATACACGCCGCATTCGACGATAAGGTAGCCACAATAGTGGATACCGCCTCTGCAGTTGAGGCTGTCAAGCAGGCCAGCATGCTGGCAAAAGAGGGAGACACCGTGCTGCTCTCCCCCTGCTGCGCAAGTTTTGATTTGTTCAAGAGTTATGAAGACCGCGGACAACAATTTAAGGAAGCGGTAAGAAACCTTTAAAACACTATGGCAAAAGTCAGGTTAAGAGGCGACCGCGTAATATGGTTTATCGTTGCAGTATTTGCAATGATATCCATAATCGCCGTGTTCTCGGTGGGATCATTCCTCACCAAGAACAACCCCGACATAATGAGCAAGACCTCCATCTATATGGAGCAGTTCGGCAGCGTTGCGCTCGGTTTCGCCGCCCTCTTCCTGTGCTATGCCGTCAATTATAAGTTTTACAAGCGCATCTCTCCGTATATATTTGTCGTAGCGGTGGTTATGCTGCTGATGCTTTTTGTGCCCCCTTTGCAGGACAAGCGCAACGGAGCCGTACGCGGCCTCAGACTGATGGGCCACACCATCCAGGTGTTCGAGTTCGTCAAAATCGGATTGATAATGTTTATCAGTTGGGGGCTGGAGAAATACAATCGCGAAATAAAGACCTTCAAGGGATTCTGCTTAAGGCTGCTGCTCTGGGTCGTGGGGGTGTGCGCCTGCATAATGGTAAACAGCTTCTCATCTGCAATGCTGCTGGCTCTGGTGAGTATGATGCTGTTCTACTTTATGGATGTTAAAGTCACCCATCTTCTTCTCACTGTCGGGATTGCCATCGCCTTTGTGGCGGGATTGTTTGGTCTGTATCATCTTGCGCTCAATAAATCCGCTGAAGCTGCAGAATTCCCCATATTCAACCGCCTGGGTACCGTGGAGAGCCGCGTGGAGCACTTTATCAAGCCAGAAAGCGACACCACCATGGATATCTCAAAGATGACACGCGAACAGCTTGAAGATATGGATCGCGAAGAACGTCAGAGCGAGAGCGCAAAGATTGCCATAAAAGCGGGCGGCCTGCTGGGCAAGGGGGTCGGCAACGGCATCTCCCGCCACTCACTCTCCATGGCATTTTCCGATTTTATCTATGCCGCGATAGTGGAGGAGACAGGGCTTGTGGGGGGTATAGTGATAGTGTTGCTGTACCTGATTTTCCTGTTCCGGTGCATCAGCCTGTCGTTCAAGTGTCCCGACACTTTCTCGCAGGCGCTGGTGCTTGGCCTGGCCTTCCTTATCACCACGCAGGCTTTTCTGCACATACTTGTGAATGTGCGGCTGATACCTATAACCGGACATACACTCCCCCTTATAAGCCACGGTGGTACCGCCTACCTGATGCTAAGCGCTGCTTTTGGCATGATACTCTCGGTGAGCAGGGCAGTAAACAAGCTGGAAGAAGAGCGGCGGACAGAGGAAGAACCAACAGAAGAAATAAAACTTGAGGATAAATGAAACGGATAATCATAAGTGGAGGCGGTACCGGCGGGCACATCTTCCCGGCGATATCTATTGCAGACGCACTGCGCGAAAGCGGCACCGATTGCGAAATACTGTTTGTCGGGGCCAACGGCAAGATGGAGATGGAACGGGTTCCCAGGGCCGGATATAAAATCATCGGACTCCCTGTGGCGGGTTTGCAGCGCAAACTTACCATCAAGAATCTGGCGCTCCCGGTAAAGATGGCAAAGAGCCTTTACCGGGCAAAAAAGATTATCCGGGATTTCAAACCTGACGTCGTGGTAGGGGTGGGCGGTTATGCCAGCGCGCCTATGCTGATGGCGGCAAGCTGCCTGCACATACCATGTCTGATTCAGGAACAGAACTCATTTGCCGGCCTCACCAACCGCAATCTCGGCAAAAAGGTAAACAAGATATGCGTCGCCTACGACGGGATGGATAAGTTCTTCCCCGCCGAAAAGATATTGTTCACCGGTAACCCCATCCGCAAGGATATCAACCCGCCCACACCAGAACAACGTGCCGAAGGGTACAAGTATTACGGTCTTGACCCCGAGAAAAAGACCCTGTTTGTGGTTGGGGGCAGCCTGGGCGCCCGCACCCTGAATGAGAGCGTGCAAAAATGGATTCTGGAAAAGGGCGACAAAGCCGGTTTCCAGGTACTATGGCAGAGCGGCAAGTATTACAGGAGTGAAATAGAGGGCTTCCTCAAAAAAAACCCCTGCCCCGCTGTAAAGAACTGTACATTCATAGACAGGATGGACCTGGCATACGCCGTGGCCGACGTGATTGTGTCCCGCGCCGGTGCCGGAACCATATCAGAATTGTGTGTGGAGGGCAAGGCCACCATATTTGTACCCTCGCCCAACGTGGCAGAAGACCACCAGCGGCACAACGCTATGGCACTTGTAGAGAAGAATGCGGCTATGATGGTGCTGGACGCCGAGGCCCGCGAAAAACTGATGGAGACAGCCGAGGCCCTTCTCTCCGACCCGGAGAAAATCGCACACATGGAGCAGAATATTATAAAGCTCGGCAAGAAAAATGCTGCAGAAGAGATAGCCGGCGAGATACTTAAACTTTGTAACTGATGTACGACAACTATTATTTCATAGGAATAGGCGGCATTGGGATGAGTGCCCTTGCCAGATATTTCAAATATACCGGCAAGAACGTATCCGGTTACGACCGTACCCCCTCGCGCCTGACAGAACAGTTGGAGAGCGAAGGGATAATGGTCCACTATGAAGACCGCCCGGACCTTGTTCCCATCAATGTAGAGAAGACATTTGTGATATACACCCCGGCGATTCCCGATGACTTTGAGGAGCTCCAGTTTGTACGCAGTCATGGTTACAGTATGTGCAAACGCTCCCGTGCACTGGGCGAGATAGCTGCCGGCAAAGACTGTCTTGCGATATCGGGAACTCACGGGAAAACTACCACCTCCACCCTTCTGGCCCACATTTTTACCAGCGCCACCGACGACGGGTGCACCGCCTTCCTTGGCGGCATATCCAAGAACTACCACACAAACCTGCTGATGAGCAACAACGATGTACTGGTGGCAGAGGCCGACGAGTTTGACCGTTCTTTCCATCAGCTGCATCCCAAGATTGCGGTTGTTACAGCAGTGGACGCCGACCATCTGGACATCTATGGTACCCACGAGGCCGTGAAGGAATCCTTCAGAATTTTTGCAAGCCAGGTTGCCGCAGACGGTTATGTGGTGGCAAAGGTAGGTGCCGAACTCCCCACGGAGGGGATCAAAGCCAGGTTACTGCACTACAGCTACGACAAGCCGTGCGATTTCTATGCCTCCGACATCAAGCCCCTGGAGGGAGGATACTTCTCTTTCACCCTGAACCATCCTGGCGGCAAGATTACCGGCTGCACCGTTGGAGTTCCCGGATGGGTCAACGTAGAGAACGCAGTGGCTGCATCTTCTGTAGCGCTGCTCTACGGCTTAGAGCCGGAACACATTAAACAGGCCCTTGCAACGTTCTGCGGCGTGGAACGCCGGTTTGACATTCATGTAAATACCCCTCAAACAGCCTATATAGACGATTACGCCCACCATCCCAACGAGATAGCGTCGGCCATCAGCTCTATAAGGGAGATATTTGCAGGGCGCCATCTGTGCGGCATTTTCCAACCGCACCTTTACACCCGCACCCGCGACTTTGCCGACGGTTTTGCAGAGGCGCTCAGCGGTCTTGACAGCCTGATCATGCTGCCCATATACCCGGCGCGCGAACTCCCGATAGAGGGTGTGAATTCAGAAATGATTTTAGACAAGGTTACTTTGAAAGATAAAGTCCTGGTACCCAAGGATCGCTTGATGGAGACCATCAAGAGCAGAAAAATTGACTGCCTGGTGAGCTTTGGTGCCGGTGACATAGACCGTTTTGTACCACAGATAGAGGAATATCTGAAGAATGTTTAGGAAGATACTGGTCATATCGTTATTTGTGCTTATATGCATCTTGTTCAGCGGGTACTTTTACTGCGCCGACCGCTGTGTTGCAAATTTAGGGACACCGCTCTCTGGCGAGGATATAAAGGTGATTATCACCAACCGCCAGGGTCAGAATTTCGTATCTGAGAGCGAGTTAGCAGAGCGCATCAAGCCTGCTGTGGTCGGCAAGACCATAGAGGATTTGAATATCAACGCACTGGAAGATTTTCTATGCGGCAGCAGCGCAATATGCAAGGCACAGGCATATGTACAGCACCCCTCCACCATTGTACTGGAGGTGACGCAACGCAATCCGGTGGTACGCTTCCAGAACGAAAGCAGCGGATTCTACTGCGACAGCAGCGGATATATTCTCCCTCTGCTGGGCAGCATTACCCTGGACCTTCCCATCGTAGGGGGAAAATTCCCTTTCAAGACTCCAAAAAGATACGACGGCTATCCCGAGTCGGGCCGCGAATGGCTTCTCAAACTTATCCACCTCTCAGAAGCCATACGAAACAACCCGTATTGGAGTCGTGAGGTAGAGCAGATATGGGTGGAGAACACCGGCGATGTTGTGATTTACACCCGCAGCGGCAACGAAAAATTCATATTCGGAAGCCTTGACGATTCTGACGCGAAGCTCACCAAGATGGCGGGTTATTACCGCACAATCAAGCCAAAAGGGCTCGCTGCAGGGAAGCACTACACTACGGTTAACCTCAAATACAGAGATCAAATTATTTGCAAATAAATATGAACGATTTTTTAGTAGCAGTTGAATTGTGTACCTCCAAGGTTGCCATGGCGGTCGCAGAGGCTGGGTACAACGGTATCCGGGTGATCCACCACAAGGTCGTGCCGGTATCCAAAGGGATGTCGCGCGGCGACGTGCAGAACACCCAGCGCATTGTGGAGGCCCTCGCCCGCTGCAAACGCGACATCGAAGCAGATTTTGGAGAAACTATTACCGACGTTATCCTGTGCGCAGGCGGCCAGAGCCTCCGCACCGTTGATTACACCATGCGCGCAAAGCGCAGCGGCAACAACCTTATCAGCCCTGAAGAGCTGCAGCAATGGCGCCAGCAGGCTTTCCGTGCCGACACTATGGCTGGAGAGACCGTTCTGGATGCAATCCCCCAGTCGTATAACATCGACGACAGCATCGGCAATCCCCCTGACTCTGTAGAGGGTATGTCGGGCAAGTATATCGAGGCTCGCTACCGTCTTATTCTGGGCAAGGCTATTGCAGAGAGAAACAAGCACGATGTGGTGGAAAAATGCGGCATGAGAGTCGTGCGCACCGTTCTCTCTCCAATAGGCAGTGCAATTGCCACTCTAAACGATAATGAGATGGAGAACGGCGTGGCCATGATTGATATCGGCGCCGGCACCACCGACGTGGTGGTGGTCAAGGACCGTATCGTGAGGGCAGTCGGGGTCATCCCCTTCGCTGGCAACACCATCACCAGCGACATCCGTTTCCACACATGCCTCACCACTGACGTGGCCGAAATCATCAAGATGAAATACGGCAACTGCATTGATGAGGGGTTCACGGAGAACAAGAAGCTCGTGATTCAGGGTGTTGGCGGCGGTGAGACCAAGGATGTCTCGCTCGATTTCCTGCAACAGATCGTGGAGGCGCGCGTAAGCGAAATTCTGGAGGCGGCCTTCTACCTGATAGAGAAGTCCGGATATATCAATAAGATCCCGACCGGTCTTGTCATCACCGGCGGTACCGCATATATGGAGCACATCAAGGAACTCGCACGCGCCATCACCGGGATGAGGGTCCGCCTTGCAAACGCACAGGGCAACATCTCCGAAGCTTCTCAGCGCAGTTGTTTTGACACTACCTCCTGCTCTATCGTGGGTGCGCTGATTGACAGTTTCAACAACGAGAGTGAGATAGAGGAGGGACACGAAGTGAAACGCATAGATGCCAAACCGGCCCGCGACAACGATATGTTCCGCGAGCAGAACATCACCAAAATGACTCTCCGGGAAAAGCTGCGCCGCGATAAAGAGGAGAAGCAGCGCATCAGACAAGAGCAGGCCGCAGAAAAAGCCGCCCGCAATGCAAAACAGGCAGAGGAGGAAGAAAAGGATGAACCGGAGGAAGAAACCCCTTCCGAACCCAGCAAAATAGAGAGACGCTGGGGCGATTTAATCAAAGATTTATTTGACACAGGAGGATCCAACTAGTTATGAAAAAGCAATACGATTCCATCATCCCCGACGACTGGATTGAGAAGGGCAACATAATAAAGATAATAGGCGTAGGTGGCGGCGGTACCAATGCTGTAACCTATATGTATGAGCAGAAGTTGGACCACATCGACTATGTGGTGTGCAACACCGATTTCCAGCACCTCAGCGCCAGTCCGGTGCCTCAGAAACTGCAGCTGGGCGGTGTCATCACCAAGGGTCTGGGTGCCGGCACAGACTTTCTGGTTGGCAAAAAAGCGGCCACAGAATCCATGGACGACATCAACAATATCCTCAACGGTCCCAACCAGATGGTGTATGTCACCTGCGGTATGGGCGGCGGTACCGGCACCGGCGCCGCACCAGTCATCGCCGAGACGGCCAAGAGCAAGGGGCTGCTCACCGTGGCAGTTGTCACCATCCCCTTCCGCGACGAAGGTCCCGATGCAATGTATCGCGCCACAGAAGGTATCCGCGAGCTGAGCCGTCACGTAGACTCCCTCATCATCATCGATAACCAGAAATTGTACGACGTCTATCCCGACCTGAAGTTCTTCGATGCCCTGGACAGGGCAAACGAGGTGCTGGCAACGGCGGTGAAAAGCATCACGGACATCATATTCACAAGAGGTCTGATCAATGTCGATTTTGCCGATGTGAAGAGGATTATGAAGGAGAGCGGCATGGCCTTTATGGGCATCGGCAGCGGAGAGGGGACGGAACGTGCCCGCATCGCGGTTGAGAGCGCCCTCACATCACCGCTGATGAGCAACTGCGACATCTCCAAGGCCAGCAAGGCGCTTGTGAACATCACCGCAAGCGAGCTCCGCGTGGAAGAGAAGCAGCAGATAATGGATTATGTAATCAACGCCACCGGTGGAGCAAGCAATTTCAAGTGCGGTGTGGTACGCGACGACTCCCTTGGCGGTAAGATCTCCGTGACCATCGTGGCCACCGGCTACGACATGACGGACCTGCCTCAGGTTGACCTGGACAGCGTTAACCGTGACAAAATAATCGTATTGGACATAAACGACGAGGATTTAAGCTTCATACGTCACGGCCTACCCATAAGCTCCGGGGACCTGGTATCGGTAACAAAGCGCGACCGCTATAACGGAAAGCCCGCCCTGATTGTGGACAATTCTGAAGACCTGCAGCAGAAAGAGAGCGAGACCGCGTTTGACCGCCGCGACCGGATGTTGCGCAAACAACGCAAGGAACAATTAATGCAAAACCTTGAAAAACAATCTGAACAATAATATGGCGACAGTAGGAATGGCCTGTGACCATGCAGGTTACGAACTTAAAGAATACATAAAGGGTATCCTCACCCAGAAGGGATATCAGGTTACCGATTTCGGCACCCACTCCACCGCAAGCATGGATTATCCCGACACAGCACACCCACTGGCCGATGCGGTTGAAAACGGCAAGGTTGATTTTGGGGTGGCTATGTGCGGCAGCGGCAACGGCATCACAATGACCCTCAACAAACACCAGGGGGTGCGGGCAGCACTCTGCTGGGATCCGGAGATAGCATCGCTGGCAAAGCGCCACAACAACGCCAATATCCTCTCCATGCCCGCCCGCTTCATAACTCAGGAGCAGGGACTCGCGATACTTGAAGCATACCTGAACGCTGAGTTTGAAGGTGGCCGTCACCAGAACAGAATCAACAAGATCCCCTGCAGATAGGTCTGTGACAGCCGCCACTATAATCGACCGCAACTTTAACGGCCCTCTGCCGGAATCGATGGAGAGCTATCCGGACGGCTTGATCATTGTGCTGGACAAGCCGCTCCATTGGACCAGCGCCGATGCTGTGCGGAAGATAAAATTCACTCTTCAGAAGCATTTCCACCAGAAAAAGATAAAGGTGGGGCATGCCGGCACTCTGGATCCTCTGGCCACGGGTCTTCTCATAATATGCGTGGGGAAAGCCACCAAGATTTCTGAACAACTGCAGTCGCACACCAAGGAGTATGTGACCACCATAGAGTTTGGCGCCACCACGCCGAGCTATGACCTGGAGAAGGAGATTGACGCGACATATCCCTGTGATCACATTACTAAAGAGGGTCTGGAGGTAGCTCTCAAAGGGTTTATCGGAGAGCAGGAGCAGATTCCTCCCATTTTTTCCGCAAAGATGATAAACGGAGTGCGGGCATACGAATATGCCCGTGCCGGAGAACCTGTGGAGGTAAAGCCGGCCACCATAACAATAGAGGAGGCTGAACTGCTCGGATTCGGCCCGGCCCCATCCGGTCGTCCTCAGGCCAGCATCCGCCTCAGGTGCAGCAAGGGGACTTATATACGTTCTTTTGCTCGGGACATTGGTCTCGCGATTGGCAGCGGCGCTCATCTCACCGCCCTCAGACGCACATTATCGGGTGATTTTGAAATAAATAACGCTATTTCTTTGGAATATTTCCTTTCATCGCATACTTTTGCGGTTTGATTACCGAAATAGCGCATGAAACAAAAAGAATTCGAATTCCCCCTCACCCTGGATCAAATTGCCAAGTATCCCTCTGAAGAGCGGGACGAATGCCGCCTTATGGTGCTTCATAAGGATACCGGCGAGATAGAACACCGCATTTTCAAGGATATTATCGAATATCTGGACGAGGGTGACCTGTGCGTCTTCAATGACACTAAAGTCTTCCCCGCAAAGCTCTATGGCAACAAAGAAAAAACCGGCGCAGAGATTGAGGTATTCCTGCTGCGCGAACTCAACCAGGAGCAACATCTTTGGGATGTCCTGGTGGACCCCGCCCGCAAGATCCGCATAGGCAACAAGCTCTATTTCGGTGATGACAACTCTCTTGTGGCAGAGGTGATTGACAACACCACCTCCCGCGGACGCACCCTCCGTTTCCTCTACGACGGCCCGTACAGCGAATTCAAGAAGGCACTCTACTCCATAGGTTCACTGCCGGTTCCTAAATGGATCCGTCCCCGCGCAGAAGAGATTGACAAGGAGCGCTTCCAGACCATATATGCAAAGAACGAGGGTGCAGTGGCATCTCCCGCAGCCGGTCTACACTTTAGCAAAATATTATTCAAGAAACTGGAAGTCAAGGGCGTGGAGCAGGCTTTCATAACCCTTCACATGGGCAACGCCCACTTCCATACCGTAGATGTGGAGGACCTCTCCAAACACAAGATGGACAGCGAGCCTCTCTTCATATCGGAGGAGACCGCACAGAAGGTGAACTCCACCAAGCGCGCCGGACACAGGGTAGTTGCCGTCGGCATCACCGTCCTCCGCGGTCTGGAGACCTTTGTAACCACCACCAAAGAGATAGAGGAGTTTGAAGGCTGGACCAACAAGTTCATCTTCCCTCCCTACAAATGCTCCATCCCCGATGCCCTTATTTCCAATTTCCATCTTCCAAAATCGACAATGCTGATGAATGTGGCAGCTTTTGGAGGATATCGCAACGTGATGCACGCTTATGAGGTTGCGCTGCAGGAGGGCTACAAATTTGGCACCTACGGCGACGCCATGCTGATTATCTGATTTTAAAAACAGACATAAAACGGCGGATTTTCTGAAACTATCCGCCCCAATAATCCCGTTTGACTACATTGCGCATAAAAACGCAACTGCATGAGACGGGATTATTTGATTGACACCGCCACTCTGGCCGGGTGTTTCGAGGGGAACACCACCCCCGCAAAGGAGATTCTTGAGACGTTTGGCAGTGCCACTGCAATATTCGAACTGGGGCAGCGCGAGGCCATAAGGGTATTTCCGCCTCTGGAGAGGATTGCCGGCAAACTGTTCAGCCGCCACACAGCCGATCAGGCGGCCCGCGACATAGACTGGGCGCTGGACCATCATGTGGATATCATTGCCTTTACTGACAGCGAATATCCCCAGCGACTGAGTCAATGCCCGGATGCACCTCTTCTGCTATACAAAAAAGGCAGTTGCGACTTCTCCCGCCCTCGGTTCGCGGCAATTGTAGGGACCCGGGCCAGCACCCAATACGGCAGGCGATACTGCGAGCGGATTATAGAGGGGCTATCAGCCCTGAAGGTCAAGCCCGTGATAGTTAGCGGCATGGCACTGGGTATTGATACCCACGCCCACACCTTTGCCATGAAATATGGCCTGGATACCGTAGCGGTGATGGGCACCGGGTTTGACACCATCTACCCAGCCGCCAACAATCGCCTTGCAGAGCAAATCATGGATGGACACGGAGCGCTGGTAAGCGAATTCTCCCCTTTCACCCCCTCCTATCCCATCAATTTTGTAAGGCGCAACCGGATAATAGCCGGACTCTCTGACTGTACGATAGTAGCAGAGTCCAAGGTGAAGGGGGGCGGCCTGATCACCGCCGCCATGGCCCTGGATTACAACCGCAGCGTATTTGCCATACCAGGACGGATAGACGACACCACCTTCCGCGGATGCAACGCCTTGATAGAGGATAATGTTGCAGCCATTGTCACCGGGGCCGAATCCGTTATCAGGGCCATGGGCTGGGATGTGACCGACCCCAGCCTGCCCCTCTCCTTTTCCGACTCCACCACAGAGCCGGACCCAGTTAAGAGACAGATTCTTAACTTTCTGGTTGAACACCCGGAATCTGACATCAATGATATCGCCCATGCTCTGGCCTCCACCCCCAGGGCAATCGCCCTCCCCCTGCTGGAACTCGAGCTCTCCGGCGCCATAATTCTTATGTCAGGGAACAGATATCGGGTGAAATGATGGTTATAAAAACAAAACCCGCGTGTTTGATTGCTCAGGGACACACGGGACTACAGATACAAAGATAATTATAATTCCATTAATTGCAACAGTTTCTATAGGAACCCAAAACAATGCATTATTCTGACATCGAAAAAGCCTTCTCTCCTGCTAGATTAAAAAGCTACTTAGTCGCCTGTGGGGACAATCATTTAACTGCGCTGATTCTCTATCGTCATAACAACAAACTCTGCCAAAAATTCTACGGAACACTCGCAATATTTGAAGTAGTGCTGCGCAATGCAATCAACGAGCACTTTAAAAGCTATTTCGCAGATCCAGACTGGATAAGACATCAGTTGGTCCCAGGCGGTATGTTAGAAAACAATCCTCAACGACTTGCCGTAGAAAAAATAATTAACCAACTAGACAAGACCGGTCTTTACTCTAATGACCGTGTGGTTTCTTCTGTCTCCTTCGGTTTTTGGACGCACCTATTTTCCAGACGGCCCTTTGCTCTTGGTGGGCAATCAATTCTGCATATTTTTCCGTCTAGGACAAAGGGCCTTGGGCAGCGAGCCATTTACAATGAACTCCAGCAAATCAAAACTTTCCGCAATCGCATAGCTCACCACGAAGCCATTTGTTTTGACGCTTGTAAAGAAAAAAGCACAGCATCGGCCAGACGTATATACTCACTCATAATAAAGTACATCCAGTTCCTTAATTATCACGAGAATCAACTGTTCTTTGGATTTAATGTATTGCCTGTCAACATTCTAAATAAAATAGACAAGGTGAAGACAAGCAGGTGATAAACGAAGAAAAGGTGACTAACGATATCAAAGTCCTTGACAGTATCAGCGGTAATTCATCCTTTGGAAATACACACTCTTCTAAGGATACTGCTTCGCTTGACGTTAATGCACCTTCTGACGCAAAGGTAAGTTTTTTATCTAATGTGCAAAAAAAAGATTCTCCAAATCTTATGTTCCGCTTTAGACGTCCCTATGCCGCCAGGAATTGGGGGAGACACCGAAGTGCTGCTTGAAGGCTTTGGAGAAATAAGAGTAGGACCCGAAGCCACAAAGTTCGGATATTTCCGTCAAGGGGGCCATACTGTTACGAATCATTTCCGCCGCCGCCTTGAACCTATAGTTTCGAACCAAGTCGTTAGGTGCGGTGCTGGTGAGGCGTTTTACCTTGAGATAGAAGGCGGTGCGGCTGTAGCCCATCTCACGGGCCATCATATCTATATTGAGATCCGGATTGGAAATATTGGCCGCCATAATGGCTGTCAATTTATCTAGAAATGGTTTGTCCCCCTCTGGCAGATCCACCTCAACGAAAGAGTCGCCCGAAATGCCAGGCTGGGAGAAGTACTGTCTCATCACCTCTTTAGCCTTGAGCAAATTGCGAACCGTCATTTGCAGCAAATCGGCGTGGAACGGCTTGCATATGTACGCATCGGCACCGCTTTCCAACCCCTCCATTTGCTCTTGATGAGATGTTTTTGCCGTCAGCAGAATCACGGGCAAGTGGCATAGCGATGGACTCTCCTTGATTCTGGAGCACAGTTCGTATCCCGAAATGCCGGGCATTATCACATCGCTTATCACAAGGTCGGCATGATTGTTCTGAAGCATATCCCAGGCCTTGTCTCCGTCAGGAGCCTGCAAAACAGAGTAGTCTCCCCCAAGAAGACCGGTCAGGAATTCCCTGAGCTCCGCGTTGTCTTCTACTACCATCAGCGTGTGGTGCTCCGGCATGTCCTTCTGAAGAACAATTGCCGCTGATTCCGCCTTCTCCGCAAGCAGATTGCCAATGACCTTTTCACTGTCGGAATAAACATCCCGCTGCGGTAGCACAAAGGAGAAGGCCATCCCCCCTGTCGGTCGCAGGTTGGCCACTATTTTACCGTGATGTTTTTCCACCATATTGCGGGTGTAATGCAAACCGATGCCGTTGCCGCTGTAGTCGGGGCGACGGCCTTCTATCTGCCGGTAGCGGACAAACAACTGGTCCAACTGGTCTGCAGGAACGCCGCAGCCGGTGTCCAGCACAGAAACCTCAAAATAACCATCATCCATCGGGAGATCATATTGCGGAGCTTCTTTCAAGAATGCGGTCTTGACCTCAATGGTCCCTCCTTCGGGAGTGTGCTTGATGGCATTGGATAGCAGGTTGTCCATTATCTTGACTATCTTGTCTTCGTCGGCCCAAATCATATGGGATGCACAGTGCGGGGAGAAAAGCAGGTTGATTCCCTGCTTTTCTGCCAAAAACAAGAAGGAAGTCACAGTGTCCTTCAGAATGCCGATGATGTCGGTATATCGGACGCCCAGGAAATATACGCCATTCTCTATCTTGGTAATGTCCATCAGCTGGTTTATGAGCATCAGCATTCGGGACGAATTTCGGTGGATGCCCTCCAGCAGACTTGTGGTTTCGGAGTCTTGGCCCGGCTTGGCGAGTATTCTTTCCAGCGGTGCGGAAATAAGTGTCAAGGGCGTGCGGAGTTCGTGGGAGATATTGGTGAAGAAGATGGTCTTCATTTGGGACATCTCCTTTTCACGCTCCTTCTCCTTGCGCTCCATTTCGGCTCGCTCACGCGCCAGACGGGCGTGCATTGCCGACCTTATCAGCATCCAGGCAATGGCCAATACCAGCAGCAAATACGCTAATAAAGCCCACCACGAAAGCCAGGGAACCTGTTTAATGTGTATCTGCAAGCGTGCCGGATCAGTACTTTCTACCCCGCCTTCCCCTATAGCTACAGCTTCAAAGATATAGTCTCCTGGCCTGAGGTTGGAATAGCTGGCCCTCCGGTAGGTACCGGCATCGACCCAATCCTTATCGAAACCGACCAGCCGATATTTATAGGTAAGGTTGTTGGAAGAGAAGAAGTCATTACCGGCAAAGTCTAGTGAGAAACTGCGCTGCATATGATTCAAGGATATCCGGTCGGTGTATGCGATATTCTGCTTGAGAACGGAACCCTCATCGCCGGGATTGACGCTCTGGCCCCATATCTTGAGATCTTCGAGATGAATTGTGGGCACCGGGTGGCCGGTAGCGAACGACTTTGGGTCGAAGAATGTCAAGCCGTGGTTACCGCCGAAATAAATCTGCCCCGAGGCAGTCCTGCATCCCGACTTTTCGTGGTACTGTCGGCCAGGAAAAGAGAGAATCGTTGCAGTTGTATCTCCTTTAGGTAAATCTACACGGGCGATTCCGTGAAATGTGCTCACCCATATATTGCCGCTCAAATCCTCTTGAAAAGAGAGAATATTACTGTCGGGAAGGCCGTTTTCCGCGCTGATTCTCACAACATTATCTCCGTCGAGACACAGCATTCCGTATCCGTAGCTACCCAGCCATATACGGTTTTTGCTGTCCCGCTTCATTGTGATGCAGTACCGCCCGACATCCCGATCCTTCTCTGGCAGGTCCAAACCGCTTACCAGGCCATCTTTCATTTTGAAAACGGTCCAGCCGTGAGCCGAATACCAGATTTCACCGTTATCCATGGGGAGAATGTCGGTAATGTTCAAGGCCGGATTGATGTTGACTTTTTCTGGTTCCCTGTTCTGGGGACGGTAATTGTAAAGACCGCTCCAAGCACCCATCCAGATGTTTCCGAGAGCATCTTCCCGGATGCTGCGAACGTGATCCAGAGGGAAGGAAGAGATTTTATATGCTTTGCCGGAATGCACGTTGGCCAGGCACAGGCTCTTCTCAAAGGCCAACCAGAAACGGCCTCTACTGTCAATGAAAATACATTCCAGATAGTCTCCTCCGAGCGGTTTTACTCCACCAAGATCGATATTTTTGAATCCTTCTGAAGAGGAGTAACTATAAAGATATCCGTATCTGTCGGAAATCCACAGAGTTCCCTGCGCATCTTCTACAACTCTGGTGACAAACTTATCTTCCAGCGGTGTTGTCAAGGCGGTGTTCTCGTTGAAAAAGTCGGACTGCTTACCGGCAATCACGAAGCCCTTTTCATAAGATCCGATCCAAGTGTTACCCTGCGAATCTTTGTAGCAGCAGGTTATTTCTGCCGCGTTATTGGGGTTGAACCGGTCGGAGCGGCTGTTATCCAGCGAATGAGTTACCAAGTCGTACTGCCAGACGCCGGCGATTGCCGTACCTATCAGAAGCTTGGATGGGGATAATTCTGTAATGAAATTGATTCGCCCCTTCTGCAGCGGGCTGGATGCAGGAATCAGATTGTCCGGCATAGAACTGCGCCCGGTGACAGGGTTGAACAGCACAATACCCTTGTCTGTGCCGAGCCACCAAATAGATTCAGAAATGGCATAACAGCATAATACCTGCCGTTCGCCCGGGAGAAAATAACGTGCACTGCCATCTTCCAACGCCAGACCGGTCAAGGTTCCAAGCCAGAGACGGCCGTAAGAATCTTCCCACATATTATTTATTTCACCCCAATCCTTGCGGTAAGATATCTCCCCAGAGGCCTTGTCAAGCAGCCCAAGGCCCTCTACCGACGCTATTCTGATATTGCCCGTGTGGTCCTTGAACAGGCGGTACACTGGACACGTGGGCCCCGGAATCCGGGAAATCCGGCCGGTGCGGACGTTGCGGCAATCCACGCCCATAGCGGTGCCTATGAGCAAGTTGTCACCGTCCATCAGCAGGGAGAAGACAAAGTCGCTGCGTATAGAACAGGTGTCGGCAGGGTTATGCTGAAAATATTCAAACTCGTAGCCGTTGTATTTGTCCAATCCAGCCAGAGTTCCAATCCACATATTGCCAAGGGAGTCCTGGGCAAAGGCGCGAACGCATAAGTGGGACAGGTTGTCGTACTTGGTGTTGTCTCTGTAGCCCTGGGCACGTGCTGTTTGGCCCGGCAAGTTGGCTGTCAGCGCCAAAACCATCAATATAGCGGCAAATTTCTTCACAAATGTAAAGTTAACAAAAAACGCAAGCCCGATTGAAAGAAAAGACAAGTCCGACAAGAAATAACGGAAAAGGCAAAAATATTAACGGTTTTTACAACTGAAAAGGTTGGATGTGAAGATAACTTTACAAAAAGAGAATTAAAAGCAAAGAGATATGAAGAAGTTTTTGATAACTGTTTGCCTTTTGGGATGGACGGTTTGTGTCGTCAATGCCAAGACTACCACCCCTGTAGTGCAGGTAGAAGACTTGCAAGCAGAGTATCAGGTCAACCCTATCGGCATCGACTATGCCCCACAACTTTCGTGGAAGCTTTCTTCGTCGGCCGCCGCCACCCGCCAGACGGCCTACCGCATTCTGGTGGCCACCTCCGAGTCGATGCTGTCAGATGACCGCGGTGATGTCTGGGACAGCGGCAAGGTCGCCTCGGGGCAGTCTACCTGCATCGGCACAGAGCACATCAAGATGCTCTCCCGCGCCCGTTACTACTGGAAAGTGATGGTCTGGGACCAAGACGGCAACCCATCCGAATGGTCGCATCCAGCTTTCTGGGAAATGGGCCTGCTATCGCAGAGTGACTGGGAGGGCGGCTGGATAGGGTATGTTCCGGGAATTCCAGGCCGCGTGCTCTACTTCAAGGGGAGTTTCTATCCCGATCCCTCCAAGCAGATCGCCTACTCCCGCCTATATGTCGCCGGAATCGGTTTCTTTGAAGTCTACATTAACCACAAGAAGGTTGGGGACCACGTGCTGGATCCCGCCCAAAGCACCTACAGCAAACGGGTCTATTACGAAACATTTGATGTAGGAGCGCTGTTCCACCAAGGAGGCAACAGCATTGTAATCCCCGTTGCCCCCGGCTGGATGGGCTCTCCACGACTTCGCGCCCAACTGGAGGTTGTCTATACCGACGGCACCTTCTACAAGATGAATACCGACAGCTTCCGCCACGTGACAGCTGGCCCGACCGTATACGCAACTGTATTTGACGGAGAAAAGTACGATGCCCGCGAAGATACGGAAGACCTATGGAAGGCAGGCACGCCGCCGCTGCTCATGGATAAGGATTGGGCCTGGGCACACAATACGGACGACCCTACGGGCGAGATGCATTCTGCGCGTGTTGAGCCTATAAAGATTGTGGAGGAGTTGAAACCCACTTTAGTGGCGGAGCCGCAGCCCGGCGTATATGTGTTTGACGCCGGCCGCAACCTGGCGGGCTGGGTAGAAATCAAAGTCCACGGCAATGCCGGGGATGCAGTCAACCTCTATTTCGCTGAAACCCTTCGGGATAATGGCAGCGTGAATCAGGATAACCTGCGAAATGCCAAATCAAACGACTGTTATATATGCGCCGGCAGCGGCATCGAGACTTGGGAGCCGGCCTTTACCTATCACGGGTTCCGGTATTTCCAGGTCGAGGGTCTCTCATACAAACCTTCGGACGACGATTTCACCGTAAAGGTTGTCCGCACCGACGTTAAGCCGATCGGCAGTTTCCGTTGCTCCAATCAGCTTGTAAACGACATCCACCGAATTGCAGTAAATACCGAGTGTAGACTGTAATATGGATTTCCCCCAGATTGTAACTGAAAAAGGGGCCAATTTGGTGGGTTGATTACAAAGGTAGGCAAACATCTGGTTAAAGCAATTTTTCAAGCATCATTCTGGTTTCCTTTACACGATAAGAAGGT
>JAFXNQ010000055.1 GCA_017529425.1 Bacteroidales bacterium | reverse complement strand
GTCACGCCCTTGATGGCCTCCAGCGTCTCCGGAGAGGAGACCGCCCAGATATGCACCGGCTGCTTGTTCACCGCTGTGGGCGCAATCCTGCCGGCTTCCAGGATTCGGTCCAGTTTATCCTTTTCAACGCCCTGCGCGGCAAACGCCCGGCAGGAATAGCGGCGATTTAAAACGTCATTGAATTCCATATAGGTCCTATTTATTGGCATTATACTGCTCCAGCGCCTTCTCCAACAGGAACAGCGCGCGCTGAATATCCTTCTTGTTCAGCACATACGCCAAGCGAACCTGATTCATTCCCATCCCGGGAGTGGAATAGAAGCCAGCGGCAGGAGCCATCATGATCGTCTCGCCGGCGCAACCAGAAGGCGTCAAGTCATCTTTCCAGCAGAACTCACTCAGGCACCAGGCGCAGAACTTTTCCGTGTCCTCTACTGGCAACTGAGCCACGGTATAGAAAGCGCCCATGGGCATCGGAGTATAACATCCGGGGATGCGATTTACGCCATCTATCAGGCACTTTCTGCGTTCCACATACTCATCATACACCTCACGAGAGTACTGCTCTGTGCCCTCTATGGAAGCCTCTGCGATCAACTGTCCGATCAGCGGTGGAGACAAACGAGCCTGGCAGAATTTCATCACGGTCTTCCGCACCTGCTCATTCTTGGTAATCAATGCTCCAATCCTGATGCCACACTCAGAATACCTCTTTGACACAGAATCAATCAAAACCACATGCTGTTCAATCCCTTCCAGATGCATGGCGGAGATATAAGGAGAACCCGTATAGATAAACTCACGGTAAACCTCATCCGAGAACAGGTAGAGATTATACTTCTTCACCAGATCCCGAATCTGGTTCATCTCTTTCTGCGTATAGAGATAGCCCGTGGGGTTGTTGGGATTACAAATCAGGATGGCTTTGGTCCGCTCATTGATCAGCTCTTCGAATTTCTCCACTTTGGGCAGGCAGAAGCCCTCTTCAATGGTAGTGGCTACCGTCCTGATCACTGCTCCGGCCGATACCGCAAAGGACATATAATTGGCGTATGCAGGCTCCGGGACGATAATTTCATCCCCCGGATTCAGGCAACTCATAAAGGCAAACAGCACGGCCTCGCTACCACCGCTAGTGATGATAATCTCATCTGCATCCAGTTTTATCTGATACCGCTCGTAGTAGTTTACCAGAGCCTTCCGCAAAGAGCGATAACCCTGTGAAGGGCTATATTCCAGCGTCTTGCGGTCGATATGTTTCAATACATCCAGTGCCTTTTGCGGTGTGGGCAGATCCGGCTGGCCGATGTTAAGCCGATAGATCTTGACACCTCGATCCTCTGCCGCGTACGACAGGGGTGCAAGTTTACGTATGGGGGAAGCGGGCATGTCGATGCCACGCTGAGATATTTGTAGATCACCTTTAAGACTCATCTCTATACTATTGTAATTCTGCGTCAGATTGCCCGACATTTTTTTGCAAAGATAGCAAATCCCCGCAGGATCCAAAAGGCCGATGGCCGCAGCTGTGCCACCTAGCCCCCTGCAAATCCTTGCAAGGTTTGCAAAGATTTGGAAACCTTTTTCAGAAAAGCGATATTCGCAGAAAAAGAACGATCATGATACCTACACGAGAACGAAT
>JAFXNQ010000007.1 GCA_017529425.1 Bacteroidales bacterium | reverse complement strand
GGCTTGAAGTTACCCTCGCAAGAGTCAATGATGGGCGGCTTGATGGCGGGATAATCTTTCATAGAAGGGATGCGCCAGGGCTCGCTGCCGTTGCCAAGGAAGCCCTCGGTGAGCAGGATTACGGGCATCATATGCTCCAAAGCCAGCTTTGCAGCGTTGAATGCAGCGTCAAAGCAGTTTGAAGGAGAGTGGGCGGCCACAAGGCATATGGGGCATTCGCCGTTGCGGCCGTAAAGCGCCTGTGCCAAGTCGGTCTGCTCTGTCTTGGTGGGGATACCGGTCGAGGGGCCGCCGCGCTGCACATCCACAATCACGAGCGGCAGCTCTGTGATCATCGCCAGACCCATCGCCTCGCTCTTGAGGCTCAGGCCGGGACCGGAGGTAGTGGTAGCCGCAAGCGCGCCGCCGTATGCAGCGCCAATTGCGGTGCAGATGCCTGCAATCTCGTCTTCTGCCTGCATTGTCTTCACATTGAGATTCTTATGGATCGCAAGCTCCTCAAGGATGGCGGTGGCGGGGGTTATCGGATACGAACCGCAGAAAAGCTGCAGGCCGGCCTTCTCTGCCGCTGCGATAAGACCCCAGGCCACAGCCTGGTTGCCGTTTATGTTGCGGTAGGTGCCCTTGGGCAGGTCAGCCGGAGCGACGGTATAGGTATTGGCAATCGCCTGGATGTTGGCGGCGTAGTTGAAGCCGTCGGTAAGCACCTTCTTGTTGGGCTCTACCAACTGCGGCTTCTTCTTGCCGAACTTCTTCTCAAGATATGCGTATGTATAGTCCAGCGGACGGTTGAACATATAGAAGCACATACCCAGGGTAAACATATTCTTTGAACGGAGAATCGACTTCGGATCGAGGCCGCTGCCGGCAAGGCTCTCCTTCGTGAGCGAAGTTATGGGGGCCCAGATTATGTTGCGGTCCTCGATATGGAGCTCCGTGGCGGGGTCGTCGGTAGTAAAACCTGCCTTGTCGAGCCCGTCCTGAGTGAATGTGTCAACATCCACTATGATGGTTGCGGTGCTCTTGGCCCACTTTGCATTTGCCTTGAGTGCGGCAGGGTTCATCGCCACCAAAACGTCACAATAGTCGCCCGGGGTGTTGACACCCTCGCTCCCGAAATGGACCTGGAATCCCGAAACGCCGGATACCGTGCCCTGAGGGGCGCGAATCTCAGCCGGATAATCGGGAAATGTTGAAATCTCGTTGCCATACAGCGCCGAAGCATCGGCAAACAAGGTACCGGTGAGCTGCATTCCGTCGCCGGAATCGCCCGCAAACCTTATGACAACATCCTTAGTGTCAATTACTTTGTGATTCATTATGTCTTTGTATTTACAACGCGTGAGGGTAATCATAACTGATAACCCTCACGCGCAAAGATAATATTTCTTATATATTTCTTACGAAACTTTATTGAATCTGTGTAGGAGCAACTTTCTCTGCAGGGACACCAAGGGCCGCCTTAGCCAGCGGGAGGAGGTCAACGCTCTGTGCCTCATTGAAATAAACCACAGGATTTGTGGAGAGTTCAAAGACAAATGTGAGACCTTTATCCTTTGCAATCTTTGAAATCGCGTTTTTAGCCTTCTCAAAGATGGGGGCGTAGAGTTTCTGCTCCAGCTGTGCCAGATCCTGCTGAGCTGACTGCTGGAATTGCTGCAGGCGCTGCTGCATCTCAATGATTTCTGCCTCCTTTGACTCCTTGATGGCCGCAGTCCAGGTAGCCTGTTTCTGCTGATAGGTGTTGAGTTTGTTGTTGTATTCGGTCTGCATAGTCTCCATCTCATCTACCAGCTCTTTCTGATATGCCTGGAGCTGGACCCTTGCAGAGTCAGTATCAGACATAAGGCCTACCAGTTCAGAGGTGTTGATGTGACCGAACTTGACACTCTGCGCCGACATAGTGACGGTAAAGAATGCCGCTAAAAGAACAATTGCGAATTTTTTCATAATCTAAAAGCTATCTTACTTACTTAAATAATCTATTACAGCATTGGTGAGGTCGTATCTGGAGTTCTTGTAAACGATGCCTGTGGCAACAGTAACATCCATAACGATAGAACATCCGCGGGAATCGGCCACCTTCTGGATTGCCTGTTCCACGACCTCCTGAATGGGAGAGATGAGTTTCTCCGAGCGCTTGGTAAGGATACCCTGCTCGCCAAAATATTTCTCCTCTTTCTCTTTCACAGCCTTCTCCTTGGCTATGATATCATTTTCCTTTGCCTGCTGCTGTGCCGCAGACATAGTGCTTTTCTTTGCCATATAGTCACGGTAAAGGACATCTATTGCATCTACGTCTTTCTGTATATCAGCTTTGTATTTATCAGCAAGATCATTGAGTTCACTCTGGGCATCCAAGTATTCTTGTATGCAGCTCAGAATCTTTTCTGTGTCAACATAGCCCACTGCCTGAGCAGAGGCCGACAAGACTGTCGTAAAGCAGACTGCGAGAATAACAAATACCTTTTTCATATCTCAATAGTTTTAGAATTGTTGTCCAATCGTAAAATGGAACTGGCTCTTGTCCTCACCAGGACCGGCATCAAATCCATATCCCCAATCCACGCCGAGCATACCCACAACCGACAGGAACACGCGGAGGCCGACTCCGGCGCTACGCTTTATCTGGAACGGATTGAAATCGTTAATGTCAGCCCAGCAGTTACCACCCTCCAGGAATGCAAGCGCAAAGATGGTGGACTGCGGCTTGAGGATAACCGGGTAGCGCAACTCTATGGTAAACTTATCATAAACATGACCGGCATACGCACCGTTGACGGTAGGGGTCAGCGAATAGTCTTCATAGCCGCGGAGGGAAATCACGTCGTTTCCGTATGTATTGTAACCAGACATGCCGTCGCCGCCAACCAGGAATCCCTCGAACGGTGAGTATCCCCAGTTGCGGTTATAAAAGCCCAGGTAACCGAAGTGAACTGCAGTCATCAGCACCAGGTCTTTCCAGATTGTAACATAGTTACGCCCGGAGAAGGTCCATTTGTTGTACTCCAGCCAGCGGTAGTGATCCTGGTCGCTCATCGATTTGTAATCGATATTCTTGTCGCGGAACAGAGAATAGGGCGGCGTAAGCTGCAGGCTGAAGTTCAGGTCCTGGCCCACACGCGGATAAATCTGCTGGTCGATTGACTGGCGGGAGAGAGAGAGGGTGTAGTTGATATTGTTGAAACGGCCATCGGTAAACACATAGTAATACCGGTACCAGTCTTTCAGATTATAGAACTGCCAACCCAGCGAATTATACAGGGTGAAATAGTTGTCCGGCCATTTGAGACGCTTACCCAGACTGATGGAGAAACCACCAACTTCCATGTACTTGTCATCGTTCAGATATTGGTAGTAATATGTCATGTATGAGTTGGTCTGGCGGGTAAAATAAGCCGAAACACTGAGCGAAGTAGGCCTCTTGCCAAACAGCCAGGGCTCCACGAAACTTGCAGAAAGGGCCCTGTAATAGCGGCCGTTGGTCTGGTAGCGGAAAGCCAGCGTCTGGTTGTCTCCCAACGGCACCGGCTTCCAGGCATCCTTGCGGAAGAAGTTGCGGGTGGAGAAGTTGCTGAAATTGATACCGATTGTACCCACAAACGTGCGGGCACCCCAGCCGCCGGAGAGCTCCAGCTGGCTGTTGGACTTCTCCTCCACGTTGTAGGATATGTCCACTGTATTGTTCATGGGATCCGGAATCAGGTTCCAGCCAGTCCCCTGCTCCACTATCTTTTCTGCATCAAAGTTGCTCATGGTACCCAGCTCGCGGATGGAGCGCTCAAAGTCGCTCTGGGAGTAGAGATAGCCGGGGCGGGTATATACGGCGCGGCGTATCACACGCTCGTTGGTGATGTTGTTGCCGCTGATAATCACATTGTTGAATGTGGCTTGCTTACCCTCTACCATACGGATCTCAACATCCACCGAATCACCCACGATTGTGGTCTCTACGGGGGTGACATTGAAGAACAGGTAACCATTGTCACGGTAAAGCGATGCGACGCTTGTCTCATCCTCCTTTCCACCACCCTGAAGGCGATGGTTTAAGGTAACGATATCGTAAACATCTCCCTTGTTGATTTTGATTACACCGTTGAGGACATCGGCAGTGTAAACAGAATTGCCGGTCCAGGTGATATTGCGGAAATAATACTTGCGGCCCTGGTCAATCTTGAAAGTGATACCGAGACGGCCGTCTTCCCTGGTGTATATGGAATCCTTCAGAATCTTGGCATCACGGAAGCCACGCTCGTTGAAGGCGTCAATCAGTGATACTTTATCGTTGGGATACTCCTGCTCGTTAAACTTCTTGCTGCTGAAAAGGTTATACCAGGAACGGTCCTTGGTCTTCTTCATCGACTTGTCAAGACGGTATTTTTCAATCCCCTCAACACCCTCATAGGTAATGCTGCCGACCTTCACCTTCTTGCCGCGGTCCACATCAAATGTAACGCGTACGGCATTGTTTATCAGGCTGTCTTCTACGGTAGTGACATCCACCTTGACATTGTTGAATCCCTTCTCTTTGAAATAGTTCTTGATAACTCCGGTGGAGGAAGATATCACATACTCAGAAAGTTCACCGCCACGCTTGAGATTGAGTTTCTCCTTGAGATCGTCCTGTTCGCTTTTCTTAACGCCATGATATATCCAGGCAGATACCCTGGGGCGCTCCTTGACATCGACCCTGAGCCACACGGTGTCGCGAGTCTCATTGATGGAGTCGATATATATGCCCGCGTCGCTGAACTTTTTCTGATTGAGAATCGCGCCCAGCTTTGCACTTATCTCTTCCCCCGGGATAGTGACGCTCTTACCAGGCTGCAGGCCTATCATAGCCATGATACGTCCGGAATCGAGGTACTGGTTACCTGTGACCCTGACGCCACCAATCACATAAGTCTGCGGCTTGCCGTAGTCGACGGCTATGTCGCTGCCACCGCCCTCCTGCTGAGCAAGCATCAGGAACGGCGACATGATCAGAGCCAATAATATTGCAAAACGTCTCATCAATTCACTTTTCCAAATCTTCTGTCCCGGCCTTTGAAATCGTCCAAAGCTGCAACAAAGTCTTCTTCTCTAAAATCAGGCCAAAGTTTGTCGGTAAAATAAAATTCAGTATAGGCACACTGCCACAGCATATAGTTGCTTATACGCTTCTCCCCGCCGGTTCTGATAAGCAGGTCCGGGTCAGGAATGCCGGCTGTGGCCAGGCAACTCTCAAAGCTTACTTCAGCACCGCCCGATGCACGTGCAGCGGCATACTTGTCAGCAGCCTTGAGGATATCCCACTTGCCGCTATAGCTGAACATCAGTATCAGAGTCAGCCGGTCGAAACCTGAGGTATGCTCTTCTGCGGCAGCGATCTGTTCCCTGAGTTCAGGAGATAACCGGTCCATATCTCCTATCACCTTGAAGCGGATATTGTTCTCCTCGAACTCGGGCATAGTCTTAATCATGTTGGATGCCAGCAAGGCCATAATAGTGTCCACCTCTTTTTCCGGACGATTCCAGTTCTCCTGCGAAAATGTGTAGAGACTGAGATACCTGACACCGTTTTTGATGGCGGCACGGCAGCATTCACGTACGCAATCCGCACCTGCCGCATGTCCTTCACTGCGGGATAGTCCGCGAGCCTGAGCCCACCGGCCGTTCCCGTCCATTATTATTGTAACGTGCTTGGCTTCCATTTGTTAAAATGCATTACGTTTATCCTCTCCCCAGAGGAGTTTATGTTGCAGGGCATCTATGAACCCACCATCCCTGAAACGGATGCAGTGGGCAGAGAATTCAGCCTTGCTCAGGCAGAATTTTGTGCCGACCGGAACCAGGAAAGATGTGTTGTCCAAAGTCGCAACCCCCATCTGGGACGATTTGGAGGTGAATGATATTTCCAGGCGGGAATCGGCAGGGAGCACAATCGGCCTCACGTTAAGGTTGTGCGGCGCTATGGGGGAGAGAATGAATACATCCGCATCGGGAGTCACGATGGGGCCTCCCACACTCAGCGAATATGCGGTGCTTCCGGTGGGGGTCGAAACCACTGCGCCGTCCGCCCAGTAAGCGGGCAGCCGTCCGTCACCAATGCCGATATCTATGCGCAGCATTGCGGGATTCTGGCGCTGTATGGAGAACTCGTTCAAAGAGAAAGGATAGACACCGTGCGGAATGACGTCAGATTCTACCTTCAGCAGGATGCGTTTCTGGATGGTGTAGTTACCCTGAAGAAGATCTTCTATCCAGGTATTTTCCCCCTCCTCAACCTTTGCGGAGGTAAGGAATCCAAGCCTGCCAAAGTTGATACCGGCAATGGGGATGCTGCGGCCACGGAGCATATTGATGGCACGCAGGAAGGTACCGTCGCCGCCAAGGGCCAGCACCATATCGGTGCCGGGTTGCAGGTCGCCGTTGCAAAAGTAGGTCTTGGCCCCGCCGGCCGACAGCCTGCCCAGCAAAAGCCAGACTCTTGCGTCATCTTTATCCAGATTTCTCCCGTAGATTGCTATCGTCATCCGCGTTATATTTTGAACCCCAAAATTAGCATTTTATACAGGTATTCACCAAAAATATTTATTTTTGTATCCTATTACCATCATGACAAAGCTTAGCGTTAATATCAACAAAATAGCAACCCTGCGCAATTCGCGCGGGGGACATACTCCCGACGTACTCAAGGCAGCTGTGGACTGCGTACGTTTTGGCGGGCAGGGCATCACCGTACACCCCAGGCCGGACGAGCGCCACATCCGTTACAGCGATGTGCTTCAGATCAAACCCAGAATCGACGTGGAGCTGAACATAGAGGGCAACCCCATTGACAAGTTCATGGATCTGGTATGCAGTGTCCACCCGGCCCAGGTAACCCTGGTGCCCGACAGCCGCGACGCCCTGACCTCCAACCAGGGGTGGGATACCGTCACACACAGAGCTTTCCTTAAGGATATCTGCAACAGGCTGCGCTCTGAGGGCATACGTTCTTCCATTTTTGTTAACCC
Organism: Bacteroidales bacterium; assembly: GCA_017529425.1. Classification (GTDB taxonomy): domain Bacteria; phylum Bacteroidota; class Bacteroidia; order Bacteroidales; family UBA932; genus Equibacterium. Next base: position 14,484 of record JAFXNQ010000007.1, on the reverse strand, counting down.
GGACGTGAGGATGGTGCAAGGGGCAGCCGAAGCTGGCAGCGACCGCATTGAGCTTTATACTTACGATTATGCCCACGGCTATGTATCGGGGCGGGAGAAGGCGATCTCTCCATACTACGATGCCTGCCAGGAGGCTGTCAAATGCGGATTGGGAGTAAACGCCGGCCACGACCTCAACCTGGACAACCTGGCATATTTCAAACACATGATGCCACGTCTGGACGAGGTTTCGATTGGCCATGCGCTGATATGTGACGCGCTCTACCTTGGCCTGGAAAAGACCATCGCAGCATATCTTGCTGCACTACAATAAATTGCAATAATCATTAAAAATCAGAAACATAAAATGAAAAAGACACCCCTTATTCTAAGCATCATAGCCCTCGTACTGGCTCTTGCTGCAGTTATCCTGTCTGTGGTTAATCCCAAGTTCGACAAGAAGAAAACCGGCGAACCCGCAGATCTCACCGACACAGAAGCCATTACCGCAACTGCCGGTGACATCGTTTATCTGCAACTCGATTCTCTGATTGTCAACTACGATATGTACAACGACCTTATGACCGCTTTCCAGACCAAGGTTCAGGGCATCCAGGATGACCTCGCAAAGAGGGGCCGCAGGCTTGAGAGTGACGCAAAGGCATTTGAGAACCAATATCAGAAGGGGCTTCTGACCCGCAGCGCCGCCGAGGAGCAGAGCAACAAACTTGCCCAGCGCCAGCAGAACCTGCAGAACGATGCTGCAAAGAAAGATCAGGAGATTCAGGAAGAGCAGGCCGTGCTCAACAACAAGGTCTACTACGCTGTGAAAGATTTCATCGAGAGATATAACGAGGATCACCAGTTTGCCTTGATCCTGACCACCTCCGCAGCAACCAACACCGTGCTCAACGAAAATCCTGGCCTGGACATCACCGCTGACGTCCTCAAAGGTCTCAACGAGGAGTACATCAAGAATCGCAGCATTTCCGAATAACTTAACTGGCGGAATATAATGACTGCTGTTACACACACCGAGTTCGACTTTAACCGGCAGAGCGCAAAATATACCGGCAAGGTGCGCGATGTCTATACCGTCGCCGACAAATACATGGTGATGGTCGCAACCGACCGCATATCTGCATTCGACGTGATACTGCCCGAGGGCATACCTTACAAAGGACAGGTACTCAATCAGATAGCATCATATTTCCTGGACCTGACAGAGGACATTGTCCCCAACTGGAAGATTGCTTCTCCCGATCCCATGGTTACCGTCGGGTACAAATGCGAGGGCCTTCCGGTGGAGATGATAGTCCGCCGCTGCCTCACCGGCAGTGCATGGCGCGCATATAAATCCGGCGTACGGGAGATATGCGGCGTGAAAATCCCGGACGGCATGCGCGAGCACGAGCGGTTTGCAACCCCTATCATCACCCCCACCACGAAGGCAGAGATCGGCGCTCACGACGAAGACATCAGCAAGGAAGAGATTATCGCCAGGGGCATCATCGGCCGCGACGAGTATGAAAAACTGGAGAAGATAACCCTTGCCCTGTTTGCCCGCGGCGAAGAGATTGCCGCACAGCACAACCTGATGCTGGTAGATACCAAATACGAATTCGGGCGCCTCAATGGCGAGCTTTACCTGATAGATGAGATCCACACTCCCGACTCGTCGCGTTACTTCTACGCTGATACATATCAGGAGTTGTTCGAGAAGGGTCTTCCCCAGCGTCAGCTTTCCAAGGAGTTCGTGCGCGAATGGCTCATGGAAAACGGATTCAGCGGGAAAGAGGGGCAGAAAGTCCCCGTGATGGATGCAGAAAGGGTAGCAGCCATAAGCGACCGTTATGTGGAGCTCTACGAGCACATTACCGGCAAGAAGTTTGTTAAGGAGCCTTATGACAACATTTACGAGCGTATAGAATGCAACGTCAAGAATATGCTCGCGCGTCTTGAGTTTTAACTTCAATCAATGAAAAGCTTCCGCGTTACCGTTTTTCTCCTGTTCGTGCTGCTGGCTGCGCGCCCCGCAGTCAATGCCCAGGATTATGTCCCCACCCCGGTAGAGATATCCACCGATCTGATAACTATCGACGACAAGACATATTACGAACATCTGGTACTGGAGAAACAGACCTTGTATTCCATATGCAAGGCTTACGGCGCGGAAATCGAGGAAGTTACCAACCTAAACCTCTCAAGGGTCGCCAACGGGCTCAAGGCAGGCACCATACTGTTCATCCCTTACAAGGATACCGGCAGCAGCGCAACGGCTCCAAAAACTGGAAACGAAGAGAGACAAACGGCAGCTGAAAATGCAGGGAAGCTGGCTGAGGAACCGGCAGCAAAGAGCGCAGGGCAAAGCACAGGACAAAACACGGAGGATGCAGACCAGGCAGCATCGGATGACGGGCAGTTTATCCGTCATCGCGTAAAGTGGTATGATTCTCTGCTGATGCTCTCGCTCAAATACAAGGTCTCTCAAGATGATATCATAGCCATCAACAACCTTGAGTCCAAGACTCTTGTCGTTGGCCAGTACCTCAAGATTCCTGTTGGCGGGAACTACGTGGCAGATTCTGACAACAGCATCATTGAGACTGCAGAGGATGACCTGGATGGAGAAGGGAATGCCGTGGCAGACAATGTCTCCATAATAGCTGCCGTTCAGGACGAGCAACCGGAAGAGGCAACCGAATCCCAGTTCCTGGTGCCTTTCTCAGGCACAGCCCACGTGGCCCTGATACTTCCCATAGCAGCCAGCAGCAGCACCCCTTCCGGCAACTTCCTGGACTTTTATGCCGGCGTCCTGATGGCTCTCAACGAGATAAAGGAGGCTGGGATAAATGTTAACCTCAAGGTTATCGACATGGCCGATTTTGAGAGTTTCGACGATTTGGCAACCGCCTCCCGGCTGGACTCCTTCGACTTCATCATCGGACACTTCTCTACGGACATCGTGGATGTTGCGGCAGATTATTGCGACAAGCACCGCATACCGCTCTTCTCCCCCATGGACCAGAAAATCGAGCGGGCAACATATCGTCATCCGTATCTGGTGGACGTTCCGCTCTCTGCAGCCACCCAGGCCATGCGGCTTGTTGAATCAATCAGATATGATGCATACAGCGACAACGTAATAGTGCTGTGCGAGAACTCAGAGGAACTGGGACAGTTCCATAAAGACATCATATCCAGCTTGGAATACCTCCATATACCCTATTCGATTGCCAGAAGCGGCATCGGACGCAGCGGCAGCGCAAATGTGAACAGCCTGCTTGACAACAGCAAACACAACCATATCATCATTACCTCAGAGAGGGAGTCGCTTGCTTCTGACGCCGTTCGCAACACCGGCCTGCTGGCGCTCGGAGGCAGACACAACATCACCGGCTACGTGAGTGGCAAGGTGCGCCGCTTTGAATCAATAGAGCAGGAATCGTTTCAGAGCATGAACGCCCATTGCAGCCTGGGCTACTTTGTGGATTATAAAGACGAGGACGTACGTAACTATGTCCGTCGTTACAGGGCCCTCTACAATTCTGAACCGTCGCCCTACGCATTCCAGGGATATGATATCGCAAAGTACGGCGTCAACGCCCTTGTCAAGTACGGCTCCTTTATGATCAACGGCTTATCCACGTATCCCTACAGCGGCCTCCAGCTTAACTTCCGTTTTGACCGCCGTACTCCCGGCGGAGGAATGTTCAACGAGGGGGCCCGCAACATTATCTACGAGAATGGCGGGATTACGCTGACCAGGTAAGCAGCCACTGCCGCTCCTGCGGGCTCAACAGATCTTTCAGACTTTCGTATACCTTTTTGTTATAAGATTCCAGCCACTGCACCTGATGCGGCGAAAGCAGGTCATAATCCACCGCGCGGGTATCGATTGGCACCAGAGTGAGCGTATCAAACTTATAGAATGAGTTATATCCGGTCTCTGCAAAGGGGACTACCTGAATCACATTCTCTGTACGGATACCGTAACTGCCATCCACATACACCGCTGGTTCATCGGAGAGAATCATCCCCGGCTGCAGGGTAACAGGGCTGTATTCCATACGGATCTGAGGTGATTCATGCACGCAGAGCCACTGCCCTATCCCGTGCGAAGTCCCGTGAAAATACATCTTGCCGGTGGCATACATAGGACCACGGGCAAGGATATCCAACTGGCAGCCACGGGTTCCGGCGGGAAATATTGCCTCCGCAAGATCTATCATACCTTTCAGCACCAGGGTATAGTCACGTTTCTGCTCTTCGGTAGGGTCATCTTTACCCAGGAATATGGTCCGGGTGGTGTCGGTGGTACCATAGGGGTAATGGCTTCCAAGATCCATCAGCAGGAAACCTCCGCCCTCAATGCGGGCGCTCTCCTCTTCTGAGGCAAAGCTGTAGTGGGCGCTTGCAGCATTGGCGTTGAAGGCCACGATGGGTTCAAAGCTCTCACCGCAGTAGTTTTCGCTGCCGCGCTTGATCTCCAACAGCTTCTGCGTAATAGAATATTCGCTTAGCGCACCATCCGCATAGTTGTCATAGATGAATTTGAGCAGTTTAACCCAGCATACTCCGTCCTGCAGAAAAGCACGGCGAAACCCCTCGCTCTGGATAGTATTCTTGCATGAGCGTAGCATTGCGACAGTGCCGCCTACAGTGGGATCCGGAGCCATGCGGCCAGCCTTTGACAGGATATTATATTTGTTGACAGAGCAGCAGTTGTTGCTCACAATGCGCACCGCCTGGGGCGAAACCGCATCCAGTGCAGCATCAATCTCATCATAACCCAGCACCTCTATCCCCTGGGATGCCAGATAGGCGACGGCTTCCGGGGTAAGGCTCTCCCTACGGCAGAAAAGGGTCTCGCCTTTCTCCGTCAAAAGTGCGTAAGAGAGGGTGACAGCATTGTACTCTATGTCTCCCCCGCGCAGGTTCATCAGCCACATTATCTCATCACAGGCACTTACAAACAGTGCGAAACACCCCTGCACGCCAAGAGAAGATATCACATCGTGATATTTCTCTGAAGCACTCCGGCCGGCGTACTCCTCACGGTGAAGCACTATCGGAGCATCGGGCATAGCGGGACGGCCACTCCACAGGGAGTCGAACGGGTCGGAAAAGGTCACCATCGGAACCGGCGCCAGCTGACCTTTAAAATCTTCGAAATCTGAGTAGCTGAAAAGGTCGCCGTCAACCCCCACGATAAACTCTTCCGGGGAGGTGCCACTGGCGGCGCACTGCGCCTTGATCCAATCCGGGATGGAGGGGGTGCCGGGCATTTTGAGCTTCATCAGATCTATCCCACGGCCGGCTATCTGGCGCTCTGCCTGGAGAAAATAGCGGGAGTCTGTCCACAGCGCCGCAGCAGAAGCTGTAACCACCAGGATGCCGGCACTCCCGTCAAAGCCGGATAACCAGGCGCGTATCTGCGAGCGTGCCGGGACATATTCGTCAAAGTGACAATCATTCGAGGGAATGATTGTCACTTTGAGGCCTCTGGAGGACATCCAGACGCGCAACTGCTGCAAAGGGTCCATCGTTAACTGATATGGGCGGGGTCGAGGTTTTCGCGCTCGATGTCTTTGTAGTAGTTAACGGTACCCACGCGCAACTCTACGGTTGCTGCATCGTCGCAGACGATGATTCCGTGAGGGTGAAGCTGGAGGACGGAGATAGTCCACATGTGGTTGATGGACTCTTCAACTGCGTGGCGCAAGGCACGTGCCTTGTTGTGGCCGTTAACCAGAATCAAGACCTCTTCTGCATCCATAACGGTGCCGACACCCACTGTAAGAGCCTTGTGAGGCACCTTGGTTGTATCATAGCCAAAGAAGCGGGAGTTGGCGATTATGGTGTCGGTGGTGAGGTCCTTGACACGTGTGCGGGAGTTCAGGGAAGAACCGGGCTCGTTGAAAGCGATATGACCGTCTGGGCCGATACCGCCCATAAACAGGTTGATACCTCCGTAAGACTTGATCTTTGCCTCGTATTTGTTGCACTCTTCCACGAGGTCGGGTGCGTTGCCGTCCAGGATATTGACATTCTCCTCAGGGATGTCAATGTGACTGAAGAAATTGCTCCACATAAAGGTATAGTAGCTCTCGTCGTGATCCTTGGGGAGACCTACATATTCGTCCATATTGAAAGTGACGACGTTCTGGAAGGACACCTTGCCAACAGAGCAGAGGTGGATGAGTTCCTTGTAAGTTCCAAGGGGAGTGGAGCCGGTAGGCAGGCCCAGTACAAACGGGCGCTCTTTGGTGGGGCCAAACTTGTTGATGGCATTAGCAATGTACGATGCTGCCCATTGCGACATCTTGCCATAGGAATCTTCGATGATAAGTCTCATAATATTGTGTTTTTGATTTTGTTAGTTCGCTTCTTCAAGTAACACCCGGGCAGCCGCCACAGCCTCCGGACTTATGTTGCTGCCGCTTATCATACGAGCGATCTCGTTCACCCTCTCCTGCCCCTCTATGAGGCGGATATGGCTCGCTGCGCCTGACGGCAAATAATCTTTATAAACCAGATAGTGGGCACCCCCCTTTGCAGCCACCTGCGGAAGATGGGTGATTGCTATCACCTGCATGCTGTCCCCTATCTCCACAATCTTACGCCCCACCTTGTCTGCAAGGCTGCCCGACATTCCGGTATCAATCTCGTCAAATATGATGGTGGGGAGCTCCATATGCTGCGCCATCAGCGCTTTGATGCAAAGCATTATGCGCGACATCTCACCACCCGATGCCGTCTTAAACGCCTCTGATGCGCGTCCGCTCCCGGAAGAGTCAAACATAAAGCAGACACTCTCCGCCCCGGAGCGACCCCGCTGAGGCAGTTGCCTGCACTCAATGCGGAACACAGCCTTGGGCATATCAAGCTCACGGATGGAAGCCTGCAATTGGTCTGATAACGGCTCCAGCACTTTTCTCCTTGAGACAGAAAGGCGCTCGCAAAGATCCGTACAGCGCTTATCCGCCTGCCGTAAATCCTCTTCAAGGCGAGACTGCTGCTGAGAGAGGGAATCGGTCCCCTCCAGATCTTTACGATATGCATCCCTGACAGCTATCAGGTCTTCTTCACTTGTAACACCGTTACGGTGCATCAAATCGTAGAGCTGCGCAATTCGCGACTCCACCTGTTGAAGGGCCTCGGGAGAAGCATCTATCTTCTCCTGCGCATCCTCCAGGGTATCGGAGATATCCTTAAGCTCTATACGGCAGCTCTCCATGCGCTGCTTCAGTTCACCTGCCGCCGGATAGCAAACCGCTATCTTATCCAGCGAGCGGCAAAGCTCTTTGAGCCGCTGTTCCACGGGATCGTCCCCGGCAGAGATAACAGAAGATGCCTGGGCCAGAGTCTCCTTTATCTGCCCTGCATTGGCCATAGTCCTCTGTGTCTCCTCTATCCCAGCCAACTCACCCGGTTGCAGATTTGCCTGCTGAAGCTGATCGTAACGGAACTGGATATACTCCCGCTCCTGCTCCCGGGCAGAGCGCTCCTGAATGAGTCTCTCCAGTTTGGAATTAAGCTCGGCATGAGCGGCATATGCGCTCCGGTACTCCTCCAGCAAGGTGGAGTTTCCGGCATAGGCATCTACTACCGACATGCAGAATTCTTCGCTGCCCAGCAACAGCTGGCTGTTCTGTGAATGGATATCTATCTTGACTGCGGCAAGATTACGGATCTGCTCCAGAGTGGCCGGTTCATCGTCAATAAAAACCCTTGAACGGCCGGCGGGGGTCACCACCCTGCGGACAATCGAGTCGTCAAACTGGGCCTCGACCACACAGTTGCGGGAATTATCCTTCAAAACGGCTGCATCGTAACGTCCCCCGAGCAACAGACTGAGCGCCCCAAGCAAGATAGACTTGCCGGCTCCGCTGTCGCCCGTAATAATGACAAGATGTTCCGGAAACTCGATATCCAGAACATCTATAAGGGCATAGTTGCTGATGGTGAGCCGCTTAAGCATGGCACGCCCGCAGGCTTACTCTGCCTCTCTGTATAAGATTTTACCTTCGCGGAACTCCTCGGTAGCCACCAGCGTTGGCTTGGGGAGCTTCTCGTAATACTGAGAAATCTCTATCTGCTCGTGATTCTCATTGATCTCCTCCAGGGTGTCGGTGTAGTTAGAGAACTCCTCGAGACGCTGGCTGAGCTCCTGCTTGATATCGGCACCAATCTGGTTGGCGCGCTTTGCGATAATCATTACCGACTCGTAGATGTTGCCGGTGGGCGCTGCCAGTTCCGACAAATCTCTTGTTACCGTGTTGTTTGCTACGTTCTTAGAAATTTCCATGTTATGTTATTTTTAATTTTCTTTCTTGACTGTCTTACTGACCTTTTTATAGATACCGTCCAGCTCTGCCTTGTGCTTGCTCTGCGGATATTCGCTCACAAAGTTGAAATAGTCGTCAATAAAGGTCATATAGCGCTCGCGCTGCTTATCTTCAACACTGTTAAGGGCATATTTGTAAGACGCCATGGCCGTGAAGTAAAGGATTTCCTCACGATACTGGTTGTCCGCATCGTCCTTAATCACATTCTTCAGGGCACGGTGCGCAGCCTTGTAATCTTCCATATGATAATAGAGGCGAGCCCCCTCAAAAGCCTTTTTGTCGAGCCTCTCCTCAAGGTCAGCACTCATTATGCTGCAGCGCTTTGCATTCTCAGTACCGGCGTTCTCGATAATATACTTGTATATATATGACAACGCTATCTCCGTAGGACGCTGGTCAAGCTCCCAGCGGTATGTCTGCTGATACATACAGTCTATCATGTTGAACTCTGCATCCTTTGCAAAGGGACTGGACGGGAACGACTGCAGGAACTCAGTAAAATTGCTCTGGGCAGTCACGTAGTCCTTCATCTTGTAGTTGCTCATACCCCAGTAATAGCGTACAGTATCCTCCTGGGGAGCGCCCTGCACATTCATTGCGATATTCTCAAACAACTGCGCAGCCTTGCTGTATTTGCCCTCCTCATAAAACGCGAGCGCTGCACGGTACTTGTCCCCGTAGTTGTAACTGTTAAGAAGCTTTTCGAACTGGGAAGAGCACGAAGAGGCCACCGCGATTGCGGATACAAGAATCAGTATATAATATTTTTTGCCCATATAACTTATCAGAGACTCTCCTTTAAGTATTTTTCTGCATCCATGGCCGCCTTGCATCCGCTGCCTGCAGCCACTATCGCCTGACGGTAACGGGGGTCGCATACGTCACCCGCTGCAAATACACCCGGCAAGCTGGTGGCAGAGGTGTTCTCCTTCACTTTGATATATCCGGCATCGTCTGTTTCAATCCACTCTGCAAACACATCACTGTTGGGGTGGTGTCCTATAGCCAGGAAGAATCCGTCGATATCCACATCAAATACCTCGCCGCTCTTGCGGACCAGGCGGACGCCGGTCACACCGCTTGCATCACCCAGAACCTCCTGAGTCTGACACTCCCAGAGTATCTCTATGTTTTCCGTCTCACTTACCTTTTTCTGCATGGCCTCGGTTGCGCGCAACACGTTGCGGCGGACAATCATATAAACCTTGCGGCAGAGGCCCGCCAGGTAGGTTGCCTCTTCACAAGCAGTGTCTCCACCACCAACCACGGCCACGACCTTCCCGCGATAGAAGAAACCGTCGCAGGTGGCGCAGGCAGAAACGCCCATTCCGCGGAATGCACGCTCACTGTCCAGACCCAGATATTTTGCAGAGGCGCCCGTGGCGATAATCACGCTGTCGGCCTCAATCTCCTTAGTCTCATCTATGGTCAACACGAAAGGCTTTTTGCCAAGGTCGGCCTTGGTTACGGCGCCAAAGCGGATATCGGCCCCGAAATGCTCTGCCTGACGGCGGAAAGAGTCCATCATAACATTTGCGTCAACCCCCTCGGGGTAACCGGGGAAGTTCTCTATCATAGTCGTAGTGGTAAGCTGGCCACCTGGCTGCATACCCTCGTAGAGAACAGGCTTAAGACCTGCGCGTGATGCATATATTGCTGCGGTATAACCGGCCGGGCCACTGCCCACGATCAAACATTTAACCCTTTCCATCTGTGAAATGCGTACAATTAAGCACGCAAAGTTAGTAATTTTTCATTGATGCGCAGTATTTTTGTATTTTAGTTCAAACTTTCTTATATTGATAGGATGAATCTGGGCAAGAGGCACTATCTGGAGGTGATTGTACCGTTGAAATTCAACGGCGGAATCACATATTACTATGTGCCGGAGGGGATTACAGAGCAGATTGAACGTGGCTCATGGGTAGTGGTGACGATGGTTCATAAGCGCTACCTGGCGGTAGTCAACCGCTCCGACTGCCCTCTGCCCGGCGGGCTGCCCGCAGAAAAAATCCTTCCGATAGAGAAAGTCGCCGGCGTCCGCCCCCTGCCGTCTGTTCAACTTGACCTCTGGCAGGCAGTTGCAGATTACTACCTCTGCACGGTTGGTGAAGTATTCAAGAGTGCCTACCCTGCCGCCTTCTTTCATCAGACTGAGAAGAAGCGGGAGATAAACCGCCCGCAGACGGCACCTGCAACCACTTTAGAGACGACCCTGTCGCCAGACCAGCAACGGGCCATGGAGCAGATTGAGACCCATTTCAAAGAGGGCAGAAGGACAGTTCTTTTGGACGGCATCACATCTTCCGGCAAGACAGAAATCTATATTCAACTGATAAAGAAGCATCTCGCCTCAGGCAAAAGCGTACTTTACCTGGTGCCGGAAATAGCGATGTCACGGCAGCTTGAGCAGCGGCTGAGTAAGGCTGTAGGCGACAAACTCCTGGTCTACCACTCCAAACAGACCGCGCCGGTACGAAAGAAAATCTTTGACAAGCTGGTCAGCGGAGAGGGCAACTATCTGATCCTCGGCACCCGCAGTGCGCTGTTCCTGCCGATTGTGAATCTCGGATTCGTCATTGTGGATGAAGAGCACGACGCATCTTACAAACAGGACGACCCCGCGCCGCGCTACAACGGCCGCGACGTGGCACTGATGATGGCTGCAAAACTCTCTCTCAACACCCTGCTCGGGAGCTCCACCCCCTCGCTGGAGTCACTTTACAACGTTGCGACCGGGAAATACGCAGTGGTGACCCTTAGAAAGAAGTTCCACGGCGCGCAGGAGGCCCCCGTGACGGTGATAGATATGGGCAAGGTGTACCGTATGCACAACGCCCGAGGCTCATTTTCAATGCAGCTTGTAAACATGATGGCCGCCTGCCTCAAAGAGAGGCGGCAGGTCATGGTGTTCCGTTCCAGGCGCTCATACAGTTCATTTGTCCAGTGCGACTGCTGCGGCGACACTCTCCGCTGTCCACACTGCAACGTGAGCCTCACATACCACAAATACAACAATTCACTCTCCTGCCACTATTGCGGCTGGCACGCCCCCTTTGATTCGGCCTGCAAGAGGTGCGGCGGCACCTTCGTGATGCGGGGCAGCGGCACAGAACGGCTGGCAGAGGAGCTGCAGGAGCTTTTCCCCGATGCCTCAATTGCCCGTTTTGATGCAGAGACAGCCGCAACCCGCACGGCGGAGAAGAAGATTCTGGGCGACTTTGAGAGCGGCGCCACCGATATCCTGGTGGGAACCCAGATGATTACCAAGGGCTTTGACTTTGAAAACCTCGCCTTGGTGGCTGTGGTAGGTGCCGACTCTATACTCTCACTTCAGGATTTCCGGGCCGACGAGAAGGCGCTTTATCTGCTGGAGCAACTCCGCGGACGGGTCTCCAGGCGGGAAGGGACCGGTATTATGGCAATCCAGACTATGCAGGCAGAGCATCCTGTGCTCCAGGCCCTGCAAAGTGGAGACAGGGACGCTTTCCGGGGACAGATGCTGGAACAGCGCAAGCTGTTTGGCTTCCCCCCTTTCATACGCATGGTACAGCTTACAGTGAAAAACTCATCTGCCGAGGGACTCCACCTCGCCTGCCGCCTGGTTGCCCGGGAACTTACCGCCTGCAAGGTGACCGATTTCACCCCGGCCATAGCCCCCGCAGTGGACCGCATCGCCGGCAAATATATCCGCAACATCTGGATAAAGCTTCCAAGGAACGCCGGCGCCCGTATTCAGAAGGCAGCCATCGCAAAAGCAGTGAACTCAGCGCTCACCGCGTCACCCTCCTCAGAGATAATAATCGACGTGGATCCGCTATAGTATGACCGGGACAGTCTTTGACATACAGCATTTCTGCACTGGAGACGGCCCCGGTATCAGAACCACCGTATTCCTGAAAGGGTGTACGCTGCACTGCCCCTGGTGCCACAACCCGGAATCGCAGTCATTCCGGCCAGATATTATGCTCAATACCACCTTGTGCATAGGCTGCGGAGCCTGCGACGACGTATGCCCAGCCGCCGATGCCAAAGGGACGCTGGCCCGCTGCGAAACGCGGCTTTCAGTATGCACAGAGACCAACTGCCTGGCCTGCGCTGAGGTCTGCCCCACTGGATGCCTGGAACTTGCCGGAAAAGGGGTTTCAGTGGAGGATGTCATCAAGGAAGTTACACAGGACGAAGCCTATTATCGCCACTCCGGGGGCGGAATGACCCTCTCCAGCGGAGAACCGATGGCCCAACCAGCCTTCTCCAAAGGACTGTTGGAGGCCGCGAAACTGGCTGGTCTGCACACCGCAATCGAGACATCTGGAGAAGGACGTTTAGAGGACTTTCTGGCAGCAGTTCCACTTGTGGATCTATGGCTCTGGGACATCAAGATGATGGACGCCACACTGTACCGCGAACTCACCGGCGGCGATTTGGAGAGGATGCTCGCAAACCTGGATGCAGTCGCGTCAAGCGGAGCCGACATCCGCTTCCGGGTGCTGTATGTGCCGGACTTCCACGACCGGGAAGGCGTAGCACAAGCCACTGCATCGCTGCTCAGGGCATATCCTAAGTTCGAATGGGAGGTCATCCCCTATCACCTTCTGGGAAATGCCAAGCGGGAAAAACTCGGCCTGCCGGAATTACGCTTCCGGGAGCCCAACATAGAAGAAACCGCTTCGTTTGCTAATCGGTTACGCCAGACCGTCGCACTCTAACAAATCTGCTGGGTGCGCTGGATAATCATATCCTGCCACTCTTTGCAGAGGGTGGTAAAGCGGGCAGACCAGCCGGAGACACGTACCGGCAAGTTGGGATATTTCTCAGGATGGCGCTGCGCATCTATCAGGGTCGCGGTATCCACCACGTCGATATGCATATAGAAGCCCTGCTTCTCCCGGAAGGTCTTCATCAGGCCAACCAGCGCCTTTATTCCGTTCTCGCCCTTGACAGAAGAGGGCAACACCTTGAGCTCCAGGGTAGCGCCGCTGGGACATTTTGAGAAATCCAGCTTGCAAAATGAGTTCAGGGCAGATGTGGGGCCCTTGCGGTCGGTGCCTGGAGTCGGCGAGCAGTTGGTGGCCAGGATGTCGCCTATGCGGCTCCCTTCCGGGGTTGCCCGGCGCATCAACCTCCAGTCCACCTCGCGGCCAAAAGTAGAAATACCACACGGACGTTTGACACCCTCGCGCTCCTTGACCTCGGCCACAATAGCGGTGTAATCGTCAAAGACGCGGCACATCATAGCGTCGGCTCCGGAATCGTCGTTGCCGTAGAAAGTGAAGCGGTTCTGGATGGTGCGTCGCAGTCCCTCGGAACCTTCCCAGTTGTTGCGGAGAATCTCCAGGAACTCGTCCAGGGTGAGAAACTTGTCTTCGTAAACCAACTTCTTGAGCACCAGCAGGCTGTTGGCAGTGTCGGACACACCACCGTAGTGGATGCCTTGCATAGTGTATTTAGGGCCGCGGTTCCAATAGTTGCGTCCCTTCTCAAGACACCCTTCCGCAAAAATGGACGCCATAGTGTTGGGGAGCCAGTCAGGGGCGCTCAAATCGCGGTCAAACCACTCCTGGAGGCCGTCAATATCCTTATGAAGATTGGCCACGAACGCAGAATACAGCGATTCGAAATCGGGGTAATCGACTTCAGGATCCTGATCATCATAAAGATGCAGCGTGCGGCCCAGAACCTCAACCATATCGGAAGGATGATAGGTAAAGAAGGTCTTGCCGGGGATAATGGCTTCCCAGCATCCGTCGTTGGTGAATTCGCGCGCCTCGTCCAGCGGATAGCCAAACTTAACCAGCGCATCTATCACCACATTCTCGCTGTAAACCGATACTATGCCGCCGCCAAAACGCTGAACCTCCGCGACACGGCGGAACAGTTTCTCCGGAGTCCTGTCACCGAGGCGCACCGCCACCGGCCAGTCGCTGATATGCAGCTCCTCCACGATATCGAGCACAAGATATGTCACTTCGTTGGTAACTTCGCGGCCGTCCTTGTCGATGCCGCCGAGGATTATATTCTGATAGAACTGCGCGTCGCCGCTGTTGATATGATATCCTATCCATTCTGTGCCTTTGATCCAGAAATGGGCCAGGATTTCACGGGCCTCGTCCAGAGTCAGGATCCCTTTGCGGAGGTCTTCTTTCAGATAAGG
>JAFXNQ010000006.1 GCA_017529425.1 Bacteroidales bacterium | reverse complement strand
GGCCTCATCATGGGCGACATCAAGGAGTTCACGAGCTCCAGCGTCAGCAACACCATCCAGCGCGGCGGCACCATCCTCAAGACCGCGCGCAGCGAGGAATTCCGCAAGCCGGAAGGCCGCGCCAAGGCTTACGAGAATGTCAAGAAATTCGGCCTCGACGCCCTGGTGGTCATCGGTGGCAACGGCTCCCTCGCCGGGGCGCAGATCCTCGCGAGCGAGTATGACATCCCCGTCATCGGCCTGCCGGGCACCATCGACAACGACCTGTACGGCACCGACTCCACCATCGGCTACGACACCGCCCTCAACACCATCATGGAGTGCGTGGACAAGATCCGCGACACGGCCAACAGCCACGACCGAATCTTCTTCGTCGAGGTAATGGGGCGCGACGCCGGCTTCCTGACGCAGAACAGCGCCATCGCCTCCGGTGCGGAGGCCGCCATCATCCCGGAGGACCGGACCGACATCGACCAGCTGGCCGACTTCATCGGCCGCGGCATCCGCAAAAGTAAGAACAGCAGCATCGTGCTCGTGTCCGAGAAGGACGGCGGCGCCATGCACTACGCCGAGCGCGTGCGCCAGGAGTATCCCGAGTACAACGTGAAGGTCTCCATCCTGGGCCACCTGCAGCGCGGCGGCTCCCCGACCGCCTACGACCGCATCCTGGCGAGCCGCCTGGGCGTCGCCTCCATCGAGGCGCTCAAAGAGGGCCAGCGCAACATCATGGTGGGCATCAAGAACGACCAGATCGTCTATGTCCCCTTCTCCCGCGCCATCAAGATGGACAAGCCTATCGACAAGGAGCTCATCAATGTCCTGAGCATTTTGTCAATTTAAAAAATCTTCTTACATTTGCACCCGCAAATTGAGATGGGGTATTAGCTCAGTTGGTAGAGCGTTAGGTTCGCAATCTAAAGGTCACGAGTTCGATCCTCGTATGCTCCACTTTTAGAGGTTTTTCTTTAACGAAAGTTAAATGGGAAGCCTCTTATTTTACTGATTATAAGCACTTTTCTTAAAAATTTAGTACACTTTTAGTACATTTTCAAGGACCAATTTCGTCTATTTGTATAGACGATTATAATACTTGTGTACTGTGGCTACATTGTTTACTTTCCCACCGGCAGCCATAGCAGTAACGCCAGCACGGAAAACACGAGTCCGGCGATGGTACCTACGGCGTTTTACTTGGTGATCACATAATCAACTCTAATGAGGGAATACTTATCGATGGTATTAGTAAGTAACTTTACGACCACTGTCCCAGGCCCCGATTTTCCATTTGTATCAATTCTTATCTTGATTTCTTCTTCTTCTCCAGGAGCAATCGTTTTTTTCGGGTAGTTTACAGACGTACAATTACATGTAGCGACCGTAGAAATGATCAACAATCCTTCGTCGCCAGTATTCTTTATTCTGGAGTTTATCTCAATCAGTTCTCCTTCTCTATACTGTCCAGCATTGACTATCCTGTTATTGAGAAAGGATAGTTCCGGTCCAGAAGAAAAGAAGACAGACAATAAAAGGACAAGGAGGTTCATGTTAACTTAAATCGAATTATTATGAAACGTTCTTTCTCCAAATCTTCTCCAGCAACAGCATAGTAAAAACCGTCAGCATATCCCAGTATCTCAATGTTATTTGGTATTATTAAATCATATACCAGATTACCATTCTCTCTTTCATATACCTGTAATTTCCATAGAGAGTTGCCATCTAATTTACATGTCCTGAAAACATACCCATTATAACATGACAGACGAGAATAATAACCGAATTTTTCGCGTTGCACCTGGTATTTTTCTTCATATGCCTGAAATGTTCTTATGCCAGGATATCTGGATGTGATATCCTTTTCCGAGTACCCGAAGCTAGAAAGAATCGTTCCATCCAAAAGCATTTTGTATATTTTGGGCGAAGCCGCAAATGAAACGAATAAAGTGTCCTTATCTTGAAAGAAGTCATAATCAGAAAACATGGATAGCGTTCCCTTTTTGTAAATAGGCGGATAATTCCCGAACAAAACAGGAGCCTTGTCCAAGGAATCTGTCCCGTACCTCATGAAGGTGTGCGCAGTACGGAAATACTTTCGGCTATGAGAAGTAATATAATATTTATTAAACTTTATATGATCGGATACTATGGGCATAATAACGCTATTCTGCGTTGCAACGATCCTATGACAATCTAAATTATACTCATATATTTCATGCGCTTCCGAATCCGGGTAATCATACAATTTGCGCATGGCGTGATTGTCGGAAATCCGGCTGGATTTTGTTAAGAACCACGCTGCACGAGATTCCCAAATGCAAGAAAAGTTGGCAGTGAATCGGTATAGACGGGCATTGATGTCCTGTATCACAAATGTCTCGCTCTCAGAATCATAATCGCTAATCCATGATGGACTGATCATCTCGCCAGGCCCCCTACCCTCTTGTATATATTCATCTATAAAATCACCAGATAAAGAATAAACCTTGACCCCAACCATGCATTCATCGAAAAAGCAAAGTGTCTCTGGAGTCATTAGCCATTGCCCCAGCAATGATGTTCTGCGGCCATCCATGAAGATTGTGTCTGCGACGAAACAAGCCTCCTTTAATTCCTTCCGGCCATAATGCGGAACATCCCATTCTCGGTTATCACAAGAAGAGAGGCAAAAGACACACATTAGCAGCAACAAAAACCCGTTAAAATAAAACTGATTGTGCCAGTTCCATTTTCTTATAGAGATGCTCATAATTCTGCCCAGTGGCCTTTTCGAATTGTTGTTTATATCGAGTACAGATTTCTCGCGTTTGCTTTTCAAGTTCTTCATCATTATACGAAAGATCTTGCATCCAGATATCAAGGCTAGCTCCTACCCGAGAACGCCATTTTGCAATATTAACCGTGTCTGTGTAATATGTAAAATTCTGTAAAACGGGATACTTCCTTAATTCTTTAACCACACTAAAGGAGAAATTAGGAGAACCAAACAATAACTCTGTCTCTGTTTCTATTTTGTGCATGAAGGGATTACCTACCGGATTGCCTTCAATGCACCAACATATAGCATTGGAATCATTTGGGATTACCCATTTTACAGACAAAGTGGCTCGGGAGACGTATAAAAAACCTTCGAATGATTGATAATCAAACGATAATTGATACGGCGAAATCAACGTGGGCATCGAATCATCCTGTCGTCCACCGAAAAACAATATCGCATCAGAAACAGTAATCCGAATTGGGTTCCATTCCTGATCCACGATAATATATCCCTTCCCTATTATTCTGCTTTTTTTTTCATTCTTTGATTGAAAAATAATTATATGCCCTTGTTCTCCCCGCTGTAACACAGTGTCACGGATGGAGTACGAATACATTTTTGTCCGCCTCGGATGAAGTGGAGAATAGTTTTCCAGTATATACAAACGATCCCATAATTGTGGCCGGACATAATTATCATAGCCCACAAAATAACTTTTAAGAGATGATCGTTTTGTAGAAGGAATAACCCGCCACGGGCTCATCTCCTTCCCATCTTCAGGATTATGCAATCCCGAAATCAGCACATCAGTCGAATAGAATGTCGCATGGTTCTGTCCATCGACTTCTGAAAATCCGCTTATGGCCTGAAAATGAATACACTTCCCCGAACTCTTAACAACTCTGGTATATTGAAAAGGCGCTACGAAAGACGCCAGACGTCTTTCATGAAAAGCCTTTGCTATAATGCGAACTTGACGGAGTTCTGATTTAGCTTGGGAGCAAGATGTACCTGTAAGCAATAAAGCAAAACAGACAACAAGTACGTTAAAATATTCTACTAAGCGTCGCATCCGTCATTGTACAAAGAACAGTCGCTGATAGTTCCTGGCTGAGGGCCAAAGCACCATTTCCTAAAACTAAATGCGTTTCCGGATTTGCACCACCCATATTTGCACCGGCAATGATCGCCCCAATCCGGTTCGCTCTCATCGTCAGCCAATGATTCGATAGCTATAGCGGAAAATGTCTGGGGGTTTACAAGCGAACGAATAAAAAACGCACCACCAATGAAACAGATAAAAACAAAAAATGTGATTAATACTTTTTTCATATTACTTTAATAACAAGAATATCGCTTCAATATTAGTTTACTATTGGAGTTTCAAAAGCAAAGTAAAAAGAAATGTATTACAATTCCAACCTACAGATAAAAATAATCATTACAGAGCACTTTCGTAATGATTTAATAGTTAACATTTTACAAGACTGTAAAAAGTGTGATTAATTACAGCCGCACACTTCTTCGATCCAAACTCACGCAAGCCGCAGATTTGCAGCACATTACAAACCTATCCCATCAAGTTCTGTCAAATGCTTATGTAATGATTATTTTTCTTCCACCGGCAGCCATAGCAGTAACGCCAGCACGGAAAACACGAGTCCGGCGATGGTACCTACGGCGAAAGCAAACCAAAACACCTCCCCGGGGCCGTCAAACAGGAATGGAATCAGGCCCAGTACCGTGGAAAGGATGGTCAGCGAGATGGGCCGGATCTTGCGGGAGAAGGCGTGGAGGTAAGGGCGGACAGATCCTTCGCTGCGCTCAGGATGACAATCACCACATGCCCGACGACGCGACAACCACTCCGAGATGAGATAGATTCCGGCATTGACCGTGATGCCGGACAGCATCACGAACGCCGCGAAGCCGCCTTTGTCGAAGGTAAAATCACTCACGCCAAAGGCCAGGAACAGGCCCACGAACGACAGCGGAATCATCAGAATAATCGCAAGCGGAAGCCGCAAGGAATTAAAGTGGACGGCACAGATCACGAAGATAATTGCAATCACCAGCAGGATCAACCAAGCGTACTTCTCCTTGTGGTCATAGTACCATCCGCCCCGATCATCGCTGGCCCGGAAGCCCAGAGGCAGCACGCTCCCGTTCATCCAGTCCACCGCCTCCTTCATCACCTTGTCCGCCAGCTGGATGGATCCGATGAAATTGAAACGCACCGTGATCCGGTACGACTGATCCTCCTTTTGGATTGGCAAGCCCGTTCGGTCTTTGGAGATGCTTCCCACTTCCGAAAGCTTCATCTTCCGATCCGTGTCCACCGCCACGGCGCTATTGTTCACGTGCCAGAGGTCCAGCACATCCTTGTCCGACGACACCAGCCGCACATTCACGTATTCCCCACCGTACGGAAGACGCAGCACCGACGCGTCGTAGAGCGGAGACTGCAGCGCAGAATAATAGGCATACGGACTGATGCCGCGGCCGCTCAGTGCCTCGAAATCATAACGCAGGTTGAACTCCGTGCGGGGCCGGTCATTCCAGCCCACGCCCCAGATCTCGGGTCCGGACACGCGGCGGTTCTCCGACAGGTACTCGACCAACCGCTCGCCGTATGCGTTCAGTTCATCGGCATTATAGCCCGTCAGGGAGATGCTGTACGAGCGCGAATCGGTAACGATATTGTTATTGAAATAGCTGTCATCAATGCCGGACACGCTCCAGTTGGCCCCGCCGAAATTCGTAGCCATTGAGATCACGTCGCCCTTGATGCGCGAGGGCAGCCAGGTCCCCTCAAACTCCGGCTTGAACCACACCGTAATCGTGCCGTTGTCATAACTCCTGATCCGGGTTTCGAATACATCAACCTCTTCGAAATGCGCCAGGTAGTTCTCCATGCTGCGCATCACCTCGTCCAACTGCTGCACGGTGCAGCCTTCTGGCATTCCGGCCCGCACATAAAGTTGCGGCCGGGCGGGCTCGCGGTAGAAATCGGAGCGCGCCATCGCCTTATTAAACAAGCCGAAACTCGACCCCAGTATCTTATCTATGGTGCTTTTGTTGTCGGCGTAGGGCCGCCAGCCCACGATCTTGTTCAACACCGCCTCATAGTGCTTCGGCTCCCGCCCTTCCTGCCCGAACTTCGCCGGCAGCAGGCAAGTGGGGATGCCGAACAGCACGACCAGCGCCACCCAGTACACCCAGCGGTGCCGTACGCCCCAGCGGATATAGCGCCCGTAGGCGGCGCGGCGGCGCGCCAGGCGCCTCAAACGCTTCGGACGGGGCATCCGCACCGCCACGGGAAAGTAATCCAGCAGCGCCGGCACGAACAGGTAGGCCACGGCCAGCGACACGCAGAGGTTGATCACGATCACCCAGGTAAAGTCCGTCAGGTTGGCCTTCTCCTGCTCCGGCATCAACAGGATCACCAGCAGCGCAGCCACCGTGGTCAGCACGGCGCAGAGCAGCGAAGGGAACACTTTCCGGTCCCCGCAGCGGGCATAATGGTCGATCATCACGATGCTGTTGTCGATGATGATACCCAGCGACACCGTCACTCCCGCGAGGGTATAGATGTGGATCTGCAGCCCCAGGAAGAAATACAGCGCCACCGAGACCAGCAGGTTCACCGCCAGCGTAACGGCGATGACCAGCATATAGCGCCACGAACGCGCCATGACAAACACGAAGACCAGCAGGATCAGCAGGCAGAGCGCCGTGCGGAAATAGATCTTGTCCAGCTCGTCGGAGATATATTCGGAGTAGTCGTAGCTCACCGAGACACCGATCTCCTCCGGGAAACCGGCCTGCAGTTCCGCCATCCGGTCCTTCACCGCCTGCACCACCCCGAGCAGGTTGGCATCGGAGCTCACCACCACCGACAGCGTCAGAACGTTCAGCCCGTTCACGCGGTAGTACGAATTCGGCAGCGCCTCCTGATAGCGCCACGAGGCGATCTCCTCCAGATGCACCACCCGCTCTCCGACCCGCTTCACGGGAATCGATCCAAAGTCCATACGGTTCCTGTCGTCGTCATTCCGGGCTTGACCCGGAATCTCGTTCCGCAGCCGGACCCCCCAGGCCTGACCGCCCGCCTGCGTCACCCCCACGATCTCCTCCGCGTAGTAGTCCGACAACGCAGAACGGATATCCTCCGCCGTAATGCCCAGGGCCTCGCAGCACGGCGCGTCGAAGGTAATCACCCACTCGAAAGGCGTCTGCCCGTAGAAGTCCACGCTGCCCACCCCTTCCACCGTGGACAGCGGATAGAGCAGCTCCCGCTCCACGAACGTCGCAATCTCCTGCGAAGGCAGGGCGCTCCGGATGCTGTAGCTGATGGCGGTCTGCGTCTTCTCGCCGCGGGCATTGAGCGAAATCGACGGATACGTGCAACCCGCCGGTAGTTTCGAACAGATGTTGCGGATCTGCGAGGCTACCTCGAAGCGCACGGCCTCCAGGTCCGCGCGCCGTCCCACCGTCATCGAGATGGAGCCGCTGCCGTCGCGCGAGATGCTGCTCACGCCCGAGCAGGCGCGGATCGTCGAAAGCACGCCTTCCAGCGGCGCCGTCACTTCCGCTTCCACGATGCGCGCCGAAGCGCCTGGGTACTGGTAGCTCACGGAGATGTTCCGCGTGGCAGCCGTGGGATTGTACTGCACCTTCAGCCGCGGGAAGCAGGCAATGCCCACCACGGCCGCCACCGCCATCAGCAGCAGGACCGAGAAGGACGATATGCGCCTGCGCTCCGCCATCAGATACGCCGCTTCCGATAGAAGGCGGCATACACTGTGGGCACGTAGAAGAGGCTCACGAGCGTGCCCTCCGTCATCCCGACAATAATCACCAGGGCCATCGGGTACTGCAGATCGGCGCCCATATTTCCGCGCGACAGGAACGGCGCCACGGCCAGGATCGTGGTTAACGAGGTCATCAGGATGGCCTTGAGCCGGCGGTGGCCCGCCTCGTGGACGGCCGCTTCCACCTCCATCCCGCCGCGCACCAGGCGGTTAATGGTGTCAATCTTGAGGATGGAGTCGTTGATCACGATGCCGGTGATCACCACGAGACCAATCAGCGACATGATGTTGATACTCACCCCCAGCAGCCACAGCGCCCCCAGCGAGACGGCGATGTCGATCACCACCTCCGACAGGATGATGAAAGGCTGCAACAGCGACTCGAACTGCGATGCGAGGATCAGCAGCAGCAGCGCCAGAGCCACCAGCAGCACCAGCAGCATCCCGCGGATCATCTCGCGGTTCGTGAACCAAGCACCGGTGAACGCGGCGTCGAAGCCGCCCGTACGGCGCAAGGCCCCCCGTACAGCCGTCATTGCGGCAGGGACATCCCGCGCCGGGATGTCCAGCGCCAGCGGATAATAGCTGCCGTCATCGCCCGAGACCAGCGTCTTAAAGTCCTGCTCGAAGCTCTGCCGCATCAGCGCCGACGCAGGAATATCCACCGTCCGCGACGGGTCGGCCGCATCCGGCACGCTCACGCTGGCGCGGGCGAGGATCTGCGCGAGCTCCTCCGTGTCCGTGCCCAGCACCACCGGAACCGATCTCGCGCCCTGAACAATCTCGAACAAATCATTGCCATTCAGCGCATTGCGCAGCACGCCCGTCAGGTCACTGAAGCTCACCCCATAGAGTGCCATCCGCTCGGGATCGGAAACGTACAGGACATCCTGCTGCAAGGGAATATCGTCAATCCGGACCCCCGGCAGGGCAGCCCGCACCTCCGAGAGCGCCGCCCGGACACCCGCCACGGAAAGGGCTCCTGAGCCGTCGATCGGGCGCAGGCGCACGAGCAGCTGCGGCTCCCGCTCCGCAAAGACCATCTCGAAGATGTTGCCGGACGTTCCCCACGCCTGGATGGCCGCGGGCCAACGTTCCCGCACCAGCGCGGACAGGCGCTCCTGCAGGGCCGCCAGCTCCCGCGCCGAGCCGCAACTGACATACAGCGACGCCTCGTTCATCGACTGGTCCTCGCTGTGCCCCAGAACGAACTGCGGCACTCCCACCAGGGCGGTGGTGCTCACCTCGTCATTCCCGACCTGACCGGGAATCTCCGGGTGTGATGAGGCCGCCGCCTCCAGCACCATCACCCTTGCACGGTTCTCCTCCAGCGTAATATGCTCGTTCCAATCCACGTGCAGGATAGCGTCGGAATAAGTAATCGGCGGCAGCTTCTCCTTGCGCATCCCCCACACGCACACAGCAGCCAGCACGGCGCAGCCCAGCGGCAGCGCCCAGGCGATCCATTTGTGGCCCAGGTGCCAGCCCACCGTGCGGTCGTACCAGCACATCGCCCCGTCCAAGCGGACCCTCGAAAGGAAAGCGTTCGGCCGGAAGGCCGGCAGTTTCTTGTAGATGGCCCAATAATACACCGGCAGCACGACCACCGTCACGGCATACGACACCAGCAGGACCGTGGTCACGGCCATGGCCTGGTCATAAAACAACTCGCCCGCGAGGCCGTTCAGGAAGATCAGCGGGATGAACACCGCACAGGTCGTCAGCACCGACGAGAGCATCGCCCCGCGCACCTCTTTCGTACCCTCCACGACAGCGCTGCGCAACGCCTCGCCCCGCTGCCAGCGGGCGGTGATGTTGTCCGTCAGCACGATGGTGTTGTCCACCATCATGCCCACGCCCAGCAGCAGGCCGGACAGGGAGATGATATTGATCGACAGCCCGATGGCATAGAACACGAAGAACGACACCACAAGCGACACCGGGATCGTCAGCGCCACCAGCAGCGGCGAGCGCAGGTCCTTCATGAAGAAGAAGATGACCACGATGTCCAGCAGGATGGCCAGGATGATATTGAGCAGCAGGTTGCGGATGGAATAGTCCAGCAGCGCCGTCTGGTCGCGCGTCAGCGTGAAGCGCATCTGCGGATAATCCTGCCCGAAGGCTTCCAGCTGCTCCGCGATCCCTTTGCGGAGCGCGGCCATCCGGGCCTCGCTCTGCTTGATCACGGCCAGCGTCACGGCATCCTGCCCGTCGCTGCGCGAGAGGCCCGTGCGGGGCGCCGCCCGCTCCGCCACGGACGCCACATCCTTCACCTGGAGCGTCCGGTCCCCCACCTTCAGCCACACGTCGGCGATGTCCTCACGCGACGCGGCGAAGGAGCGGAAACGGACGTTGTAGTGGTACTCCCCGTCCCGGATCGTCAGGTTCGACAGCGTCACGTTGGCCGAAGAGACCGCCCGTTCGAACGCGGCCATCGTCAGGCCCAGCCGCGCGAGCGCCTCGGGATCCGGGACCACCAGGATCTCCCGCTCCGCAGTCCCGCTCAGGTCCACCATCGCCACTTCCGGCAGCTGCTCGATGCGCTTCGCGATCACGTCGCGGGCGAATTCACTCATCCGAAGGAAATCCCCGCCCTTGTCGCGCAGCGTGATGTTGACATAGAAAGCCGGGATGTCCGTAGCGGCCGCCTTGAAAACCTTCGGCCGGTCGATGCGCGGAAGCGAACCCATCGCGCGGTCGATCTTCTCGTTGACTTCGATATAGAAATAGTCGATATCGCGCCCCTCCTCGAAAGAAAGCGTCATCGTGGCGCTGCCGTCGCGCGCCTCGCTGCGGATGTCCTTGAGGTGCGCAATCTGCACCAGGCTCTGCCGCAGGGGGTTTACCACGGCTGCGTCCAGCTCGCGTGCCGACAGGTCCGGCGCCGCCACCTGCACGGTCACGTAAGGGATGTCCACGTCCGGGGTCAGCGACACGGGCAGCCGCCCGATGCCCACGAAGCCCAGCACCACGAAGACCAGCAGGATCATCGTGACGGAGACGGGACGGTCCAGGAGCTTGTTCAGCATGGCCTTATTCTTCCTTCAGGACGACGTGCGAGCCGTCCGCGAGGTTCAGGTTGCCCGACACGATCACACGGTCACCCTCCGACAGGGTCGCACCGCGGTCCGTGTTGGCCGTGACGGCGTAGGAGTCGCTGTTGGCGCTCAGCGTGTGGACGTACACCCACTCGGCCCGGTCTCCCTCGCCATAGCGGAACAGCACCTCCAGCCCGTCGCGGATCACCACGGCGCTCTTCGGCACCACCAGCTGCGCCGGCAGGTCCTTGTCCACCACCACGCGGACGTTCATCCCGTCCAGCAGCCCGGCAGCGCCTGGGATTGTGGCCGTAACGGCAATCTGGCCGTTGCGGTCCACGGTGGGGTTGATGCTCTTGATGCGTCCGGCGAAACTCCGCTCCTGTCCGAATGGCGTCACGGACACGCGTTGCTCTCGCTCCAGAAAGGCATACTCTGACTCAAGCGCCGAAAAGGTCACGTCCAATGTCCCGTCGGCAATCAGGGTGCAAAACGGCTCAGAACCCGTGCGGTCCCACTGTTTCAGCTGCAGGTCGGCCACCCGCCCCGCAAAGGGCGCGCACAGCACCGTACCCGCCAGCGCCCGCTGCGCCTTCTCGTATGTATTACAGGCTGCACTGTAGCCGGATCGTATTCCGGCCCGATCCCGCACTTCGGCGGGCACCGATGCCGAATCCGCGACGGCATAGCCCAGCCCGGCCAGCACGTCCAGGTACTCCAGCCGCGTACGTTCCCGCTCAATCCGGGCACTCTCCAGCGCCGAGCGTTGCTCGCTGTCGTCCAGCCGCGCCAGCGCGGCCCCCTTCGCCACGGACGTGCCGTTCTGCACGCCCACGGAGACGATCTGCCCGCTCTCGCGGAAATACAGCGCGCTCCGCTGGGCCGCGCTCAGCTTGCCGTTCGCGACCAGCTGCATCGGGAAAGTCCGGCGCTTAAGCGTGATGACTTCCACCGCATTGACTTCCGGGGTGTAGGCCAGCTTGCTGTCGTCCTGCGGGCCGCCGCCCTGCGGGCCTTTGCAGCCCGGCAGGCAGAGCGCGGACACCGCCAATATGAGGGATAGCTTCTTCATGTCCATGCTATTGCGTCATTTCATCATAATCCACCGTCAGGTCCTCGCCCG
This sequence comes from Bacteroidales bacterium, assembly GCA_017529425.1. GTDB lineage: Bacteria > Bacteroidota > Bacteroidia > Bacteroidales > UBA932 > Equibacterium. The sequence goes on along the minus strand of JAFXNQ010000006.1, from coordinate 27,799 downwards.
ACAGGAAGTCGTAGAGCGTAAGCTTGCGCAGCGTGTAGTAGTAGCTCCAGAAACTGGAGATGTCGCGGATGTACTTCTGGATGGCGCTATCGCTTTCCGTACGGGCGGTGTTCAGGTCCGTCACGCTGGCCTTGCCGCTACGGAAACGCTCCATCACCAGCGTATAGCGCTCCTGCGCGATGGCGGCGGCGCGACGCGACACGTCGCACAGCTGCCGCTGGTTGTTGAACTGTCCCACCGCCGTGTACAGGCTGATGCGCTTGTCATTCTCCGCCTGCTCCACCTGCGCTTTCACCACCTCCGCGGCTGCTTCGGCCTTCTTCACGCGTCCCTTGCCTTCGCCCCAATCCAGGATCGGCACCGTAAAAGTCAAACCCACCACCTCCTGGTTCAACAAGTCGCGATACACCCCCCGCAACTCCGGCGCCGTCTTCGACAGGCCGAAACGGGCGTTGAGTTGCATCGTGATGCCGCGTGAGGCCTTCGCCTGGGCGATGGCCGACTCGGCGTTCAGTAGGCTGATGGCATTGTCCAGCGGGAAGGAGGCGTTCTCCGAGGCCTTGTCCAGCACAAGGCCGTAATCCATCAGTACGGACGGCAATTCCTCCTCCAGTACCGGCTCCACCTCGCGCGTCTCGTCCAGGCCCAGAAGCGAGTTCAGCTGCAGGCGCGCCTCGCGCAGCGCCACGTGGTTCTCGTTCACCGCAATGCTGTCCGAGAGCTGGCGCAGCTCCAGCTGGAGGTACTCGTCGCGCGTCACGCTGCCCAGCGACAGTCGCTCCCGGGCGATGCGGAGCATCTGCGTGGTGTTGTCGTAGTTGGTCCGGGACACGTCGTAGAGTTTCTGCGCTTCCATCACCCCGAAGAAGCGGTCCACCGCCTTCAGGGTGACGTCCTCCATCGACTCCAGGTAGGTCCGCTTCGCCCGCTCGTACTCCTTCGGGGAGATGAGCTTGTCCCACTTGAACTGGTTGTAGGCAAAGAGCGGCTGGCTGTAGGATAGCGTCACCGGCTGGGCGTACCAGGTCTTCCCGCCCGAGGCGAACTGGTCGATGCGCGTGAGGTCGGTGTAGAGCGACAGCGTGCCGCCTGTAAAGGGAATATTTTGCCGCATACGCAGCCCCAGGCTATTCTCCATGTTGTAGTTGGACGTATAGACCATCTCACCCGTCTCGTAGTTCTGCAGCAGGCGCAGCGACCGGTCGAAACTGCCCAGCGTGCCGTAGAGTGACAGCGACGGCAGGCGGCTCGCCTGGTAGGAGCGCCAGGCCCAGTAGTCCGACACGAACGCCGCCTTTGCCTGCAGCGCCGGCACAGACCCCGCACGCGCCACACCGATGACCTCTTCGAGCGTCATCGGTTGCGCCTGCGCGCCCGCACAGACAAGCAATCCTACAGCAAACCAAAAACAACGTGTTAGCATCGAATGAAAAAATACGGCTAATCCACACTACGACCTTTCTTTACATGTCGTTCTATCTTTTCGAAGAAATGTACATCATGACGCAGGTCTCCCACTAATAGGACCTGTCCTGATGAATCTATAAGGATATCCTCGGATCCGCTTTTGCTTTTTATTCCGAGTTCTTTCTGGAATAGCTTTTCCCGGTCCAAATACACCGGCCGACTAAAGCATGCGTCTTCCAATGCTGATATCACAACCTCATCCGAAATCTCTTGTCCGGGTTCTAAGATAAAACAATAGTCAATCCCTTCTTCCCCAAGCCGATCAATAAGGTCGTCCCACAAATAATACTGTTTCAGCAGACACACGCTGCACAATGTCGAAGAGTCGTAATGTATAAACAGAACCCGCGCAGTCGAATCCATTGGGAATTGGCCCTCAAATGGAAAGACTTGAGCCTCTACTTGAGGTAATTCCTTTGAACATACCGGGAACTGCTTCGGATACACGAAAGAACTCCCGGAACACGAACAAGCCAAAACGACAAAGACAATTATCCTGCAGGGGAGACGCATTTTTCCTTATACACTTTAACAAATATAGTGTTATCTTCTATGGAAGGATCTGAGTTTGATGGATTATAGACATGCATCAAACGATCTCCCGCCGAGTAACCAGTAAAGACAGGATCATGTTCGCCTTTCTCTATCAGGCCCTTCAGGGTGCCCTTCTCTGACGATCTGCCGGAATAGAGCCGGCCGGTATCTTTGTTGTAGAAAAAAATACTGTACTTCTCCTGATACCTTACCTTGAAACCCAGCCAATGATCGGTCTCAAAGTATTCAGGGACATTATAATAGTCCGAATCCGATCCCATGGACGGACGCTCCGTTGCCCGCAACTCTTTTGACCAAATAACGTCAAAGCAAAGATGAAACGGAATCGTTAGCAAGCCATCAGGTGAAACATGATATATTTCATTTTTATCCTGCTCTCCACGAACTGTCACGGTGCCATCGCTCAATCGATGGAAGTTCTGATACGGGACATAAACCAATGTATGCCTGAAATCATCATCCAAAGGAGCCAGCGTTTCCGAGAAAGTCCCCTCTGCGTCTACGGCAACAAGTCCTCGTGGTTCTTCGGCAGGGCCAAAGGCGATATATACCAGAAAGGAGCCATCCTCCTTCACGGCAAAATCATTAAAAATCCGCACGTGTTCACCAAGAGGAATGGAACGCAGAAACTCTCCGGATTCAGAATAGACCACAATTCTCCTTCGATTTATATCGTATATGTTTATCTCCCCATTCGCTGGATTGACGTCAAAGCACTCCATGGAGAGATACTCATAATCCGCACGGCCTTTTTTGAATAGTTTTAATAGCACTTGCCCGCTATCATCAAACACGATAATACCCTTCCGGTAAAAATCCGTAAGATAATAACGACCACGAACATACTTCAATTCATAGATATATGAAATCGGCTCCTCTGGATTCACCTGAATAACCTGAGGTTTCTCAAACATATCATACAATGAGATCCCTGTTGGCTGGGCGGGCCCTTTCAACTCGACGGGAATCTCAATTGTCGATGCGGCTGTCCCTTCGTGTTCTCGTTGTTGATTACACGAGGAAACCGCACACACGATGAAAAAACAAATAAAAAATCTGTTATATATCATAGTTTAATCTGGCATAAAGCTACACATCGGATGCTGAGATGACAAGTCACACATCGTATGTTCTTGAGGTCGACAACACTCGATTGTGATAGGATTGCCTTGTTCACCATCAATTTTGAATTCGACTTCTACGTTTTTCATTCCCTTCCCTTCGGCCCAGTCAGCATAGGCAGGACGGCTAAACAAAAGAAACACCGAAACAACGAGCAAAATCGCTCCGCCGAAGAATAAAAGTTTTTTTCTCATAACATTCATGGTTTAACAGTCAACAATAGTTAAATTATAAAAATAAATCTCACATCATAAAAACGATTAGATTGCAAAGTTAGCTAAATCGTCAGTCAAATGCATGTGGCCAGTGTAAAAAATCATTACAGAAACCCTTTGTGACCAATTGATTTCCAAGAACTTACAGAGGTCTATTATTTGCCGATATTACAAAGGCGGAAAATGGCGGCTTTACGGCTGTTTCCGCAGTGCAATTTCCAGGGAATCCAGCGTCACCTCCGTTTCCTCCCGGAGCTTCACCATTCCTTCATGCCGTTCATTCACCGGCATCATTACGATGCGCCGGGCCGTCTCCAGCGCCTCCCTGTTCCGCCCGGTCCGCACCTGCAGCCTCATCAGCCGGACCAGTGGATACAAGCGGGACGGCACCATATAATGCGCCTTCTCATACAACGCCTCCGCCCGGGTATCATCGCCCAGTGCCTCGGCATTCTTACCCAGAATGATCTCGAACATCGGGTCACAACTCATCCGGGTTCCCCATTCCAGAATTTCCGTACTTTCTGCATACCGCCCCGCCTGGTGCAGCGCGTATCCCTGTGCATATACTGCCCGGAAATTCTCTTTTCTAGCTGTTCCGAGCCATTCTTTCGTCATTCCGGGCTTGACCCGGAATCCCATCCATCCCGCCAACAACCCTGCAACGATGACAGGCAATACTCCCATCCGCCACGAACGGACCTGCAAGATTCCGACAACCAAAGCGATGAGCACGAACCCTGCCCCCAGCAACCGCAGCTGCGGTACTGACAGCGGATACGATGCACAGGCAAACACAGACCAGGCCGTCAGCCCAGCCGCGAATGGGCTTCTGGCCTTGTACAACACCGCAATGGATGCCGCCACCAGCAGCACCGACAACAACAGTCCCGGGACACCATACTCCACCCCGATGCCCAGAAACTCATTGAAGGCATACTCCGGGCATCCGGCCACCCGCACCACAGTGGGAGATGCCGTCTCCAGACGAGCCCGGAAGAAAGCTTCCTGCGCTTCACCATACGCCCAGGCCCCCATTCCCGGACCGGCACCCGTCCAGGGACGTTCCGCAATGGCCCGGCACTCCATCCGCCAGATATGCAGGCGCCCAAGCGCCGACTCAGGCTTGATCAGGAATGCCCCGACCAACAGGGCAATCACCCCGGCACCCCCGGCCGGAATCATCCATCGGTGCTTTCGGATCCATTCCCGTACCTGCGGCATTCGGATGGCTTCGACAGCAAGGGCGACCAACTGCGCCAGCCAACCCGCCCGGCTCATCGATGCAGGCAGCACCAGCGTCCCCATCCCGATTGTCACCCACGCCAGGATATACATAATCCATGTCGTTGTCATCCTGAGCCCGCTGGGCTTGACCCGGGATCTCATCACCCAAGCCGTCGCCACCGCCATCACGCATGCGATGAACCCGCCATACGGTCCGGGGTTGTTGAAATGTCCCGTCAACGCATATAGCGAGTGACGGGACATCCGCCAGCCAAGTACTTGCAGCAGCCCGTACCCGGCTTCAGTGATGCCCCATACGCACACCGCCGCAAAAAACAGCACCGTCAGCAATCGCAGGATAGTATGACACCTCTTGTCTCTCGTCATCTCCCTTCGGCAACGATTCCCACGACGAACTCTTCCGGCACAAAGCCCAAATAGCGGCTGTCCCGCGAATCCACGATATGGTCCCCCACGAAGAAATACCAGTTCTTCTGGAAGGTGTATTCACTGAGTGCCCGGCCGTTCAGCCAGGCCTGCCCTTGAGACCACTCCGGCCGGGTCCCCGTCTCATAGCAGATAGACTTGGCATAAAGACGAACACCCATGCTGTCGAGCGGCACGGTCATTCCCTTCTCCGGGACAACCAACGGGCCGAAATCCCGGATCGTCCATTGCCCGTGCAGCCCTGCGAACTGACCCGCTTCGAGGCCCCGCCCGGTCAAGGAGGAATCAGGTGTCGCCCGAAGGACGGCCTCCTGCTTCACCGGGATTCCGACGGGATCGGCCCCGGTGCTGTAATAATGACCCTTCTGCGCGCCGACCGTATCCCCGGGCGCCCCCAGGCAACGCTTGGCATAAACATAATTCACCTGGAATGTTACTACGTGAGAATTCTCCCAACCCTCCGGACTGTTAAAAACCGCAATATCTCCGGCCCGAAGACGCCGGAACCCCGGCAAGCGGATGCAGCGCAGCGGCTCTCCCTCCTCGAACTTGAAGCGCGTATAGATCCGCGGACCCATCAGATACTTCCGCACCCAGACCCGTTGCCCTGACGCAAAGGTCGGCGTCATTGAGACACCCCGGATGACGAATTGGTCGCAGACCAACACGCGGCGGCCAAAGTGCAACGCCGCCAACCCCACCATGCACACGCAGACCCAGATTACCACGGAGGCAATCCTGTCCGCATCTCGAGAAGACAGCAACTTTCTAATTCGTTCCCAAGCCATCAATCCAATACATCCAGCCTGATTCCATAGAAAGGCTCCTCCGGCGGCAAGTCGTCCCAGTGGCCAGGCGAGTGGCTTTCATCCGTCTCGAAATGCAATACATACTTCCCGGCGGGCAGCCGAAGCGTGTCTTCCTGCCGTCGGTTCTTCAAAGCTCCGCCGGCATGGGTGGAACGATTGAACTCCAGCCGCCACAACACGTTCCCGGCGGCGTCTTCCAAGCGCCCGTTATCGAACATGAACGCCGCCTGCCGCTTCAGGTCATCCTCCACCTCCACCAGCAAGTACAGATTCTCTTGATCCCACAGCAAGCGATACCAGCCCGACAGGTCCATCTCATCCCGGATCGATCCCAGGATGACATGCGTCATCGGGATGCGCTCCTGCTGCTCCCAGACCACATCTGCCACGCCATCAATGACCGGGGACGCCGTGGTCCGATGTCCCGCTAGTGGAAAATCTCCGAATTGCGACCATTCCAGATACAACTTGGAGTTCACGCCGCTCCATGCAATCTGCGAGTCGCGGCTCCCTTCGTCATTGTCGAGCACGCTCACATCCATACGCAGCACATCCTTGTCCGTCGGAATCCCGTCAAAACCAAGGGTGCGCCACGGGAAGGCAAGCTCAAAAACGTAACGCGTCTCTGCGGGATCGTGCTGCGCAAAACGGACACCCGTCGTGTCCGCATTGTTGCCCGTCACCCGTCGGGAGTCCCAAACGAAGCGGTACTGCCGGCACACGGCCCCCAAGTCGATGAAGAACTCAACGCCATCATTGAGATACGCCTCCACGAAGCCGGGAATCAATTCGAAGGAAGTTCCTTCGGCCTGCCCGACAATCCGCACTGGCGTCTCCTCCCGGAGCGTAAAGCTGCGCGTCAGGGTCTGATAGTTATCCGACGCCAGCAGCTCCGCCACGCACGCCGGATCAGCTTCCGGAATCGGCGTCTCGGGAGACAAATGGACACGTACTTGTCGGCATGAAACCAGGCCAACAAGAACAAAACAAAAGAATAAAGCGTATCGGCACCGGTACCGCATATTACTCCAGATTCCTGATCAAGAATATTTTTGACGACGTTGAGAATACCTTCCCGGATAAATGAAAATCTTTCACATTTCGTCCTTCTAAGGTATAATACATATAACCATCGCCTATAATGTCTACATAATCAGAAAGATTCACCTCGTAGTCAACGACGTTGATATTATCCAAATCCGAGAAGTACGCCAAATAGTTTCTCAGCTCCGACTGAGGGGCAAGAAGGCATATTTTTTTCTGTCGGAATTGAGAACACATATCATACAAAAGCGCATTATGAGTTTCCACACACGCCCTGCAAGTATGAGGTGCAACCAATACAAACATGTCTCCGTCCCCCTTTTGAATCAGGCCGCTCATATCCAACATATTCTGAACATCTTCCGTTAGGATATTGGACCTGCGTACAAGTTCCGATTCCAGCACAGAGCAGGGATTGGCTTTCTCATTATCCTGTTTGTTGTTCTTCGACGATCTTAAGATGAATATCCCTTCCGAAATATTTGTAACAAGCAGAAGAATAACCAGACTACTTAATTCGTATTTTCGCCAAAACATATCCGTCATCGTCTTCCGCTATGCTATTGAGTTCATTATTGATAATCTTCTCCCGGAATAAATCTTTCATACAGTTTAGTTCTTCTATCGTGAAAAGTCCGTACAAAATGCCATCGCACAAGAAACACAACGAACCTGTCATCGACTCTTCAACTAAATCAGAAAAAGAGAACCAAAGCCACTTCTTCCCGTTATACAAACCGTATTCTAACCTGCTTCGATCTTTGCTTTGATCCTTCAGCATCAGTTGCACAATCTTATACTCATTACTTTCCGAATATCCGATAATGATACCATAATTGGAAGCGAACAATTCTTCTGCCGCTAGAAACGCGTCTCCCGCGGTGAAAAAGGATTCCTTGATCGAGTATCTCCCCAGATTAAATGACAAATAAGGAGTAACTTCTTCATTGTAAAACTTATAGATGGTTGGAGAATAAGAATCCACAAAGACAACGCCCCCATCCGCCGAAGGTGCGAACACATCGTTGTCCAAAGTCAAAGCCAATAACTTAGAATCCGATTCTAAAAAGCCGAACTCCTTACCATCTTTCTCTCTTTGATATATTACACGGTATCCTTTTTTTGCTCCATATCCATAATAAGACAAAATACCGGAACTCGTTCTAAAAGAGTGGAATCCTAAGTCCTGTTTGTTGTTTTCCAGTAGCTCTCCATCCAATGAAAAGACAAGCTCTCGTTCCGGATCATCATATACGTGAATTTGATCCCCCAATACCTGAATGTCACTTATTCCACGATATTCACCAGGGCCATTCCCACGACGTCCAACAGTATTTAAGAATTTGCCGTCTATGGAATATCGATTAAGTTTTGCGTTTTGTTTATCTGCAAGCAGGAAACCATTCGGTGATAAATATAAGTATACATTATCTCCTAACAAATGCTGGTCATCCGTTTCAATCGGAATCAGTTCGACCGATGTAATTGCATCAGCAAAGGGCGTATATGACCGCTCATCGACAAATTCGACTGACGGGGTCATTATGTTCGAATTATGAGAAGTCCTCTCCCGGCACCCCCAAAGGAGAAGACCGAGAGAAGACACAATAATAAGCAAAAAATAACGCATCTTTTGCAACATTAGCAGGGGTTAGTGCACGGATTGGGAAGCTCGGTCGACACACACATGAGAGTCAATGTCCACGGTTTGCCAGGACAGTACCCCATAGACTGGTACGGATACTCATTGTCCTCAATCTCAGAAAGAGCCTCCATCGGAGCATTCACAATGGGATTGTTTCGAGCTAAACTCTTAACCGTCACAAATCCCGAGAACAGCAAGCATGCTGCAGCCAAAGAAATTAATACCTTCTTCATAAGAAATTGGTTTAAATGGTTAATAAAAAATAGTAAGACACATAAGTGTGTATATTACGTTCAATACCATATTTGTTTCCCTTTTTCGTAGGCAAAGATTCTCTCCCGTCTCTTATCACTATCCAGATCGCGCAGCAACAGCAGCGCGCCTTTCGGCACCCGACGACAAACCAGCACCGTATCCGTCGCCTGCTGGACGCCCAGCGAAACCCAGCCTCCGCGCCAGTAGAACAGTTCGTACCGTTTGCCCGGAGAGACGGCATTGCTCTCGTCTTCCGGGTACTTCGCCGTCAGTCGTACCGTCCTGCGCCACAGACTGGGCCGGAACAGTTTCAAACGCCCGTTTCGTTCCACCACAAGCGGCCACCCGAGCGCACGCCCGTGGCCATTTTCGCTGACGACAGGAAGGAAAGCCACCCCCCGCGCCACTGCCGCGAATACCGCCCAGCGGCCGCGCCAGGTCCCTTCAGCAACACTGCACCAACGCTCATTGTCAAAGACCATCAATCCCGGCTTCCCGGATTTTTCTCCGCGTCCCCGGATATCCAGATCGGCCGTCGGGATATATTCCGTGGTAACATCGATTCTCCCGGCGCTCAGATAATCCTTGCGCAACACCTTCGGGCGCTTGCGCAACATTCTGCCCACGCCAATGAACTCTTCTTTGGTCCTGCCGGGATCCAATTCGGGACCGTTGAACTGGATCAGCTGACCGTTCTCGTAGAGGGCATTCCAGGCGTGCGAACTGCTTCGGTTGCCCCAATGCGGAACGCACTCATAGGTCGCGCACACGCCCAGCGCCCGCAACGGATACAAGATCATCAGCGAGGCCCCGTTGCATGTGCCTCCCCGGAGCTCTTTTGCCTTCAAATAGCCGGCATCTGTCGGATAGTTGTCGTTGTAATGAACAGTATACCATGTATTCACAAAGGCATCGACACGTCGGCACACCTCCGAAGGTCTTATCCCCGGTTCTGCAATCGCTGCCTCGCGTAAGGAGGCATACTCCTCCCACACCGCCGCCCGCCAGCGCTCCGGAGCCTCGTTACCCATCTTGTAGGGAAGCAAGTACCGACAGAAATCCTCGAAAGACACATTCCGGGCCCAGGGCAATTCCCAGGCACGGAATGCATACTCAATATTCTCGGCAAGGTAGTCCGCGTCAATGACCTCCGCATCCATTACTTTTATCTTCACTCCCGTCTCTTCAAGTACACTGGGATCGTAATGCCACTGCTGAGGAAGGCCAGTTAATAAATATTTCGCTGCTTCCAATTTCCACTTATCTTTAGGAAAAGAATACCGTGAAAGGAGACTAAACTCAATCTCTTGTATTCGTTGACCTGAAAAAGAATCTGCGAAAGCGATAATAGATATATCATTGAGAATTAAAATGATAAGTAGAAATGATATCTTTTTCATCTCTCATCTGCTTTACATTTATAATTCTTTTAAACCGTACCGCATTGAAACAACATCCAAATACATATCAATAGCTTCCTCATTCCTAGTATCCGGGACGAAAAGGTGACGTATTTCGCTATCATAAACGAACATAAAGGGTACTTTCAACTCCTCCACACTTAATCCCAACGACTCGTTTGGGCTAAGGTATACCTCCGAATCAGTTGAATTGCGAGATCGATAGTCTGTGCCTATAAAAAGAACAGGAAGGTTGTTTCCTATCTTTTTTTCAACTTGAGTAAACACAAAGTCATTGCAAGTTTTACAGCCAAGATGAGAATGCCAGACGACAAGTACAGGTTTTCCCTTCAAATTTCTTTCAATCAAAATATCTCGCCACATATCTTTTTCTATTTGAAGGCCGTCCAAATTGCACGAAAAAAAGACTTGTCCGACATTGTCAAAGTCGGCGGAATTATCCATTGATTCATTCACACACTTCTCATTATTCCTCAGCAGGTCCAGACCGGAAAAAACAACGGCTAATGATAACAAGAAAAAAACTACGCATTTACCCAACGGGCTCATATTAAATACTTTATTAACACATAATTGGGGTCTTGGCTATTGAAACTCAACTTCTCCTCGGGGACTAATTGTCGTGCAATTTCCGGAGGTGCCAAGAAATACATGTATTTCCCACATACAAAGCCAGGGCTGAACATTAATCCTTCTTGCGTCCGCGTAAACAAATGCGTCACGTCTGATAGTTTATCGTAAATAATATTCACGCCTCGACCCATAAACAGGACATTTGCAAACACAAGACATGACGTCTCTCGTATGGCAGAAAATGGTCCTGCCATCGTATTGGACGCTCGCTTCAATTCATTTATTGATGACCCCGTTTTATTAGCATCTACTTGCTTCGATTTGAAAGAGAAACGCCCTAGGTTCCATGAAAGATGAGGTAAAGCGTCCTTTCCAACAAGACGAAAAACCTGTCCTGTCGGCCCATCTGTGTAATAAATATCCTCATCAAACACATAAAAAGGACTCCCCGTAGTTTTATATCCTGCACGACGGTTTTGTTCAACCATTGGGATCCCCTCCACTTCAAACAATCCTTCGCTATCTGGCTCCCAATAACGTAGTACGGAACTATCAAATCCCGAAAACAAATAGTATCCTGAATGTGATGACTTAAAATTGACTAAACCCTTCATTTGATATGGAATGCTCAGTTCTCGAATAAACGGAAAACTGCCTTCAAAAGCATACGATAGGATCTTCCCTGTTGCGTCAAGAATGTCAACACTTCGACGTTCCTTATTATAATCTACGTCTGTCAACATGGCATATTCCCCGGGGCCCCGACCATATTTAGACAATGTTCCACACCATTTTCCGTCCAGATTAAAAAACTTTATAGAATTATCAGCACGATCCAGTACAATGAGTTTATCCTCAACAACAAGATAGGTTGATAAGCACGACACATTTAGATATGCGGAATCTGTTGCCTCTAAAGGGATCACATCAATTTCCTTGAATAAATCTAAAAAGGATATCTCCTGTGTTCTTAGTAAATCAACATCAACGTGATAATCTGCAACTATACTTTGCTGTTGTCGACAAGCCGACAACAGCAAAGATATCGTCAAAATCTGTATTGCAGCTTTTGCTTTTACACAGACGGATGGCATATGTCAGAATCTATTTAACAAATAGATAGAGAAAGGGCAATTGTCTGCTTGATGTCCCGTCCATTCGCAATAGTAGTAGATCTCTAGTCCCCATAAATACGAATCGTAAGCGATTCTATGACACAGGCCGTAATTCCCAGAATCACAGGTAATTATGGCTTCTCCTTGAGTCAGGGCCTCTAGATTCATAGTAAGCGGACGCTTGCTCTGTTGGGCAAGAATCATAACCATAATGCCGACCAACAAAGACATGATGGCGGCCATACCTAAATACATTTTTCTCTTCATAATAAACATATTTAAAAAGTGTCGTGATACTCTAGCAGAGCTATCGTGCTTCCCATCAATTCCTTCAGTTGCGCGCGCAACCTTGCCTTCTTACAGCTTGTGGGGGTAAGTGCAAGAAGGCAAAGAAAAACTATAGGAACGATACGGCGCACGGGATCGATTGTCTTATTCTATCTCAAATGACCCCGAGTAGACCTGACCATTGGGCAGGGTGAAAGTAATCTCATAGACGCCTTCATCTCCCGTAATCAAGAACGGGTGCACTCCCTGCGTGGCATTGATCGTTGTCTGCGAATACGCGCCTGTCGTCAAGTTCTCAATCTCAACAGATACCGAGCCCAGGTCGTAAAGGAAGTTCACAAAAATAGTGGAAAGGGAAGAAGAATAGACAGCCTGAATTGGAATCAAAGCAGGTGCATGGTGTCCTGTATCTCCGCCCAAAGAGCCATCATTCGAGATAATGATGAACGTTTGATCGTCATCCGCGTAACACGGGACAGTCCCAAACGTGACTAGCGTCACTATAATGAACGCCACAACATAGAAAAAATGTTTCTTTTTATTCATTTTGCTCTCGTTTTTGCCAAGAGCAAAGATAAAGAGGCGGGAAAGACAATTCCAAATTTCAGACGCAAAAAATCATTACAAAGATGTTTTGTAATGATTTGATTATCAATCCGTTGCTAAAGTGTAATAAATGCGCAATATTACGGTCTGATTCTTCGCAGGCCGGCTCTTGCACAACTGTTTGATTAACAACATATTACCCCCCCCCCTGATTTTTTATCCGGAGCAGGAATCTGTAATGCCTTTTCTACGTATATCAAACAACGCATCATAATCTGCATTGTTCAATCTCGCAATCTGGTCTTTAAGACGGTGTTTTTTGACACGGACGTTATTGCTTGTCAGATTGAATCTCGCCGCCACCATTTCTGCGGGAAGGTCCAGTAAGCAGCAACACAAGAAGAGCTGCTCATTCGGGTTATCCTTAAGATGCAACACCTCGACCAATGGTATGATCTTTCCGTCCAGATCCCGGTCCAGTCGCCGGACCAGTTTCTCTCCGGAATCATCTATATCGTATATCTGGCACAGTTCCTCTTTGATAGATATCAGGCGAGAATCTTTCTTAATCCAGGATTCTCCGGTGCGGTTCAGATGCCAAATCGCAGCCTGAAGCCTCCCTGTCTGCCGGAAGCGAAATACCCGTTCCTGTCTTGCTGCTTCCTGAATGTTATGCAACTGCTCTTGAAGAACGGCTGTTCGAGTCTCATGCTCAGACGCTTCCTTCTCCAAAATGGAACATATTTCCAGCATCCGGGATTTGTCTGCCTCCAGTTTGTTTTTCCTTATATATACCAAGGCAAAAGCAAAACATAATACAAGCAGGATAATCACCAAAACAGATAATCTGACCTTATATTGCATCCGCCTCTGGATAGAGAGCATTTCCTGATACTCAGTAATAGCTCCCGAAACAGGATCGGACAAGATTCTTCTTAATTCTGACTCTTCCCACAAACGGGCCTTTCGCTGTGACTCGTATGCTCGCTGATAATCACCGGTAGCGAGAGCGCATCGACAAATCCAAGCCTCAACCGATCCCAAAGATGCTGTCGTTAGTTGTGCTAACTGGTCCAGAATCTCCTTTGCTTCACGATGCCTCCCGCAAAGCACCAGAGCATAAGCATAGGCTCCAGCCTCCTCGGGTGTCAAACTACCAGATATCTGTCTTTTCTGATTCAACACCGCCAGCGCGCCCACAGGGTCCTCCTCCGGCTGCAAGACCTTCATCCGGCCATAGTTGGAGAGATAGATTGCCAGAGAATGCGGGTATTCTTTCGAGTGCGCAATGGCCACTTGGTATAGAGAATCTGCCTTAGCCCACTCCTGCCGGGAATGATACACAATGGCCAAGTCGCCCAGCGCGGATTCGTAAAACGGATCACTCGCTTGCTTGTAGGTCCTCAGGGCTTTCTCTACATACTCCTGTTCCTTTTCAGTATTATGAACAAAATTATAAATACTGGACATCGCCTCATACAACAATCCGGCGGCATGCCTATCTTGCGCTTCATCCGCATACCCTTCTGCTTGATAATAGCGAACCGAAGCATTATTCCACTCCTTTTTCTCTTGTGCGATTCGCCCTTGGTAAAAAAGAGTTTTCATTTTCTCGTCGGCCGTACCGTGATTCTCATACCACGCAACAGCCGGATCCAGCAGGCCGGGTGCCGTGATATCCTTGTAGCACTTGTCCAGCGCCATCGTGTGCAGTAGCGAGTACCGGGCCCGCAGGGCGCGGGTGCTCAGGGCCGTGGAGTCCACGCCCTCCAGCACCACCAGGGCGCTGTCGGGGCGATCGTTGATGTAGGTTTCGACATCATCCAACGTCGCCGCCACGCGCTGCTTTGATGACGGGCCGCAGGCCGCTAAAATAGATACAACTGTAATCAGCGCGGACAGATGATATATGTATCGTTGAGTCTTCATTCTAATTACAAATAATGCAATGGTTTATCATTTGAACGGATAGCATATGGCCATTCATTCTCGCTCTTGTAAGCCCACACTTCCGGATTATGTATTAGAAACGAACCACCCAATCCTAAGCCAGGCGTATTAAAGTATGCCATGCAGTCTATTACAAAGAAGAAAGCATGCCCAGAAGGATCAACAAAACGTACAATATTCTCTTTATGAAGATCCGCGATGTAGAAATCAGAGTTCAAGTAGTCTGAATGAACACGAGGGTTGTGCCCACCAAACCCATGAGTTTCTCCGAAACCGATACTATGCATATAATCAATTACCTCTTTATCAGATACCAATTCACCATTAATATGGATAAATGGTTGACGAACAAGTATCGCGAAATCGCCAGCACGTGTCCTACCAAATCCTTCAACTTTAAGAGAGGTTTCAGGAAATACAGCATTATGAATCGTGATCCTATCAAGGGCTAGTTGAATAGATTCATATTTATATGTCTTCCATTCTTTAACAACATCCTTCCCGTCCTGATACACAACAGACTCGCTCCCAGAGCCAATTCTATCGCCATATCTCTCTTGAAGAAAAGACTCCGTGGGGGCAATCCAGCAATTATTATGCTTTGCCCACGATTCTATTAATAACTCTTGAATTAGATACTGGAAGCCGAGGCTGTCACTTGATAATGAAGTCTCTGAGCCTGTGCAACCGCCTCTTTGTGCGATAATGGATGCTGCGACATGTAGACGAGAGCCGTTTTGTAAGCCTCGTAACGCCGCTCTATTTGAGCCCAATCTGTTGAGCGCAAAGTTTTCATCTTCCAATGCTTGTTTCAGATGGTGCAAAAATAAACCATCAAACTCACTTTTCCAAATGTTTTCTATTAATTCTTCGTGTGACATCAATGACAAACTATTCATGTCATACAAAGATATAAATTCTCTTTTAACCGGACAATTGAATCTTTTAGTTGTTTGTGTGAAGGCAATACGCGACTCCATTCAAAAGACAGTTAAGACATGTTGAAGCCAGAGAACCGCAAAAAAAATTAACGATGTGTTATTCGCAGCAAAACAACCGCGAATGTGTTTCCTTTCTATCTTCATAATGTGGCCTGCTCTTCTGAATTGATTACTCTTCGTCGCAAAACCTATTCCCATTCTTTGTTTGCATTATTAATATGAATGATACTGAATATTACTAACTTTGTACCTAGGAAGAATTGCATTACTAAGACAATAAAAAATGCCTAATAGGTATCAATGCAACTACGTTAATAACCCACAATGTATTGGTGGGTGTAATAGAGATGACAGGCACAAGATCGCAGAATCTGATGTCTGCAGCATCACTAGTTCAGTTTTTGACGGCCTACCCATCAGATGTGTTGGTGAATGGGCGGAGAAAAAAATATATCTTTTAACTCAGTATTTTGGCATCTTCGCACAAGGCATGTCAATTAAATGGAAAGGGAAGATAAATTATATTGAGATTTGCAGTGGACCGGGCAAATGTGTTAATCGAAGCGAGCGTACCGAATTTGATGGAACCGCTTTAAGTATTGTTAATAGAGATGAGTTTAAATATGTCAATAAAGCCTTGTTCTTTGACATTAATGAACTTGTAGTATCTACCCTTAATCAGCGTCTTTCATCAATCAATGCCATAAATGCAAAAGCTTTCATTGGCGACTACACTAACCCGGAAACTATTTGCTCTGTTTTACGGACAGAATTATCTCGAGATAGCCTTAATCTTGTTGTAATTGACCCCACCGATTGTAGCGTCCCTTTTGATTCCATTGCATGTATAAAACGCACCATCCCACGAATGGATTTACTTATTAATGTTGCCGTGGGGACTGATTATAATAGAAATATCAGGAATACACTTCTTCAACCCGCACAGTATACACGC
Organism: Bacteroidales bacterium; assembly: GCA_017529425.1. Classification (GTDB taxonomy): domain Bacteria; phylum Bacteroidota; class Bacteroidia; order Bacteroidales; family UBA932; genus Equibacterium. Next base: position 11,224 of record JAFXNQ010000006.1, on the reverse strand, counting down.
ACTATACAGAAGTATTGTTCATTTTTGGGAGATAATCATTTCTATGAGAGAATACATAAAAATGATTCAGATAAAGATCTGAGAAGGGCTTTTCTGTCGTCTTATGAACAAAAACTAAATTCGATTGGATTCGCTTTCTTCGCAAATGAATCTGTTGAGAACTATTACTACATTCTATTTGCCTCCCAAAGTCAAAAAGGATTAGAGTTCTGGAATAAAGCGACCAAATATGATTATGTCGGACAAGGCTCATTGTTTTAAAATGTCTAGTATAAATAAACACGTCTTTGGGACAACAGAATGGGCTGTTGCCAATGCAAATTACCTAAATGGCTGTAGCAATGATTGCAAGTATTGTTACAGCAAAGAAATGGCGATTCGATTCAAGAGAAAAACAGTTGATTCATGGAAAGACGAGGTGGTGAACTGGCCCGCTTTCTATAGAAACATTCGTCACAAAGACGGGTACATTATGTTTCCTTCAACTCATGACATTACGCCCGAGCACCTAGGGCTCGCTTTGGATTATATCTTGCGGTTGCTTAATAATGACAACACGGTCTTAATTGTGACCAAGCCCTCTTTCCAATGCATTGAACACCTATGTAATGCCTTGGGGGATTTTAAGGATCGAATCCTCTTCCGTTTCACAATAGGCTCTATCAATTCAGAGACATTGCGTCTATGGGAACCGAATGCGCCGTGTTATGCTGAACGTAAACAATCTTTAATCTATGCCTATAACGCGGGATTCAAAACTAGTATTTCTTGCGAGCCGATGCTTGACGATCAAGTTAGTGCTTTAATTAACGACTTATCAGAATATGTCACTGACGCAATATGGCTGGGAAAAATGAACTTTCTTCTTCGACGCCTAAACGCAAATGGACACCTGAATCCACAAATGAGAAATGCAGCAGAGCAGCTTCTCTTTTGGCAATCAGACAGTGCTATCCTAAGCTTGTATGAAGCATACAAGGACAACCCCAAAATCAAATGGAAAGAGAGTATCAAAAAAGTAGTCGGCTTGGAGATTTCCACCAAGAAAGGCGAAGACAAGTAAGAGCCTTGTTCCGAACTGTGCTGAAACATTAAGTACGCTTTCGTATTCTCATTTGCATTAACAAACTAACGATAATAACTAATTATGGATAATAAGATTGAGCCAGAAGATGTCGCCAAATATTATAATAACGTCAAAAGTGTATGGCCTAATAATGAGCCTTGGTATCAGCACACGAGAGAAGAGATTTCACGGTTTATTTCTAGACATCCATTCAATGAAGGCGATTATGTATTAAATGCGGGTTGTGGCGACACAGATTATGACATTAAAGGAACCGTTCATTATGTTGATATCGCAGAGAACAAAATCAATAATAAGCCTCATTATACTGTAGCGAATATTGAGAATCTGCCTTTTGATTCCAATACTTTTGATGGAGTAATCTGTGTAGGGAGTGTCTTGAATTACTGTGACGCAATTGCAGCCCTTTCAGAATTATCCAGAGTTCTACGTCCAAAGGGAAAGCTAATACTCGAATTTGAAAGTAGCAAGTCTTTTGAATACCTAAATACGCCTGCACATTCAGCAGATGCACACATTGTCATAACGACATATCAAGGTGAGCCACATAAGATTTGGGTCTATTCTCCGCGGTATATTAAAACAATAATCAAACAGTTTGGCCTATCAATATGCAAAGAGCATTTCTTCCACGTATTATCTACCCTAGCGTTCCATTATGGGAAAAGTGAAGATGATGCTGCGTTCTATGCTAAATTTGATTCCCTCTCGTTTTTTTTGCCTTTTTTAAGGAAACAGGGCTGTAATCTTATTCTTCTTTGTGAGAAGTAGTTATTTCTTGTTATTTCTCCATGCAATATAAGAAGTTATTAACGCTGACGTTGTGCTGGCCAATATTATTGACACGTTCGATAATTCAAGGTCAAATATCCGAAAAATGACAATAAAAGCAAAAGTTAGAATAACAGAAATAATAATAATGCCAATTAGAACAAGCGGAAGATGCCACCATAGGCGACGTTGCGACTCAACTTTAGGCATTAACTCTGTATGAATCTTTTCTTCCGGTGTAATTAAAGGACAATCTATATAAGAAACTGATACCTCATGTAAGTTGGAAACTTTATTATTTATCTGCTCTTGTATCTGTTGAGTCAAACTTTCATATTGATTATATTCATCTGATGTCATGAAACAACGATACCAAGAATTGTAGTAGTTTTTAATAGATGTTACAATCTTCAGGTAAGTATCAACGCCTATCTGACGGATTCGATCATTGGTTTTTAAGTATAGAATAGCATCAAACGAGGTATCCTCAACCATGCCTAAAGGAAACGTTTTATAGTAAGCATCCAACTTTCCAAATTGATTCATGCAAAGTAGTTTCTTAAACAAGGTGCTTTCCTTATCAACGTCTTTCCCTCTATTCTTGTTATTAATTTCTGTTATCCAGTAAAGCACATCTATTCCTGTTTCAACTACATATCTATTAATTAAATCAAGATATGCGAAATATGATGCAAATGATGAGAATGTATTCTTTATTGCCACATATTCATATGACATCACCTTTATTTGTTGATGAAAGGTAAGCATTGCAAACCCAGCTACAGTATGTTCGCAGTACAGAATAAACAACAGTACTTGGAATGGTCCTTGTCTTGGTTTCGCTATCCAACTAACCAGTTCATTTGAACTAGTCTTAATTGCCGCAGGTGTTTCAGAAATATAAATATTAAGAGCCTCGTTAAAATCGTTCTTAAAAGTCTTCTCACCTTGATACCGTTTAATTTCGAATAAATGTTGAAACTCCATATTATCCATAATTAGTTATTATCATTAGTTCCTTTCTTTAAAATATCGTATACTGCGAAAAACAGGATTAGATTATGGAACAGGAATCAATGATCTCAGCGGCGACGGAGGAGTACATCCGTCATTGTCGATTCGAACGGGAGTTGGATGAAAAGACGATTTCGGCTTATCGGGTGGATTTGGAGCAATTCGCTACGGTGGTTGGAGGAGATCCTCCTTTGCGAGAGGTCTCGCAGGAGTGTATGAAAGCATGGCTGGGAAGCCTGGCGCATTATAAACCTCGGACAGTTAAACGTAAGGTGGCTTCGTTGATGTCTTTCATGCATTATCTGGAATGTGCTTGTGCTTCTTTCGAAAATCCTTTTCGGAGAATGCAGGTTAAGATTAAGCGACCGGAGACGTTGCCGCGGGTGATGAGCGGTTCTGAAGTGAAGCGGATGTTGGCGCATCTGGAGCGAGAAGCGGGGACGATTGGAGCTAAAAGGCAGAAAAGATACATTTGCGTGAGGGACTGGGCCGTGGTTGAGTTATTATTCTGCACAGGGATGCGTATTGGAGAGTTGTGTCGGTTGAAAAATGAAGACGTCGATTTAGCGGAAGGCCGGGTGCGCATTCATGGGGAAGGGGACAAGGAGCGGATTGTCGATATTTGTCCCGCTGAGGCCTTGGCCGCTTTGCGGGCATGGATGACTGTCCGGCCATCCGGCTCGCGAGCAACTGATGCCGTCTTCACAAATCGTCTTGGAAATGGGCTTGCCACGCAATCTGTTCGCGCGATGGTTCACGACTTGGCACGTAAATGTGATATCAGGAAGAATGTGACGCCGCACATGTTCCGGCACACTTTCGCCTCTCTCCTGCTGGAAGAAGATGTAGATGTGGCGTATATTCAGCACATTCTGGGGCATAGCTCCATCGCAACAACACAGATTTACCTGCATGTCAACCCAAAACGGCAGCGCGAGATCCTAATGAATCGCCACCCGCGTGCGCGACTATAGAAAGGGGAGATTGTCTATCTACTGTTCAGTAGTATGTAGTTCAGGTTAATTAATCTAATAAATCATTGCCCAGGAGCCAATCAACGATAGTCACCTTCTTTATATTCGATCCGTTATACATTTCCTGCCCCCGTTCATTCAAAGTAATCAAAGTGAGTTTATTACATTTAAATTGAGCGGAGCCTTTTGCAAGGCCGCCCAACTCGCGGTTTCTTGTCTTCGTCGTATCCATCCTGTAAGTGACCTGGATAAGCTCCAGAATCTTGGTCTTGTCCACCACGACGAAATCTATCTCATAGCCATCTTTGTAGTAGAAGACATCCAAGTTTTCTTTTTTGTAGCGCCACAACAACTCAATATATACGATGTTCTCCATCCTATAGCCCAAATTCTCAGTGGTGAGCGTGCTTTCCCGGTCGGACTGGAAGGCAACATCAACAATATAGGCTTTTTCGCCCCTTATTCTTTCAGCACTCTTGAACGAGAACTTGTTGATTCCTTGAAGCAGGAATGCCTGTTTCAAATAGGAGTAATAGTTTTCGGCCGTATGATCTGAGCCAAAGCCGAACAGGTCTGCCAGCGTTGTATACACAACCTCTTGGCAGAAGTTGTCCACCAAATAATTGGTCATCTTTCTAAGAGCATCTCCGTAGCGGATTCTGAACCGTTTGGCAATATCCTTCTTAATGATGGCATCCATCAAAGATGTGACATACCCCTGTCGGTTTTTTAGGTTGAACGTCTCCGGAAATCCACCATTGCGGAGGTACTCGTCAAAGGCGACCTTGATGAACGCCTGGTTCTTCGTGGACAGGTCTTTCGGATCCAAATACTTCATGATACAGTACTCTTCGAAAGAGAAGGGGTAAAGCGTGATCTCGTTATAGCGGCCAGTCAGGTGGGTGGACAGATCCGAACTGAGAAGTTTTGCGTTGGACCCCGTAAGCACAATGTGCATCTTCTGGCGGAGTAGCCGGTTTACAAACAGATGCCACCCATCTACGTTCTGCGCCTCGTCCAAAAATAGGTAATCAAAATCACCATAGACCATATAGGCAGCTTCTAGAACAGTGTTGAGATCACTCCGTCCGAGGCCTTCGAGATTTTCATCATCAAAATCCACATAACCAAATTTTTTCCCAGACTGTATCAGGGACTTCAAGCAAAGCATGGATTTTCCGCTTCGCCGGACGCCGATGACAACCTGCGCCAAAGGACTATCCAATTCAAACTGACTCTCCTCCTTGCGCGGGCAAAGCGTTTTGATGTTTATCTTATCAAGTTCCTTTTTCTGGTCCGTGAGTATCCGGACAATGTCGTACAAGTCCATAGCAAAACATCTTTTAACTACGACAAAGATAGCATTTTCTTTTTAAAATGCGATATTCCGCAAAAACAAGCATAACAAAATGCGCTAATTCCTCATTTCGGACCGATGGAAGTGCGATAAAAAGATAGTAAGTATTTTTCAGAGAAGGAGATTCGAACCCCTGAAGCCTTGCTTAAGGGCTTACTGGTTTCTTAGACCAGCGTCTTCAGCCACTCGACCACCCCTAATACACTTTTAGTACATTATCAAGAAAGAACTAGCTAGCTACATAAGTTCGTAGAAAATGGTTTATGGTGGTGTCCTATGCTCCGCAAAAGGCGCTGAATTTCAGCGCCTTTATTGTTTTACGCAGAAATCTACGCATAAAACTGTAGATTTTAGTACAATTTTAGCACATCTTCAGCAGTAGCGAAATTAAAAATAGTACCATTTTAGTACCATTTTTAAATGGGCTGTAAAGAATAGAGAACCAAGGAAGAGCACCTTTTCTACACAAAAGGGCGAGGCTGTAATGCTCGCGGTTTCTATAGTGCAAATGGGTTCACCATCTTGAAGGGTAGCATAATTGTCCCCACGTCTGTTCCTTCGTTTAATTGGAAGGAAAAACGCGCAAAATTGCTTGCTGAGTATACAAATATAAGAGGAGACCTTCTGGAATTGGAATCTGACAAGACCTTTTCTAGCCCCAGCACAGCGGCGGACTTTTGCATCGGCAGCAGCAACAATGGATGGATTGTCTGGAAAGACAAGGATGGCCATACATTGGATGAAGTATATAGAAAACAACTAGACAAATAACATTTGCCGCATGGTAGAGCCCCGCAACATAGTCGTCATCCTCGGCAACGGCTTCGACCTTGATCTCGGTCTCAAAACGTCCTACAAAGACTTCTGGGAGTCTGAGTTCTGTCCCAAGCACTATCCAGCCCCGCTCATCCATCATCTGAACCAGCGTTGGCCTGACAATCTGGATGCAGTCAAGTGGTACGATATGGAGAATGAGTTGTTGGCCTACTACAATCATCCGACGCTGATGGGGAAAAGAGAAGATGTCATCACAAAATACGAGAGAAAATTCCTTGAGAAAGTCAAGCCGGAAATATGGCAGTATGGTACATATAATGACTTCCAGCAAGAAGTGCAATCTCTATATAACAAAGGGTACATCACTTTTGATGATAATCTCCTAAAGATAATGAGAATTCCCTATAAAGAAGATATGCTTGAATCTCCCTGCTGGCGTGATCACAAAGCCTTGGGACTCATCAAAGAGGGCCTATGCAAATATCTTAGGTCTATCGAAAAGCCCCTTCCAGATAGTGTCACCACAGCCTTTTATTTGCTCTTGACATTGAAGAAGACAGTTGACGCGGGTGACTTTATCGACATTTTCACCTTTAACTACACTCGTGTTCAGATGCGCGGCTACAAAGTGGATGGAATTCCCGTTCACTATATGCACGGCAACTGCGAGGACGGAAAGATTATCATCGGCACACGGGATGACATGACGTTGGAAAAGGAGTATGACTTCTTACTTAAAGCAATGGATGACTCCTTCACCCCTCCGGATATTGTTACGCCCCTTAAAAACGCGGACGAAGTGATAATTTTCGGCCATTCGTTAGGTGAAAATGACCGTCAGTATTTTGCTCCTTTCTTTCTAAAACAGGCCGATTATGATAATCCTGTACGAAAAGACATCACTATCTTCACTCGTGATAACAACTCCAAAATTGAGATTAAACGAGCTCTCCAGAAGATGACAGATGGAAAACTTTCTTCCCTGTTTAGTATCAATCAACCAAGTATTATCCGGACTGCCAATCTCAAGGAGGACCGGGAATTAATGCACAAGTTTCTAGTTGAGCATCACACAGACGAGCATTTTGCAGATGAGATTATTGGCAAACTCATATCTCTTCAATAAACATACCACCACCCTCTCGGATGGCGGCGATGTATTTACTGTTTGAGGACTCTCCAATAACCTCCATTAGCAGGTCCTTCGCGTTCGATTTCAACACCTTTCATCTTGGCTAGATGCCACTCAATAGTTTTGACCGAAACTCCGATTTCTGCAGCCAATTCAGGGATTGTCACTTTCGGATTCACCATCATCATCTCCCTGATTTTCACCCTAGTTTTCACCCTGGTTTTTACCCTGATTTCTTCGTTTTCAGTTCCCTTCCCAGGTGAACTGGTGGACTGACCGATCCGAAGCGTCAACTCTACCCGGTCATCATTCTGGCCGAAGTGTTCCCTGATTTCAGGCGCCGGCCACTTGTTATCGGCCCAGCCTTTCTTGATGGTATCAGCTCCGCTACCAGCACGTTCGCCACCGCCAATCATCTCGAACATCTTGTGGAGGGCCGAGTTGCGGCAAATACTATGGCCACCTTCGAAGAAGTCTTCCACGCTCACCAGCATCGTCCCCGGATTCGAGAAATACAGCCGGTCAGGATAACGTTCAATGACAGGCCCTTCGTAGAGACGTGTCGAAGCATGGACAATACAGTTCACCAACGCCTCCCTGACGGCCTTATGGGCCGTGGTCTCATCCTGGCGATATACACCCTCCATCTGGAACGGAGTCGGTAACGCAAGGAAAAGCTTGGGCAGGACACGGCGATAGAACTGATACAGATTCGGCTCCCACATACCGTCCGGATAGACACGGTCTGTCCAACGGATGTTCGGATCGCTGCTGAGCTTCTCCCGGAAGTCCACGAAGTAACGCGGCATTACGCCCATGATGGCCAGTTCCGTACCGAACATCAGCACGCCAGCCAGCGTGAAGCCTTTCTCTCCGGACTCCTGATCCACCCGGTATCCACCCAGGCGCTGCAGAAACTCCAAGTCGCCCAGATCATTCCATGCATGGCCTTCATGACGCATCTGGAATAGCTGCCTGTACTGCCGGATGGTGGTTTGGTCAAAATCACGCTCAAGCGTAAAGTTCTTCAGAATTCGACTGTCCTGCGGGTTGGTAAGCACCATCGCATCAGCAAACATCCGGCTGATCTCGTCCTTCGTGCAGAGATAATCTCCCTCATGGTTACGCTTGAATGCTTGATTCGGATTCCCGTTGATATAAACCGGCTTCACATCGAAAGGAGCACGAGGAATGACAAACACGAGAACCTTTTTCCCATCTAGCTCTCCCTCAATCACGTCCTTATCCATTAGAAGACAAAGACTCACCTTGCCCTTGTTATTGGCACAATCCCAGAATGTCTTCTTATACTTGTCCACCTGCTCATCCGTAAACCCATCGGGCGTGAATCGATGATTCTTCTCCTTCACGCCAAGCACAATCACGCCACCCTTTGTATTCGCAAAGGCAGAATAAGTCTCCCAGAAGCTGCCCGGAAAACCGCCGAGTGCCGACTTGAACTCAACCTCGGTTCCTTCTCTCTTCTGGCACAACCCCAGAATATATGACACGAATCCTTTCATACACACAAACTCAGTCTGCGAAAACCATTTCGTCGAACAGCCAGTCGGCATGGCCGACCTCCCGGACGACGAAAAGCAGGTAGCGGATGTCCAGCGAGATGTTGCGGCAGTAGTCCGGGTCGAAGACGATGTCGCTCATCGTCCCCTCCCACACCCGGTCGAAGTTGATGCCGATCAGGTTGCCGTCGGCATTGATCACCGGGCTGCCGGAGTTGCCGCCGGAAGTATGGTTGGTGGCCAGGAAGCAGACCGGCTGGCTGTCATGTCCCCCTTCAGCATAGATATCGCGCAGCACCTGCGGGATGTTGTAGTCGAAGATCTCCGGGTTATCCTTCTCCATGATGCCCTTGAGCGTGGACACGGGCGCATAGTAAACAGCATCCGAAGGAGAATAGCCCGCCACGTGGCCGTAGGCGACGCGGAGCGTCAGGTTGGCATCGGGATAGAAGGCCTTGTCCGGCTCGAAAGCCATCTGGCCGCGCATGTAGTCGCGGTAGGCCAGGCGGATCTCCCGGTCCAGCCGGGCGATCACGGGCTGCAGCTCCTGCCGGTACCACTGATAGAATGCATCGTACAGCGCAAAGGCGGGATCGGCTGTGACGGCAGGCAGGTCGTCCTGCGTCAGCGCCCGCACGCGTGCCGGGTCGGTGAAGAGCGACTGCGCGTAAAGCGCATCGCGCCAGGCCTCCGGACTGCCGTAGGCGGCCAGCTGACGACGGAAGTATTCCGGCTTGTAGCCGGCGTTCATGTGCTTGTCGAAGGCATCCAGCATCGCGACGAAGATCTCCTCGTCGATAGGCTGGTAGTAGTCCTTGAAGAACGCATCAGCAATCCCCGCCACCGGGCGGCCGGCATCCAGCGCGGACTTGACATTGCTCGCGAACTGGAGCAGCTCCACGGTCCGGACCGTCTCGACATAGTACTCATAGGCCCGGTAGACCGGATTGCGCTGCGCATACAGGGCATGCAGCCGCTCCGGCAGGCCGGCGTAGGGCGTCCCCGCCGCCCAGGCGGAGAAACGGCGCTCGTAGTCTTCCTTGGCGGCGACGGTGCCCAGCCGGGCGATGCCCTTCGACTCGCCCTGCCACTTCTTCCAGGCGTTGGCCACGTTGGCGTTCTTGGACGAATACTGGATGCGGACCGCCTGGTCCTGCGCCATGTATTTCTTCTGGATGTCGAGGCGCAGCGTGCGCAGGGCAATCTTCTCCGGATCGGAGACCTCGCCCACGTAGCGCACCTCGTCGGAGCTCACGTATTCCTTCGTGCTGCCCGGGCAGCCGTAGACGAAGGTGAAGTCACCTTCTTGCACGCCGGCGCGCGAGATGGTGAAAAAGCGCTTTGGCGTATAGGGAACGTTATCTTCCGAATAATCAGCCGGTTCATTGTTCTTGTCCGCATAGATGCGGAAAATGGAGAAGTCCCCCGTGTGGCGGGGCCACATCCAGTTGTCGGTGTCGCCGCCGAACTTGCCGATCGACGAAGGCGGAGCGCCCACCAGCCGTACATCACGGTAGACCTTGTACACGAAAAGGAAATACTGGTTGGCGTAATAGAGCGCCTCCACGCTGGCGCGGATCCCCTTGGAAGGATCCGCCACCTGCTTCACGATCGCGTCGCCGTTGACCTTGACCAGCGAGTCGCGCTGCGCCTCGTCCATCGTCGGCACGTAGCCCTTCAGCACCGCGTCCGTGACCTCTTCCATCCTTTCCAGGAAACTGACCGTCAGCCCCGGGTTCGGCAGCTCCTCGCTGTGGGACAAAGCCCAGAAGCCGTCCTTGAGGTAGTCGTGCTCCACGCTGCTGTGCTGCTGAATCTGGCTGTAGCCGCAATGGTGGTTGGTGAAGAGCAGGCCGTTCCGGGAGACCACCTCGCCGGTGCAGCCGGAGCCGAACAGCACCACGGCGTCCTTGAGCGACGCCTGGTTGACGCTGTACACATCCTCCGCCGTGAGGCGGAAACCGTGCGCCTGCATGTCGTCGATGCGCTGGGTGATCAGCACCGGCAGCCACATCCCTTCGTCAGCCCGCAGGGGCTGGAAAGCGGCCGCCAGGGAGAGCGCCGCCAGTATTACGTATTTCTTCATATACAATCAGTTATCCGCCTCTCCCTCCGGGAGCGGCTTCTTGGGATTCTTCGGAACGCCCAGCTTGATCAGCTGGCGGGCGGAGGTCAGGATGGACTGACCGGACTCGTCGATCTTGGCCGACACGGCGTCGTACTGCTTCATCGCGTCGCGGAGCTTCTCCCCCATCGTCGCGTGGGCCTTGGAGAAGTCGTACACGCGGTCGATCATGTTCTGCGCCGCCTTGATGATCTTCTCCTGGTTGCGCGCCTGGTCGTAGTTGGTCCAGGCGATGCGGATCATCCGCAGGAAGGGCATCAGCGTCTCCTCCGTGGCGATCAGCACGCCTTGGGCGTACGCCTCGTTGAAGAGGTTCGGCGCCAGCGATTTCGCGAGCTGCAGCGAGCCGTAGTTCGGCACGAACATCACCACGTAGTCCAGGGACTTGTAACCCTCGCGGATGTAGTGCGGGTAACGCTTGCCGGAGAGGTCCTTGATCTGCGTCCGGATGGCCTGCAGGTTGCGCT
>JAFXNQ010000054.1 GCA_017529425.1 Bacteroidales bacterium | reverse complement strand
GGGCAGGCAGCGTTAGCTGCCGGGGGGTCATTATAGGCGCGAGGACGCCCGCGGCGCAGCCGTGGGCTCGAGTCTCGTTTTCCGCTCAAAGTTGAAAAGCAGCCTTCATGGCTGCTTTTCGGCTTTATGGGGTAACCCAGAGACTCGCACGAGCGACCCCAAGCCCCCTGGGGGGCAGGCAGCGTTAGCTGCCGGGGGGTCATTATAGGCGCGAGGACGCCCGCGGCGCAGCCGTGGGCTCGAGTCTCGTTTTCCGCTCAAAGTTGAAAAGCAGCCTTCGTGGCTGCTTTTCGGCTTTATGGGGTAACCCAGAGACTCGCACAAGCGACCCCACAGCCCCCTGGGAGGCCGACAGTGCCCGCTTGAGTTATAATTATTTGTAAATTAGAGACTTTTTGCTACTTTTGCGGCGCAATTCTGAAAGCTCGTGAGGGGGTCTCTATGGAGTATTATCTCGATTATTACAGTTTCTGGAAGTACTATTTGCTACTTGGCTATTATTGGCTGGCAGGCTATCCTCCAGTGATACGTTTCTGCGCGGGATTTTTTACTTTCTTCATTTTACTAACCATCGGGTTGTTCGTCCTGAACCACGGTGTTGCCCGCAAAAAGCATCGTGCTGAGGTCCGTACTGCCAATTTCCGCAACAAGTATTACGACCTGATCAAGTCTATCGCGATAATGCCGGAAACGCTCTCTCTTGCTGAGGTCTCCTCCCGTCTCTCGTTACCCAAGAATGTCCGGATCAAGAGGGCCCGTTGGGAGGCTATGGTTCCTGTATTCCGCGAATTGTTTGTGGATTCACGAACCGGACATGAGATGAATACCGACAACTGGCGTTTTGTTCTCCAGTCATTCAAGATGCCGGCATACTTTGAGATGGAACTCCGTTCTTCGAAGATGAAACGCCGTCTTGACGCACTCAAGGACGTCTCAGACATCAGTTGCGACCTCAAGGAGGCTGCCGCTTCCCGGTATCTGTATTCCAAAAATGCCGAGCTAAGGCTTTCATCCCGTTTGCATGCAGCACGTTATGGTGTTTCCATGCCTTTCAAGATTTTCACCGAAGACGCTGCGGCAGAATTTACTGAAGAGATGTCTACCAAACTGCATTGGGTGCTGACATACAGGAAAGCGCTTGGGCTATCTCTCCCCAACTTTGTACGGTGGATGATTACGGTAGAGGCAAGTGACAGTTTCCGACTGTTTGCCATCAACGAGATTCGTCTCTTCCATAATGACGGTGACTGTGAAGAATTGTTGTCGTATCTAAAGAAACGCCGCAAGGAAGAGGTTGCCATTGCAATCATACGCACGCTTGGAGAGTTGAAGTATGCCCCTGCTGAGCAGCACCTCATTGATCGGTATGTGTATGCCGGCGCGAACGAGCGCATAGCCCTTGCGGAGGCACTGGGGTCCATCAACTCCGGTAAGCAGGAGGTAGTCCGGTTCCTTATGGATGACTACCGCAAGGCAACCGACACCGTGACCAAGGTGCGGCTTCTGAACGTATTGTACAACTATGGAACGATTGGCCGCGAGGGCTACAATACGCTGCGGAGTGAAGCTCCCGCGTATGACAAGATTGTGTTCTCGCACATCGAATGTGAATATATAGACAGCCGGAAGTATGCGTGACGCCATTATAGACTTTTTCAACTATTTCGTCCTCTTTTATTCCGGGGCGCTGGTACTCAGCTACCTTGTCATGGTATTGCTGGCATGGCACAAGCATCGCATTCACAAGACATACCACAATGAGGTCCATACGGTCCGGCTTCTGCGCCGCTCTCCATATTCTCCCGGTATCTCTATCGTAGCCCCCGCATATAACGAAGAGAAGACAATCATCACCAATGTACTCTCCCTTCTCAGCCAGGACTATCCCGATTTTGAGGTGATTATCGTAAATGACGGATCCACGGACCGGACTCTGGAGCTGCTCATCGAAAAGTTTGATCTTGTGAAAGTGCCGTATGCCTACGTGGAAAAAATCAAGACCAAGCCTTTCCGGGCCATGTACCTGACCAAATCCGACAACCCGCTATACAAGAAACTCAAGGTTGTTGACAAAGAGAACGGCGGCACCAAGGCCGACGCCTCCAACGCCGGCGTGAATGTCGTAACCAACAATTATTTTGTTTGTACCGACGTGGACTGCATCCTGGACAAATATGCCTTGTACCGTGTCATCTGGCCCGTGATGCAAGCCAGGCGAAGGGTAATTGCGGTGTCTGCTACAATGCGCATGTCCAACGGATGTAAAGTCAAGGACGGCCAGGTTGTGGAGACCCGTGCACCCCGCACCCTTCTGCCTCTATTTCAGGAATTGGAGTACGCCCGGTCGTTCCTCGTGGGTAAATCGGCTCTATCTGTGCTGAATGCAATGCAGAACGTGTCGGGTGGATTCGGTATGTTTGACACCGAGATTGCCATTAAGGCCGGCGGCTATGACGGCGATTCATTTGCCGAGGATATGGATTTGATTGCCCGCATGGTGCGCTACATGTGCGAAAGCGGGGAAAAATATCTCGTTTCGCAAATTCCGGAGACTTGCTGCTGGACCGAGGGTCCTTCTTCCCGGCAGGTACTGTCACGACAACGTACCCGTTGGGGCCGCGGACTGCTGCAGTTTTTCACAATTCACTCCGATATGCTGTGGAACCCGACATATCGCCAGTTTGGCGGTTTAACGCTCCCATATATCTTGTTGTTTGAGTTATTGGCGCCTGTCATAGAGGGAACCGGATATTTTATCATCATTTACCTGTTCCTCATTAACGCCGTCAACTACAACACCATCTGGGTAGCCTTCGTGGCAATCTATTCATTCGCGTTGTTCCTGGCCATGACGGTAATCTCATTTGACATGTATGCCGGCACGCCATATAAGAAAACCAGAGACTATTTCCTTCTGTTCTTTGCGGCGATGCTGGAACCGATAATATATCACCCTCTGAGTGTCTTCTTCTCCCTGTGCGGCTATTGGCGCCATATTGCAGGACGCCAGATGATTTGGGGTACGATGACCCGTCGTGGCGTCAATCAGGAAGACACTGAGAAGACAAAGCAAGAAAACGAGAAGAAATAATGATGCGACGTCTTTTAATCCTGCTCACTGCATGTCTGTCGCTATTGTCAGAAACAGTTCCGGCTGCCGGGCAGTTCAAAAAGGCAATTACCCCCGGTCAGTATGATGACCAGGTTACCTCCATGTTCGCCCAGCACCGCTGGGATAAAGGCAAGGAGCTGTTGGACGAAGGCCTTGACCGTTATCCGAACGACCCCAACCTCCATTATCTGGCCGGCCGGTACTGGTACCACGTGAAGAATTACGATCGCGCCCGGTTCCACCTGACCAAGAGTTGCGAAATCAATTACAACCACATTGACGCAAAGAACTTGCTGGTTAACGTTGAGGAGCTGTCCGGGAACTATTCCAGCGCTATATGTTATGTGAACGAGTTGCTTGAAATCAACCCTTACTGGAAGGGTTTGTGGCTCAGGAAAATCGACCTTTACAAGAAGCAGGGCAATTTTGCGGAGGCAAATGAGCTGCTAAAGCGTCTGCGTCAGATATATCCAAACGATGCTTCGATATCTTCTGACTGGTTTGATGTGCTGGAAACAACTTATAACCAGGCACGACTGAACGGTGACCTCACTACTGCAGAAGATGCCCTGCGGGATATGGTGCGCATATATCCCAATGACCCTGATTACCAATTGGCATATGCAAATGTACTGATACAGCTCGGCCGCAGGGAAGAAGCTCTGAATGTCCTCAATGCCGCCCTCAATGTCAATCCCGGCAATGTGGATCTCACACGCAAGGCTGCCGGACTGCTTATGGAATCCGGACAGGACAAGGCGGCTTCTGCGCTTGTTCGCGCCCAGATTGCAGAGAATCCTTCACCGGAACTCAGGACACTGAGCAAACAAATTCTTGAAGAAAACGCAAGGTTCGAGAAGGAGTCCGATCCTTATATCCTGTATTCTAAGGTATACGCCACCCAGCGCTCTTCAGAAGCCCTCAATTTCCTGGTGAATGAAGCATACAGAAGGGGATACAATGAAGATGCACTGGAGTACATAGCGGAAAAACGCAAGCATAGCGGCAACACACCCGGACTCTGTATGATGGAATACGAAGTTCGTTCCCGGATGGGGCATCCGGAAGATGCCAGGAACGTGCTCATGCGTGCAGAAAAAGAGTTCCCCGATTCTTATGACATCAATCTGACCGCCTCCCGCATCCGCCTCAAAGATGCAGCCGAAGCCATGAACGACGAGTTGTACGACCAGGCTGCAGAGACTCTCGAATATGTCCGCGCAAACAGCCTTGAACCCGAATTTGTCACAGCTGCGACACGCAGGCTGGCAACATGTTACAGGGAATTGGGTAATTTTGACAAGGCAGAGCAGATGCTCAAGGAGAGGCTCAAAAACGAGTCTTCTACAGTGGTTTCGAGGGATTATGCATCCCTGCTTGTAAAACAGGGCCGCCGCGATGAGGCCTTGGAAGAGCTCTACCGGGCATATTGGAACGCTCCCGACTCAACCTCCAAGATGTCGATTGTGTATATGGTCGATGAAATCGCCATCCCTATGATAAAGGATGCCAAGGAGACCGGCGCAAACCCTTATGCGACCAAGTTGTGCAACTTCATGTTAAGTTTGAACCCGGCCAATTATTGGGCGCTCAGATATGGATGTCAGACGGCAGAAGACCCCGCCCCGTACATAGAAGCCGGTGTTGAGAACTATCCGGAAGACATCTCTTTCCGCATCCGTAAAGCACATCTTTTGGAGAAGGAGGGCAAAGAGGACGAGGCTAGAGAGATGCTGCTGGCCCTTATGGACGAACACCCGGGTGACGAATCACTTGTCGGCGCCTACGCACTGGCATCCCGGCTTCAGGCAGAAAAATTAATCGGTGCCAAAGACTACGACGGTGCTGCCGCTCTGCTGGATTCTGCCCTTGCAGTACGGCCTCTTGACAAAGAGCTCCAGTATGCAAGGGGACTTATATATGAAAAGAACAAGCAGTGGGACTCTGCTTATGTATATCAGAGCAAGTATACTCCGTCCCTTTTGGAACAGAAGGAATATCTGGACCATATGCGTTCTATGCGCAGCCGTACATACAACAATACTCTGGAGTTCGGCTACTATTTCTACCAATTGACCGCCAGCACCACTCTGAATGGCATAGCAACCGTTGGATATAGCCACCGTACGCCAAAGGGGTTCTTGTTAGGCACCCGCATCAACTATTCAGGCCGCAACGCCTTTTCTGAAGGCTACGGGGAGCCTGTAACCGGCAGTCGCGCCCTGCAATGGCAAGCGTTTACAAGCATCCCCGTGTCAAAGAGCTGGGAATTCAACGGTGATGTCGCAGTTGGATACAGGTTCTTCCCTATTTTGTCCCTAAACGCTGCGATGAAACACACCAGCGCTTCTGAATTAGAGCTGGAATTCGGCGGATTGTATCGTAAGATGCCCGATGGCGCCAACATGATTGGAGCCACATTCAGCCCGGCTAAATCTTTAGGCAAGTTTTATCTGAGCGGCAAGTTGTCAGCCGGTACATATCAGGATTACCTTTACGCCCTATGCCTGGTGCGGACCCGCTTCTTCCCCTATGAAGGTGGTCGCACTTACATAGAGGCGCAAGCCGGGGCCGGATCGGCACCTGAGCTGGATTTCTCGAATATTTATTACAACGCCTATTCATATAATCACCTGAACTCATTCGTAGGCCTCGGAGCCAACTGGCTGCTCACCGACAACCTGTCGCTCAATATCTCTGGCAGTTGGCACACATTGTACGGCGTAAAGAACGAGGAACTCAGTTACAACAATATGTTAGTGGGAAATGTCCAGTTTGTTATCTATTTCTAACCAGATCCTTATTCTTCTCACCCTGCTGACAGTGTTTGGGTGCGGAGGGCAAAAGAGTGTACAAGAACCTAAAGTTACCTACTATATCCACGCCGAGGACACGGATAATGCCAAGGAAACGAAAGTGGCAGATTATCTGAGGCAACACATGCAGGGTCGCACCAAGGCTCGCTTATTGACCAACAATGCCTCTGCCTGCGACAAGGAGGTGACTTTGCATATCGGTGACGATTTTGGCGGAGATTATTCAGTACAGTACGAGGATGGCAAATGTAAGATGTCTGCCAGGACAGAGCGGACAATGACATGGCTGCTCTATCAATTCATAAAGCACGAGGGAAACACTTATGGTGACATGACGGTAGATGACTTGCCTCCGGATATGTTCCCCCTGCGCGATACAACCATCACCTTCCCTTTCGAATACAGGGACATATATATGCCCTGCAACCAGAATATGGATATGACTCTGTTACTTGGTCTCAACAACCTTGAAGTAGACTGGGCCCTGTGGGGCCATCAACTCTCCAGGGTTTTGGGTTCCAATGGCGACAACAGCTACGGATTCCAGAACATGAGTCCCGACCTGTTTGCCCGCAGCGGCGGCCTGTCACATCCTGAGCAGTTCTGCTTCTCTTCCAATAAACTCTACGACCTTACTGTCCAATATATCATTGAACAATACGGGGACGGCACCAAGTATCCAAACCGGTTCACCATCAGCCCTAACGACAATGCTGTTGTATGTCAATGCCGCCAGTGCGAATCGGCCGGCAACACCAGGGATAATGCTACACCAGCCGTAATACGGTTCATAGAACAGCTCGCAACCCGCTTCCCAAAGCATACTTTTTTCATCCCGGCTTATCTTACCACCAAAGAGGTTCCCGACCACAAACTCCCGTCTAACGTCGGCGTATTCCTCTCTGCGATTGATTACCCGCGTGCGGTAGGCAGTGTTGACTCACCGCAAGCCCAGGAATTCTTCAGCAGCCTTGAAGCCTGGAAAAAAGTGACTAATACTATTTATGTCTGGGATTACATATGTAATTTCGATGACTACCTGACCCCTTACCCAGTGCTTTATTCTATGCAGGAGCGCTTCCGTGAATATCGCAAGCGGGGCGTCAAGGGTCTTTTCCTGAATGGCAGCGGCTATTTCTACTCCACTACGCAAGAAGCATATACTTTTTTCCTGGCAGAACTTATGATGAATCCGGACCTGGACATCCCCACTATGGTAAAAAGTTATTACATGGATGTCTTGCCACATATTGGAGAGTATTGCTCCCAAATGTACCTGTTGTTGGAAGAAGTGGCCCGTGAACGTGGGAAGGCACTGCCTATGTACGGTGGTATCGAGGATGCTATCAACTCTTACCTCAACGAGGATCTTTACAGGGAGTTCTACGACAAATTCATCCACATGAATCTTGAGGAGATGACTTTCCGTGAAAGTGTAATTTACAACAAGACACGCCAAATCATATCGTTCTCTATGCTGGAGCTTGCCCGCTACAACGGGCTTGACCCCGAGAAAGGATATCTGTATAAGGGTGATGACGGCGAGTGGCATGTAAAAGAAGACCTTCTGGGGGCAGTAAAAGACCTGTCCAACATAACCGACGAAGACGGTCTGTTTGTGCTTACTGCCAATGAACATGCATCGATGGACCATATGGACCGCATCAATGAAGCCGGCGTCTATATTGCCGACTATGAAAACGAATGCGCCGCCTGGCTCCAAGCTCAACCCTGGAATGGAGATCTGCTTCTGGGACGGGAACTTACGATACATTCTGCGTTTTGGGTTACAACCACGAAACGCTTGACCGACGGCGTAATTGGCATCTCCCAGAGTTATCACTGGGGATGGGAACTTATGCCCCAGAAAGACCTGAGTATAGAGCTTCCGGCAGATTGTCTTGACGGGGCCAGCGAAATCATAATTGGTTTCCTGAATTTTGAGCGCCACAACATGGCGCCGCCCGCCGAAGTCGCTCTTTGGGCTGATGGCAAACTAGTGAAGACGCTGCGTCGTGAGTCTTCTTTAGATTACTACGAAGAGGGCGAAAGGGTTGTATACCATTCACACATCCAGATTCCTGATGCATCGTCTTTTGAACTTAGGCTAACACAGTCCAAGACACATGTCAGGGACCTTGCTATAGATGAAATAATAATAAAATGACAAAACGTATTTTCTTCATATTGTTTGCTGTTTGTGCGCTCCTGACATCTTGCAAGCAGAAAATGGAATACACGACAGTCGAGATTAAAGACCCGGTACGTCATTACTATCCCATTCTCCGCGGCCAGGAGCTCATCATAATCGGCAAGCTTACAAATACTGGCGACAAGCCCCTGCTGATTCAGGATGTCCAACCCTCATGCGGCTGTATAGTAACAGATTTCAAAGGTAAAGCATTGATACCTCCGGGACAGTTCATGTTTGTCACCATCAGGTACGACAGCAAAAAAAATGTAGGAAAAGTTGAGCATTCGGTCCGCTTTTGGGGCAACATTTTACCCGACGGCATGGCTCAACTGCGATTTGACGTAAATGTCGTTCCTGATGCAAGTTACCATCACGATTACGAAGAATTGTACGAAAACAGCCTGTCGGCCCGGGAACTCCGCGACCTAGTTTCCGGTATCGGAGCTGAAACTGGACTTGGATATTACGTAGATAAGTAATACGTTTGCGCCCGATTTGTTTGAAGGAGTTTTAAAATATGAAAAAACATTTTGTTTACCTTTTGTTTCTCACTTCAGCAGTTGCCACTCTGGCATCTTGCTCAAAGTTCAACAAGCCTGAAGAAAAATCAGACAAAGTTTATGACCCGTTTGACAACGATGAGGCGGTTGCCGGATATTACGGATATGCCCAGATGAGCGTACCTGCCGCAACCACTACCGTGTATGTGGAGTACAAGAATGACAAAGGTCACACTACTGTTATCCCTGTATCAGTAGAACCTAAGGTGGCCACTCCGGTCGGCGGGAAAGATGTCGAGCCCTTTGGTACCGTCAATCTCCTGCTTTCATCGCCGGAGGCTACCAGGGTCAATGTATATTATTTGACCGCAGCCCTTGGGCAGCAACTTTCCACAAAAGCCGAGGCAAATCAGACAGAGATATACACCCTTACGGATTTCCCCGTAGATCAAATTGAGAGTGGTGAGTTTGGAAAGACCCGTTACGTGAGGGTAAAGTGGGCTTTTGCTTACCAGAATACAGAAGAATCCGGCCTGCAAGGCACTCCCACTTATCCCAAAGACGTGGTTTTCTATGACAAAGAACACAATCATACTTTGAGATACAAGTTTGCTTATTCCGGAAGCGCCAATGGAGCAGCTTACTTCCTGGATGAAGCGTATGAAATTGAAAATTACGTAGTGAAGGGGGAAAAACTCAGTTGCCCCTGCGGTGAATGCGAGAACAGCCCCTATGTTATGCCCTGGGGCTGCATGTGCGGTTGCGGCGGCGAGGAAAACGGTGAAACCAAACTCTATCCTAATCCCAATTTTGTCCCTAACGGCGACCTCACCAGCCAGAACGATTCCAATTCAATCGTAATAGACACCAACTCCCAGAATACAGTCGCTACCGGGAACGGTGGTTCGGTAACCGTTGACCAATACGGCACAATCATCGTTGATTATGCCCCTCATAACGCAGCCGATGTAACACTCCCCGACCCTGCCAAATATGTCTCTTCCAGTCAAGACCAGACCTTCTACCACTCCAGCGGCGTAGTGATGTTTGAGGATAGCTGGCCGGAAATTACAAAGGGCGGCGTATATGACACCGACTTTGACGACGTGGTTGTTGACTACGACTTTGAAGCCAAGGTTATGCCCGACTCCATGCTGGAGTCCGACGGCACCCGCGAGCAGGTGAAAGTTGTCCTGCATCTACGTGCAGTGGGCAGCGGCAACCCCAACAGACCTTCACGCGTGGGCGTGATGATGGAGAACTTTGACCAGCAGTATGTAGAGAGCGTTGAGGAGCACTTCACCCTTGACAGTTACAACAACCCTCACGGAACGCTCCCTGCATTTACAGAAACTACGATACAGCGTAACTCTGCTGTCTATACCTCCGACAGCAAGAATCCCGTTGTTGAGATGGCTCACATTTTCACCCTCAACGAAGAGCGCGCAGGTAGTGGAGACAATGCAGTTTATACCTATCGCAACGGCAATTTCAGCAATATTACCGTATTCAATCTCACCTACGGATACAAACCTCAGGACAAGAGCCAGTATGACCCCGAGCTCGAGACTATGGAATTACCGTCACCCGGCTTCAAAAACATAATCAAGCAGAAATTCTATAACTGCATCCCCGGCTACATGAATGTGGCTGGAGGCCTGATTACCTACACCGTTATCTTCAATATGAAGTCGCGCGCAGGACTCGGCAGTGAAGAGCGCGAGATGGCTAAACAGAACATGATTGATGCAGTCATCAACACCACTGCCCAGAACTTCTACATAATCAATCGCGATTTCACTCCTATCGGACTCAAAGGATACAGCCCCGTGCTGATACATAAAGAATCTGTATCTCCCTTCAACAGCAAGCTGTCTGAGGCAGTCAGCAGCGGTAACCTTGTCAGCAGCAACAACCCTTACGCAGGTACCAACGGTATGGTTTGGGGCTTCAAGTGCCCTACACTGACCAGACACGTCTGGAACAAACTGCACTTCAGCGACGCATATCCCCTCTACGAAGGCTGGATTACTTCCATGGGCGCCAACAACGCCGGATGGTACTTCACCGATGTAGACGAACGTTATCTGGTTTGCGAGTGGTAATAACTGACTGATAAACCCCGCGAATCGCGGGGTTTATTCGTTATTATAGTGCAATCGCTATTCGTGCTGAGTTAATCCCCGGCTGCTTCGGAATCCTGTGCGGTTGCGGGGCCTGTCTGGCTGATTACCAGAGTGCGGGTGAGCGTCTGGGAAGAGTACTTTATTGCACCGTTGCGGCCGGAATCTCCATCATTGGGCTGAACATCAATCTGGATAGGGTAAACGGCCTCCTCATAGTCGCTCTGGCCATAAGTGACATCTACAGAAGCCCAGGCAGGGATGCTTGTAAGTTCAAACTTCCACGAAACATTACTGGAGATGGTGACGTGATATGTACCGCCCTCCAAGGGTACCCAAATGGTGTCAAGGGTACAATCCAGGTGCGGAAGTATATATTTCTCGCAGGAGGCAGTAGAGAGGCTCGCCACCAGAACAGCGGCGGCGACAACCGCCTCACACGCAGATAAGAACCACTTTTTCATCCCGATTTGATTGACAAAGCAAAGTTACACAAAATTTAATATATTTGCGGTAGATATGAAAAAAGCCTTTTTGATACTGCTTGTGGCCCTGCCGCTGATTTGCGCTTGCTCGGAGACGTTTACTCCCACAATCCAAATCACACCAAGCCTGTCCAGCGTCCCCTATACCGGCGGAAGCGTGGATCTCAAGATTATGACCGACCTCCCATGGAAAGTGGTCATGGAAGAGGGTTGCAACGCTACTGTGTCCAAAACCAACGGAGCAGGCGATGATATGGTGACCATTACCGTCCCTGCCACCGACAATTGGACAACTACCTGTATTAAAGTGCAGCTATACTGCCGCAGCAACAGCAATAATTACAGCAGTAAATACGCCTATATCACCCAGGGCTATAAGCCCCACGTATCTGTATCGGCAGAGGCCGGAACAATTCCCGCAGAGGGCGGTATGGTAAAGGCCATAGTCACTGCCAACGGCCCCTGGAAGGCAAAATGCAATACTGCCGGCGTGACCGTTCAACCCGATTCAGATATTACCGGCAACGAGACCGTGAGCATATATATCCCCGCCAACCCCACCAATGCGGCAAGAGAAATCACCATCAGTTTTTCAATTGACGGTGACTCCGATGTCCTTGTATTAAACCAGGCTGGTTAAATGGCAAAGAGAATAACTGACAACATCACGTGGGTCGGCAAGACCGACTGGGAACTCAAAATGTTCCACGGCAATGAGCTAAGCACCCGCCGCGGGTCAAGCTACAACGCCTATTTGCTGCGCGGCGCATCCAAAACGGTTTTGATTGACACCGTGTGGGGCCCCTACGACCGCGAATTCGTGGCAAGGCTCAAACAGGAGATTGACCTTGCTCAGATTGACGCCGTGATTATGCAGCACAACGAAAGCGACCACTCCGGCGCCCTTGTTGAGCTGATGCGAACCATTCCCGGCACTCCGATATACTGCACCGCCAAGGGCGAGGCCATTATCCGCGGGCACTATCATCAGGATTGGAACTTTGTAAAGGTTAAAACAGGCGACAAACTGGATCTTGGCGGCGGCGAGAGCCTCACTTTTATTGAGGCCCCAATGCTTCACTGGCCCGACACCATGTTCAGCTACTACGACGGCTGCGGCGGCATATTGTTCAGCAACGACGGCTTTGGGCAGCATTATGCAAGTGAGAGCCTCTTCAACGACGAGGTCCCCGAGGCAGAGATGATGGCAGAGGCGGAGAAATACTACGCCAACATCCTGGCCCCCTTCTGCCCTATGGTAACCCGCAAGGTAAAGGAGATTTTAGCCATGAATCTGCCGCTGACGCTCATCTGCCCCAGCCATGGAGTAATCTGGCGCAAGGATCCCGGGAAAATTATAGAAAAATATCTTCTTTGGGCAGACGCCTATGCCGAGAATCAGGTTACTATTGTCTATGACACCATGTGGAACAGCACCAGAAAGATGGCAGATGCTATTGCCCGTGGCATCACTTCTGCATCGAGCGGCACTGCCGTGAAACTGTTCAACGCTGCCAAAGAGGACAAGAACGATATTCTCACAGAGATATTCCACTCCCGCGCCGTGATTGTGGGCTCCCCCACCATCAACAACGGTTATTCATACGCCATAGCCGGCCTTATGGAGATGGTTAAGGGGATGAAACTCAAAAAGAAGGTTGGTGCAGCGTTTGGATCGTACGGTTGGAGCGGCGAGGCTGTCAAACAGCTCTCCGCACTGCTCACCGAGACGGGCATCGCTGTGGTTGACGAAGGCATCCGCACCCTCTGGGTTCCCGATGAGGCGGCACTTGCGGCATGCGAAGACTATGGCCGCGAATTTATCAGGAAAATCCAATAACCAATACCGATATCCCATGCAAAAGTACGTATGCAACATTTGCGGGTATGAATACGACCCCGCAGTCGGCGACCCTGATAACGGCATCGCCCCCGGCACATCTTTCGAAGATCTCCCCGCAGACTGGGTATGCCCCCTGTGCGGCGTAGGCAAAGAGGATTTCAGTCCCGCCGAGTAAACTCCGACAAACAGTATCTATTTTACGGTAATATAGCCGTCTGCAATCGCCTTCTGGGTGATACGGGATATTCGTGTCTCCAGCTCCGGGTGTGAAGATAGCAGCTGGGTTACGGCATTGCTGGACCTGGTGGAAGAGGCGTTTTTGAGCGCCAGCATCTTCTGGAAGCTTTTTATCATCGCCACGGGGTTCTTACCGTGCGATTTCAGGAATTCATAGCCATAATCATCGGCTTCGTTCTCCTGTTTCTTTGAGTACTTTGCATTGAGGGCAGC
The DNA here is from genome assembly GCA_017529425.1 of Bacteroidales bacterium. Classification (GTDB taxonomy): domain Bacteria; phylum Bacteroidota; class Bacteroidia; order Bacteroidales; family UBA932; genus Equibacterium. The sequence continues at coordinate 34,541 of JAFXNQ010000054.1, read as the reverse complement.
CTCTCCCAAGGCCCCCAACTGCGAATCTGTTATCGCCGCGATTGTCGTGTTTGTAGATGCCAGACCATCAAGCATAGCGCTTGTAAGGTATGCGTTCTGCACCTCTTTCTTTGAGTGCTTTAGCGCCACATGGCCTATCTCATGGCCAATTACACCCAGCACCTCATCATCGGTGAGTAAATCCATAAGGCCGCTATAGACCCTTACGCTGCCATCGGCACAAGCAAAGGCATTCACCTGGTCTGTCTGATAAACCTTGAAATTGAGCGGCAGCCCATCCACATCGGTCAGCCCCTTTGTGAGGGTCGCCAGCCGGCGGCTATAGGTGCTGTTGGCTGCACACATCTTGTTGGAGGCGTCCAGTTGTGCGACATACTGACGCATATAGGACTGTACCTGCTCGTCTGTTATCGTGGCAGCCTGCAACGCTTTTGTGACACCATAAAGCGCTCTGGATGTATCCACTTTAGAGAGGACACCGCAAGAGGTGGTCATCACCGCCACCGTCAAAATCAAAAGAATTCGTTTCATACCACTAAGGTAAGGAAATATTTTATTAATTTTATGGTCACAACCAACCAAATCATGTTCTATGAAAGGCATCGGCATTATAGGCTGCGGAAAAATTTCTCAAGTGAGACATATTCCCGAATATTCCAGCAATCCCAACGCAAAACTGATAGGCTTTTTTGACCTTGCCCGGGAACGGGCAGAGCAGATGGCGGCCAAATATGGCGGAAAAGTTTATGACTCGGTGGAAGAATTACTTGCTGACCCGGCAATTGATGCCGTGAGCGTATGCGTGGCCAACAATATGCACGCCGATGTCACTATCGCAGCCCTCAAGGCGGGCAAGCATGTGCTTTGCGAGAAGCCTATGGCCACCAATATTGAAGATTGCGAACGGATGGTGGAAGCCTCCCGGCAGTACAGCCGATACCTGATGATAGGGCAGAACCAGCGCTTTGCCCTTGCACACTCAGAGGCGAGGAAACTGATAAAGCAGGGGGCAATCGGCAAGGTTGTATCTTTCCGCACCACCTTTGGCCACTCAGGGCCGGAAACCTGGAGCATCACCCCCGGCCCCGGCACATGGTTCTTTGACAAGAAGGCTGCCGTGATGGGAGTACTGGCCGATTTGGGCATCCACAAGACCGACCTTATCCAGTTTATCCTGGACGATACTATCACTGCCGTAACGGCGCGAATTTCAACCATAGACAAGTGTTATGCCGACGGCAGCCCCATCGGCGTGGACGACAATGCGATATGCATCTTTGAAATGGCGGGCGGCGCAGTGGGCACAATGACCGCCAGCTGGACCTTCTACGGCCAGGAAGACAACTCCACCATCATTTACGGCACAGAAGGTATCATCCGAATTTACGACGATCCCGCCTGCTCGCTCAAGGTTATCGGCAAGGACGGCACGGTCCAGACGCTGGACATAGACCGCATCCAGACCAACGACAACCAGACCAAATCTGGCGTGATGGACGCCTTCATAGACGCCCTTGAAAAAGGCGTTCAGCCCCCCGTTAGCGGCGGAGAGGTCCTCACCGCTATGCGTGCCATTTTCGGCGCCCTTGAATCTTCAGAAAAGGGTGTCCGTGTTGAAGTAAACCGATAATTTTTTCTCTTTCTTCGCGAAATATTTCGGAATATTTCTTTTTTGTACCTATATTTATAAAGTATTTAAGTATAGGTATATGAGAAATATCCTTTTGTTCCTCCTGACTCTCCTGCTGCTGACGGCGTGCGGCGGCAAAAAACCTGCCGTATGCCCGTCCGACGACCCCGCAAGGGCCGCCAATTTCAACAAGACATACCCGATAGTCGATTCCCTGCTGAAAGTTATGACGCTGGACGAGATGATTGGCCAGCTTGTACTGTACACCTCCGACTGGGATGTAACCGGCCCAAGTATCCGCGACGGCTATGTAGATGACATCCGGGCCGGAAAATGCGGCAATATCTTCAATGCCTATACTGCAGATTATACCCGCAAGCTGCAGGAGATTGCGGTAAATGAGACCCGCCTTGGGATCCCCCTGCTCTTTGGTTACGACGTTATTCACGGCTTCCGCACAATCTTCCCCATAAATCTGGGCATCAGCGCCAGCTGGGACCCTTCTCTCATTGAAGAGAGCGCCCGTGTAGCTGCCCGCGAAGCCGCCGCTGCCGGACTCCACTGGACCTACTCACCCATGTGCGATATATGCGTGGAGCCCAGATGGGGTCGCATCAGCGAAGGTGCTGGAGAAGATGCCTTTTTGGGCAGCGCCGTGTCCCGCGCAATGGTATATGGCTATCAGGGGGCTGACCTTGAAGACCCCCTTACTATCGCCGCCTGCGTGAAGCACTTTGCCGCGTACGGCGCACCACACGCCGGCCGTGACTATAACACCGTGGATATGAGCGAACGCTGGCTGCGCGAGTTCTACCTGCCCCCCTACAAAGCTGCGGTGGATGCAGGAGCGCAGACGGTTATGGCATCGTTCAACGAATACGACGGCATCCCGGCCACGGCCAACTCCCACCTGCTCACAGAGATATTGAGAAACGAGTGGGGCTTTGACGGCTTTGTGGTGAGCGATTACACCGGAGTGATGGAGATGATAAACCACGGCACCAGCCGCGATTTGGAGGATGCCAGCATACAGGCGCTGAACGCCGGCAACGATATGGACATGCAGAGCGGCGGCTACTCAGATTACCTTAAGAAAGCGGTAGAAGAGGGCAAGGTCAGCCGCAAGACCCTGGAAGAAGCTGTGCGGCGCGTACTCACCGTGAAGGCCCGCCTGGGGCTGTTCCAGGACCCGTTCAGGTATTGCAGCGCAGAGCGTGAAGCAGCTGAAACCAAGACAGAAGCCAACCTGCTCACCGCCCGCACCCTGGCAGAGGAGAGTTGCGTACTGCTCAAGAACAACGGCGTTCTGCCGCTGGCAAAGGGTGCACTCATTGCAGTAATAGGACCTCTCGCCGACTCCGCTGACGACCTGCTGGCCAGCTGGCGCGGAGCCGGCAAGGTGGAAGGCGTCAAGAGCATACTGGACGGCATCAGGGATTATTCTGACAGAATCATATACGTCAGGGGCTGCGAACTTGACGGAGATGTCAAAACAGGCTTTGGCGCGGCCGTAACTGCTGCCCGCAGCGCAGAGGCGGTGATTATGGTGCTGGGCGAATCGTGCGACTGGAGTGGAGAGGCGGCCAGCCGCACATCCATAAGGCTGCCTGAAATCCAGACTGAACTGCTCAAGGCCGTAGCTGCCACCGGCAAACCTGTCACGATTGTACTGATGAACGGTCGTCCTCTGGACCTGAGCGAAGAGAGCGGCATTGCCCAGGCCATACTTGAGGCCTGGTTCCCCGGAACTATGGGCGGAGAGGCCGTGGCCCGGTTGCTGTTTGGCGATGCACACCCCAGCGGCCGCCTGAGCGTAACCTTCCCCCGCACACTGGGCCAGGTACCCATCTACTATTATGCAAAGAATACCGGACGTCCCTATGTGCACCCCGGTGTTAAATACGAAAGCCGATACCTTGACTGTGAGAACGAACCGCTTTACCCCTTTGGCTACGGCCTCACATACACAACATTCAGTTACGGCAAGCCTGTGTTGAGTGCCGGTTCGCTCGGACCTGAGGGCTCCGTCACAGCCAAAGTAACCGTCACCAACACCGGCAAATGCGAGGGCACTGAGGTTGTGCAACTCTACATCCGGGATCTGGTGGGGAGCATTACCCGTCCCGTCAAGCAGCTCAAGGGCTTTGAACGGGTAACCCTTGCTCCCGGCGAGAGCCGCGAAGTGGAGTTCAAAATCACCCCGGAACTCCTCTCCTTCTGGCGTAAGGATATGACTTTTGGCCCCGAGGCCGGTGAGTTCAGGCTGTTCATCGGCCCCGCCTCTGACTGTGAAGAGTTCGTTACATTTACATATAACGAATAAGTTATGCGGCGCTTACTCCTTCTTATATCTGTGTTTGCGCTGTATGCCGGCATCTCCGGCTGCAAAGCACAGCCAGAATCCGACGAAGCCATCCTGGACCGCATCGAGCAGGCCACCATCAAGTATTTTACAGAATTCGCCGAGCCCAATACCGGAATGGCCCGCGAGCGCAACGATGACGTCCACGGCAATATAGTAACCTCCGGCGGCACAGGATTCGGCATGATGGCCATAATTGCTGGCGCCGAGCGGGGTTATTACCCTCGCGAAGAGGGGGAGCGACGCCTGGAGAAAATCATCTCTTCCCTGGAGCGCATAGAGCGCTTCCACGGCGCCTGGGCCCACTGGTACGACGGTGACAGCGGCGAGGCATATCCATTCAGCAAATACGACGACGGCGGCGATCTCGTAGAGACGGCATTTCTCACCGCCGGCATACTCACTACCCGTCAATGGACTCGCAGCGAATCGCTCAAATCACGCTGCGACACCCTCTGGCACGGCATCGAGTGGAACTGGTACACCCAGGCCACCGACAGCCTATACTGGCATTGGTCCAAGAACTACGACTTCAAGATGAACCACCGCATCCGCGGCTTTGACGAGACGCTGATTACCTACATTCTGGCAGCATCTTCTCCAACCCACCCCATAACCCGGGAGTGCTACGAAGCCTCGTACAAGACCAGTCCGTATTACTATAACGGCAATGAATATTACGGCATTCCGCTCACCATCGGGATGCCCTACGGCGGGCCGCTCTTCTTTACACACTACTCTTTCCTGGGTCTGGACCCCCGGGGCCTAAGCGACGGCTACACCGATTATTTTGAGCGCAACCGCAACCAGTGCCTGATTCACCGCGCATACGCCATGGACCACCCTGAAAAACAGCTGGGAGAAGATTTCTGGGGATTCACCTCCAGCGACGACGTCCTGCTGGGCTATGCCGGCCACTATCCCGGCACACCTGAAGAAAACGGCACCGTGAGTCCCACCGCCGCGATATCTTCAATAGTCTATACCCCGGAAGAGAGCATGGCCGTAATACGCCGCCTGCTCAAAGACAACCGGACCTTTGGCCCTTACGGTTTCTACGATGCTATAAACTATACCCTGCCGGAAGAGCAGCAGGTTCTCAGACACTATCTTGCAATAGACCAGGGGCCGGAAGCGGTGATGATAGAGAACTACCGTAGCGGCTTGCTCTGGAACCTTTTCGGCAGCTGCCCGGAAATTGCCGCTGGCCTTGAAAAACTCGGATTTTACTATAACAATTAATACCTGTTCAACCTGATGAAAAAATTTATCCTCACAACACTGATCCTGTTGTCGTTTGCGCTAGGTGCGCAGGCACAATATCAGGTGAAGGGCGTCATCTCGGACGATCTGGGGCCGGTTGTCGGCGCCACCGTCATGGAGGCCGGTACATCCAACGGTACCTCTACCGACTTTGACGGCAACTTTTTCCTGAAAGTCTCGGGACCGGAATCTATAGTGGAGGTAAGCTGCATAGGCTACGCCACACAGACTTTCCCGGCCAAGAGTGTCCCTTCTAGCATCCTTCTCAAAGAGGACGTAAGCTTTCTGGAAGAGGTGGTCGTAGTGGGCTACGGTACCCAGAAATCCAAAGACCTCACCGCCCCCATCGTAAATGTCAAGGGTGACGAACTCTCCCGCCAGACAGCCGCCAACCCGATGAGCGCCCTCCAGGGCAAGGTCAGCGGCGTACAGATTACCCAGAGCGGCGCCCCTGGTGCAGGTCCTTCCGTTAAGATCCGCGGCGTAGGCTCTATCGGTGACTATGCCAATCCTCTCTATGTGGTTGACGGAGCCTTCATGGACAATATCAACTTCCTTTCCAGCAATGATATCGAGTCCCTTACCGTGCTCAAGGATGCATCGGCAGCTGCCATCTATGGTGTGCGTGCCGCAAACGGCGTCATCATTGTCACCACGCGGAAAGGCGACTTGGGCAAGGTCCGCGTAAGCTACGAGGGCTATGCCGGCTTGCAGGTGCCCACCAACATCATGAAACTTGCTAACACAGAGCAGTATGTTGAGATGTACAACCTTGTATACCCTGACTCTCCGAAGAATGTGGCCGACTACAACGGCGTCAGCACCGACTGGTATAAAGAGCTGGTACATAACGCCCTCACCCACAGCCATTCGCTTGACCTTTCCGGCGGCACTGAGAAGACCAACTACTCGGTGGGCCTGAGCTATTTTTACCAGGACGGTATCATGAACTACTGCACCAACAATTACAACCGTTTTAACCTGCGTGCACGTCTGGACCAGACTATGACTGACTGGCTAAAGATGGGTATCAACACCGTGGTTTCCCGTCACAACCAGCACAACCCCAACTCCGGGGTGTATTACCAGGCATTTGTGAACCCGCCGGTTTACGGAGTTTACAACGACGCCAACACCGATGCATATCCAGTCGCTTTTGATTCGCCCCAACGCTACGGTTATCCCAACTCCTACGGTAACCCGGCCGCGTCTGCATATTACACCAACAGCCGCGAAAAAGGTCTGAAGAGTGTGTTCAACATATATGCGGAGGCTACCATCACAGAAAAACTGAAGTTCAAAACCTCCTACAACCTCGACTTCAGCTTTGCCGACCAGCAGAGCTACACTCCAGAGCACTTTGTCGGCGGTTCACAGGGCACTTCCGTATCATCTCTGAACAAGACTTACGCATACGGCACTTATCAGATTTTTGACAACACCCTGACTTTCGCCGACCAGATAGGAGACCATAACTTATCTATTATGGCCGGGCAGTCGTTGCGCATGCAGTACAACGGCTGGCTGCGCGGTGTGGTTAGCAACGTGCCCGACTATGACGACCAGGCCCGCTACCTGGTGAACGGTTCATATAAGAACCAGACCGCGACCGACGGCGCTTCGCGCTACAACGGCCTGTCGTTCTTCACCCGCGGCACCTACAGCTACAAGGGACGCTACCTTGCAACCCTTACATTCCGTGCCGACGGCAGTTCCAAGTATCAGGAGAAATGGGGCTTCTTCCCCTCAATCGGCTTGGGCTGGGTAGTGACCGACGAGCCATTCATGCAGGGCAACAAGACCTTCGACTTTCTCAAACTGCGCGCCAGCTGGGGTATGCTCGGTAACGACAATGTCCCCGCAAACGACATCAATATCGCCGGCAACTCCGGAGTGGACTCTTCTGCAGTGTTTGGTGACACCCTCGTGGACGGCATCGGCGCACAAACGGTTTACCAGAATTATCTCAAATGGGAAGTCGTGACCGAAGCCAACGTCGGTGCCGATTTCGCATTCCTTAAGAACCGCCTCTCTGGCGACATCGACCTCTACTACCGCGTCACCGACCGCGTTGTGTTCCATGCGCCCGTGGCCACCGGCGGCGGGGTGGCCACTCTGCTCGCAAATAACGGAAAAGTGCTCAATGCCGGCGTCGAGATGGCCCTCAAGTGGGCTGACAATATCGGCGACGACTTTGGCTACAACCTTGGCCTGAACGCCACCTTCAACCACAACCGCGTACTCGCGCTTGAAGGACGTGACAATATCCCCGGAGCCCTCACCAACGGTGCTTACGCAACCATGACCCAGGTGGGCTACCCCATCGGAGCCTTCTGGGGCTATCAGGTAGACGGCATCTTCAAGAACGAATATGACGCCCAGATGGCCGACGTAACACAGCTTTCCACCGGCGCCGGATTTTTCCAGTATCACGACTTTGCCGGTAACGAAGACGGCACCCCCGACGGCAAGATTACGGAGGCCGACCGCACATATCTCGGCTCTCCCCTGCCTTGGCTGATGCTCGGTTTTGACTTTGGATTCAATTATAAGAACTGGGACTTCTCTGTGGTTTGCAACTCCAATATCGGCAACAAGATATTCAACAGCAAGCGTCTCAACAAACAGGTGTTTGCCGAGGGCAACTACGACTATGACTTCTATAAGAACGCTTGGCGCAAGGACGCACCCTCCGACACATATCCCACCCCGCGCGTGCTCACAGAGCAGCTGATGGCCCAGAGCAACAGTTTCTTTGTTGAAGACGGCTCTATGTTCCGCATCCAGAACGTCCAGGTGGGATACACCTTCCACAAGGTATTCAGCAGCGGCACAATCCGTGCATATCTCTCTGCACAGCGCCCCCTGACCCTGTTTGGTTATAACGGCTTCACCACCGAGATCGGCGGTTCTCCCACCGCGAACGGCATCGACTCTTCGTCGGTATATCCCATGCAGTCCATCTATTCCTTCGGTATAAACATGAATTTCTAGGGCCATGAAAAAAAGTATCATCATAATACTCGCTGCTCTTGCAGCCATATCCTGCTCCGATTTGCTCGATATTCGCACCGAGGCCTCCATGCCTTCGGCAGGCCTGGACTATTCCAAGCCGGAGAACGTGTTCCTTCCCGTAAGCGCCGCCTACGCAAGCATGCGCCTCAGTGAAGGGTGGGCCCAGAACTATGTCGGCGTGATGGAGATTGTTTCCGACGATGCCGACAAAGGCTCCACAGAAGCCGACGGCCCTACCGTGGCACAGCTGGACAAGTTCACCTACGGCCCAGATAACAACAATGTAGAGGCAATGTGGAACTATTTCTACAACATCTCTTCTGCCGCAAACTATGCAATAGAATCCATGGACAAGTTTGCCGAGGCCATCACCTCGGAGGCGGGCCAGCAGACTGTGGTGGAGTGCCGGGGCGAGGCCAGGATAATCCGCGCCTACGCATATTTCAACCTGGTGCGCCTGTTCGGCACTGTCCCCATCATTGACCGCACCATGACTGCAGACGAGCTCGCAACGGCCAATGCAAAGAAGCCAGAAGAGGTCTATGCCTTCATTTATAAAGATCTGGACGATGCCATAGCCGTTGTACCCGACTCTCATTCAGATTACAAGGGGCGCTATAACAAGTATACCGCCATGGCGCTCAAGGCAAAGGTTGCGCTGTATCGCGAGGATTGGAACGAGTCTGCCAGACTGACAGACCTGATTATTGCAAGCGGCCGCTATTCGCTCATGAGCCGGTTCAAAGATGCGTTCAATGTAGAGAACGAAGGGGGCGCAGAGTCGCTGATGGAGATAGAGAGCTCCGACATGGGCCAGAGCACCGGCGGCATGCCGCTCTGCTACTACGCATTCATCCAGGGCCCCCGTGGCAACAAAGAGCCGTTCCAGGGTTGGGGATACAAGGTTCCCAGCCAGAATCTTATCGACTTCTTTGACTCCAGGGGTGACGATATCCGCAAAAAAGTGACCCTGCTCGTGCGCGGCGAGACCACCCCTGAGGGGGACGAGGTGATAGAATCCTGCACCAACCCCTACTACAACGGCAAGGTTTATGTACCGACCCGCACCAACAACCGTTCTTTCAATGCTTACGGACTGGACCACAATATGAGGATTATACGATATGCCGATGTGCTGCTGATGTTTGCCGAAGCTATGGCCAATGGAGCCACAATCGCTCCCACATCCGGCTACACTGCCGATATGGCACTCAACGAGGTGCGCTCACGTGCCGGCCTTGCCGCCACAACCGCCACCTTGGATAACATCTACGACGAACGCCGCGCAGAACTGTCGCTTGAAGAGAACCGTTTCTTTGATCTGGTGCGCTGGGGCAAAGCCGCCAAAGTGCTTGGCCCGCTCGGCTTCACCGCAGGCAAGAACGAAGTGTTCCCGGTTCCGTCCGCCCAGCGCCAGCTGAATCCCTTCCTCCCCGCAACGCCCGGATATACCTACTAAACTTAATATCAACCAACTAACAAATCAACAACACAATGAAAAAAGTATTTGTACTTGCACTCGCTGCAATGTTCGCATTCGCAGCTTGTGAAAAGACCCCTAAAGATGACCCTAAAGACACTACTCCCGAGGTAAAGACCTGCGCAGAGAACATGGTTCTCTACATGCCTTTTGAGGCAGCTGACAAAGCTGTAAAGGTTGGCGAAGGCTTCTCTTTTGAGAAAAAGGCCGGCGCCGCCGACTTTGGAGAAGGTTATATCGGCAATGGTTATGTAAACACCGCCGGTAACAACAATGAGGCTTACATGAAGTTCAAACTCGCTGCCAACAACGCCCTCAGCAAGCTTGAAGATGTAACTATAACCGTTTGGGTAAAGAACATCAAAGATTTCCAGAAGGGCGGTCTCTTCTCCGTTAACGGCAAACTCTTCCCCACTCAGGACTGGCCTTCACTGGTTGTCATGTTCGACAACAAGGGTGTTGACGAAGAGACTGGCGTCGAGAGGCAGCAGGTCAACGGCCGCATAATGTTCAAGAAGGCCGACGACAGCGAAACCAATATGTGGCTCGACACATGGGATGCTGCTTTCGCTAAATACAACACATGGTTCCAGTTCGCATATACCTACACTGCATCTACCGGTGCATGGGCACTCTATGTGGACGGCGTCAAGGTAAAGGATGCTGAATACGGTGACATGATGCCTTGGGGCAAATGCGTTCCTTCTGATGCAAATGCTTTCTATGTAGGTGGTTGGGCCTCCTGGATCGAGACCTACGCAGGTGCTGCAGACTGGATGAGCTTCTTCTCCGGCAGCATCGACGAGCTCCGTATCTACAACAAGGCTCTGTCAGAGACCGAGATTCAGGCTCTCCGCAAAGAAGAGGTTGCAATCGCTCTTATGTAATGTTTTTCAGACGGCAGGGGGAGGGATCTCCCTGCCGTCACTATGAAACGGCTTTTTTATATCGCTGCTGCCACCATAGTTATGGCAGTGACCTCATGCGGCCAGCATGTTGACCCCGAATCACTTCCCAAAGCCATTGTCGTATCCGCCACTATAGATGGTAAGGCTGTTCTCGAGTCAGGCACGGTGAACGGCGTCTCGCTGCAGCCGCAAATCTTACTCAGCTTCTCCCGCGAAATCACTTTGGACAAAGTGTCTGTCGCAGCCTGTCTCTCATTTTCCGGAGGTGAACTTGAAGTAAGTCTGGATGATGACGATAAGTCTGTAATGGTTCTTACCCCCAGGAATCCCTTGGGCGAGTTCTCCCAATACAGATTCAGCATTGCCGCCGGCGAGGGTTTCAGTGTCAACCTGATGGAGGGTTTCACCTTCTCTTTCATCACCGCTCTGGATGACACGGCGGATGTTTTCCCCAGAATCTCCACCGACCAACTGCTTACCAAGGTGCAGGAGCGCACCTTCGCCTACTTCTGGGATTACGCTCACCCTGTAAGCGGGCTGGCGCGAGAGCGGCTCGGCAGCGACGAGACGGTAACCACCGGAGGCAGCGGTTTTGGCCTGATGGCCATCCCTGTGGGTATTTCTCGCGGATTCATAACTCGCCAGGCGGGTGCAGAACGCGCATTAAAAATCGTCAACTTCTTAAAGGACAAGGCGGTGAAATATCACGGAGCTTTCCCGCACTGGCTTAACGGCACCAGCGGGGCGACCATCGCCTTCAGCACCTACGACAACGGTGCAGACCTTGTGGAGACAGCGTTCCTGATAGAGGGTCTGCTCACCCTGCGCTCATACTTTGACGGCGCCGACGCCACCGAGACCGCCATCCGTAGCGGCGTCACCACCATTTGGGAAGGGGTCGAATGGGACTGGTTCACCCGCGGCGGGCAGAGTGTGCTCTACTGGCACTGGTCGGCCGACTACGACTGGAAGATGAATATGCAGATCAAGGGGTGGTGCGAACCACTGATGACATATCTTCTGGCGGCAGCGTCGCCCACACACCCTGTATCCAAAGAGGTGTACGACAAAGGTTGGGCTTCCGGAGCAAAGAACGGCAAAAAGTACTATGGCATCACCCTGCCGCTGGGAGAGAGTTACGGCGGCCCGCTGTTCTTCGCACACTACTCTTTCCTTGGCCTTGACCCCAGAACCCTAAGCGACTCCTACGCCAACTACTGGGAGCAGAACGTGGCCCATTCCAAGATAAACCACGCCTACTGCGTTGCCAACCCCAAGGGCAATTACGGCTACAGCGACGCCTGCTGGGGAATCACCGCCAGCGATTACTGGAACGGATACACCGCATCCTCTCCCACCAACGACACCGGCACCATCGCCCCCACCGCAGCCCTCTCGAGCATGCCTTACACCCCCGAGGAATCCCTGGCCGCGCTCGAATACTTCTATTACAAACTGGGCAAACGCATCTGGGGCGAGTACGGTTTTTACGACGCATTCTCACTTGAACACCAATGGTTCGCCCGCAGCTACATAGCCATCGACCAGGGCCCTATTGTCTGCATGATAGAGAACTACCGCACCGGACTGCTTTGGGAAACCTTCATGCGCGACGCCGACGTCCGCAGAGGCCTCGATGTCCTGGGCTTCAGCTATTAATAGTATATAAATCATGATGCGCAAAATAAAAACCTATTTCTCTGCCCTATGCATTATCATATCTCTGTTTTTTGCAAACGGGTGTTCTGATCTGTCCCAATTTCAGGATGATATTGCTGATCTCCAGAACAGGGTAACTGCCCTTGAGACTCTTTGCAAAAACCTGAACAATAACATCGACGCTGTCCAGACTATCGCGACTGCAATGCAGAATGGTAATTACATAACGAGCGTTACACCTGTTATGTACAATGGAGAAGAAATAGGCTATACCATATCTTTTGTTAAAGGGGACCCGATTACAATATATCACGGCGAAGGCGGGAACATCCCTGGAATAGGTGTCAGAAAGGATGTTGATGACCTATGGTATTGGACTATTAACAGTGAGTGGCTCCTTGATTCCAACGGACAGAGAGTTAAAGCATCGGGTACCGACGGAACAGATGGTATTACGCCACGGCTCAAGATTGAGGACGGTTATTGGTTTGTAACGATGGATGAGGGTGTATCATGGACAAAACTTGGCCAGGCAACGGGAGACAAGGGGGCAGATGGCGATTCCTTCTTCAAATCTGTCTCAGAAGACGATACTCATGTCTATTTCACACTGGCAAATGGCAGTGTGCTGGCATTGCAGAAGGCACAGGCAGGTTCCATCAAGATGGCTCTCGGATCATATATCCCGGTAATAGAGTCAAGAGAGGTTCGTATATACTACAAATCATTGTTTGCAGTATATGACGTTTATAGATATCAGGTTATGGTAGAAGGGAAAATAGGCAAACCATATCCTCGCTTTTGGTCATTTACGCCAAGCTCTTCTGATTCAGGTAAGTCCTATGAGGTCCGTTTCTCACTGGTTGATGACGATGGAAGTATCATTACTTCTAAGACAACGTCAATAAAGTGCCTGCCATCGCCATCTTTCTCGGATAAGAACATTCTGGTCATGGGCGCTTCAGTTTATTCAACGGGGTCAATAGCCAGAGAGATGAGTCGACAATTAACCCAAACTGGCGGAAATCCATCAGGATACGGCCTTTCCGGTATTAATTTTATCGGTCGTCTGACAGGTTCACTTGCGACAGATATCCATCAAGAAGCTACAGGCGGTTGGTCATGGTATAACTTCACACGTAATAGTGATGATAATCCGTTCTATATCCCATCGGAAGGCAGGGTCGATTTTAAATACTATTCACAACAGTATTGCAACAGCGCTCCGATTGATGTCCTGTGCATAGAACACGGATGGAACAGTTTGACAACCAATGTGGCAATCGTTGAATCTGTAATTAAACCTTTCCTGCGCCAGTATCATAAGGATTATCCCAATGGCGTTATTGTTTTAGGTGGATTACAACCGCCAAGTCAGAAAGGAGGGCTTGGAACAGATTACGGTTCATCTTCTGAGTGGAACTGGTTAACGGTGATGCGTAATGTGATGGATTATAATAATGAGGTTGACATAATCTGTCAGGATGCAGAATTCCGCAGCTATGTTTATTATTGGGCCGCTTGTGAGATGTTCGATTGCGAGAACGCATATCCTACATCTGAGATACCGTCCAGTTTAAGGACGGATGAGACAGAAGTAATAGAGACAAACGGACTGCATCCAACGGTTGAAAGGCGGTTGCAACTGGCTGATTCTGGTGTACTGGCCATCTGCAATGCATTGTCCCAATAGGTCTATAGCCGCTTTTTGGTCTCGAGGTCGGCTTTCTTGGCCGCAATTAGTTCCTGATACTTGTCGTAAACTCTGTCCACCACTGTGTCCCAATCAAGGTAGAGCTGCTTGCGGGCTGCCGTTGAAAGGCGGTCGTAGAGCGCCGGGTCGTCTAGTACGCTTTGTATGGCATCTGCAAACGCCTCTTCTGTGGGGTCCGATATCAGCGCATTCACGCCGTCGGTCACGGTAGCGGCCGTGCGGGCACCCCTGATGAACACTGTGGGAGTTCCCTGGCAGGCGGCTTCTATCTGAACAAGTGAGTTGGCATCGTAAAGCGAGGGGAAGAGAAACAGTTTGGCGCGGCTGTAAAGGTCCTGCAGGTCTTCCCTGCCGCCGACCAGTCCCGCCATAATTATCCGGTCTTCGAGCCCCAGCTCGCGCACCAGCGCCGCGAGACGGTCTTCATCCAGGCCCTGGCCCACGAATATCATTTTAAACTGGATGTGGCGGTCCTTCAGAATCTTGAGAGCGCGGACGGTGAAATCCAGATTCTTCTGGAAGTTGATTCGGCCGACAAACAGGAAAACGGTCTCGCCAGCCTCTATTCCGTAACGCTTGTTCACTCGCTCCGCTGCAGCAGCCGGGTCAGCCACGGGGAGGTGGTCGGTGGCGTTGAGCATAACCTTGCAGGGAGCAGTGAGGCCGTATTCGTTCACGTAGAGATCACGAATGGCAGGATTTACAGCCCAGCATTCATCGCAGGTGCTGAAGGTCATCATCAGGGTGTTCAATGCCATCTTGACTGTAGGCTCCAGCTTGAACGTCCTTTCAAAATCCTGCCGGTACTGCGAGTGAAGGGTGCCGACCACCGGTATCTGGTGAATCTTGGAATAGAATACGCCTGCTGTGCCTACGGCAAATGGAGAGTGGATATGCACGATATCCAAGTCGCTCTTTATCAAAGGCAGATTGAAGGCGGGGTCGGCTAGCGGCAGCGGCAGAGAATAATCCTGGCCGGGGATCGGAAGCGCAGTGCAGCGTACAATCTCGTATGGGAATTTCTTGTCATCCTTCGGATTATAACCCTTGACCGCGGGACAAAAAACCGTCACCTCGCATTTATTTGCGAGGCGACGGGCATAATTATCGACAACTTTGATGACACCGTCCACCATAGGGTAGAAGGTGTCTATGAAGAGCCCTACCTTCATGCTGCGGTATTATTTCCAGAAAGGAAGGTCCTTCATACTGCAAATCGTACCTCCGTAGATGTTCTTGATATACTCAAGGCCACGGTCGCAGTCTTCCTGAGTCAGAGTGTCGGTGGTCTCACGCGGAACGATAATGTTGAAGCCGCGGAAGAACGCATCGGCGCTGGTGTGACGACAGCAGCAGTCTGCCTGCCAGCCGGTGATGATCACGGTGTCAACGCCTTTCTCGCGAAGGTCGAGCTCCAGGGGAGTCTGAAAGAAACCGCTGTAGGTCTTCTTGGGGATGATAACGTCACCGGGCTGGGGTTTGAGCTCGTCAATAACCTCTGCGCCCCAGGTACCCTCAACTGCATGGGGACCCCAAACCTTGAATTCCTTGTCAACCTCGGGAGTGTGGCTGTCATTGGCATAGAAAACGGGCACACCTGCTGCACGGGCCTTCTCACAAAGCTCCTTGATGGGTTCTATAATTCTTTTGATTCTGGGATGGGCAATCGATCCCGATACAAAATCGTTGACCAGGTCAACGACGATGACAGCATATTTACTCATTTTAATTCGGGTTAAAATTATACACCATAAAGTTGGTGCAAATATAAAGCCGTTTTTGTATTTTTATCTAATTTTGACGTCTGTAAAACGTAAAGGCGTATGAGTGAGAAACCAGTTGTTCCCAGACCGGATTGGGCTTTTGACGTAGATAAAGTAGTGGCCGCTAAGTTTCCGGGGAAAAAGATACCCAAATGGATTACCAACTGGATAAAAAGGTTCATTCATCAGGATTTCTTGAACGTGATGGCCACCAAAGGGTACGAAGGCACCGAGTTTTGCTCGGAGAGTGTGAAGTATCTGGACGTGACCCTGGATATCCACGGGTTGGAGAATGTGGTGGTGCCCGAGGGGGCAAAGATGACATTTGCCAGCAACCACCCGCTGGGCGGAGTGGACGGTGTGGCCGTTGCCGGTGTCGTGGGCGAGAAATTCGGCCCCAACGTACGTCTTTTGGTAAACGATTTCCTTATGGCTCTGAAGGGGCTCGCCCCCATCTGCATACCCATCAACAAGACCGGCGGCCAGGCCCGCAACCTCCCGGCACTCATCAAGGAGGCCTATCAGTCGGACAACAATATGGTAGTGTTCCCCGCAGGTCTCTGCTCCCGCAAGATAAAAGGGAAGATACAGGACCTCCCGTGGACAAAGAATTTCATACAGATGAGCCGTGCCACAGGACGCTGGATAGTGCCAGTACACTTTGAGGGACGCAACAGCAACCGGTTTTACAATGTGGCCAACATCTGCAAGTTCCTTAAACTGAAGTTCAACTTTGCGATGATATTCCTCCCCGACGAGTTGTATCGCAACCAGCACAAGACGTTCAAGATTACATTCGGCAAACCTATACCCCCAGAAACTTTTGATAATAGCAAAACTCCTACCGAATGGGCGGCATGGGTTCGTGAACAAGCATATTCCCTTTAGTCATGGAAAAGATTATTGATCCCGTAAGCATCGACCTTCTGGAGGCGGAACTTACCCCCGCCAAGATGTTGTGTGAAACCAACAAGGGAGGCAACGTAATATATGTCATAGATGCCCACGATTCGCCAAACGTTATGCGGGAGGTGGGCCGCCTGCGTGAGATATCGTTCCGCGGGGCGGGAGGCAGCAGCGGCCTGAGTGTGGATATCGACGAGTTTGATACGATGGATGTCCCCTACAAGCAGATTGTGGTGTGGGACCCTGAAGCAAAGGCAATTCTGGGTGGTTACCGTTATATCCTTGGCTCGGACGTGAAGTTTTATGACAACGGACAGCCCCGTCTGGCCACCGCTCATATGTTCCATTTCAGCGACTCCTTCATAAAGGAATACCTGCCGCACGTCATGGAGCTGGGGCGCAGCTTTGTGACCCCTGAATATCAGAGTTCCAAGGCTGGGGCAAAAGCCCTCTATGCCCTTGATAATCTGTGGGATGCGATTGGGGCTGTGGTAAACGAGCATCCCTCCATCATCTATTTCTTCGGAAAGATGACGATGTACCCCTCTTACGACCGTCCTTCCCGCGATCTTATACTCCACTTTCTCTGGAAGCATTTCCCCGACCCGGAGGAGCTGGTGCGTCCTTACAAGCCTGTCATGCCCGAGGCGAACGCCCGCATGATGGACCTGATACTGAAGGACACAGAGTTCAAGGATGACTACCGCAACCTCAAGGAGGCGGTGCGTAAGCTGGGCACCAACATCCCGCCGCTGGTGAACTCCTATATGAACAGCTCCCCCTCCATGAAGATGCTGGGCACCGCCATAAACGATGAATTCTCCGATGTGGAGGAGACCGGAATTATGGTATGCTTCAACGAGATGTATCCGGAGAAGCGCGACCGCCACACAGCCGCCTCTATCGGCCAGTGGGTGCGCAAGGTGCGTAGGCGTTTCCCAAAGCTCTCAAACGAGGCGATGGAGAAGATAAAAGAACGCCGTCATTCGCGGAAAAACGCTATTTTCGAAAGATTAAAGTTGCGGAAAAATAAATAGTTCTATATTTGCGGCCGGATTATCCATCGGTTTATGGAGAATATATTTACCGGCACGGGCATAGCCCATTCCATACTGCTTTTCGCCGCTGTCATTGGAGGCGGTTTGTATCTGGGGCGATTCAAAATCAGAGGGTTATCCATAGGTACCACCTGGATACTATTTGTGGGTATCATATTGAGCCACTTCGGGCTCCGCAGCGACCCTACGGTGCTGTCGTTCATGAAAGATTTCGGACTGATCCTGTTTGTCTTTTCTATAGGTTTGCAAGTCGGGCCAGGCTTTTTTGCCTCGTTCAAGAAAGGGGGCGTCAAGCTTAACCTGCTGGCGATGCTGCTGGTTTTGCTGGCAGTGGTGGTCACCGTAGTGCTGCACTTTACCACCGGATTAGATCTCTTTACCTTAACCGGTGTCATGTCGGGTGCAGTAACCAACACTCCCGGGCTCGGTGCGGCCCAGCAGACCCTTGCCGGAGCCGCAAATGCTCCTGTGGACAGTTCTGTGATGGCCTCTGCCTATGCAGTGACCTATCCCATCGGCGTGCTGGGCGTGATTTTTATGCTTTTGCTTTTCAAATCGATATTCAAAATAGACCTTGAAAAGGAGAAGTCTATACTGGACGAGTCGCACGATACCGGTGAAACTGCCCGCCGCATGCATTGTGAGGTGAGCAACCCCGCTGTGTTTGGCAAGACCCTCTCGCAGGTGGCGGCCAATATGGGCGACGATTTTGTGGCCTCCCGCATTCTGCATGACGGTGAAATCTCTGTTCCCGGGCCGGACACCGTGCTTCACGAGGGTGACAGACTGCTCATAGTTACAGACCACAAGGATGTCGATACCGTACGCATAATCTTTGGCAAAGAGGTCCCGATGCATCAGCAGGACTGGCAAAAAATGGATTCCAATATGGTGTCTCGCCGCCTCTCCATCACCAAACCTTCTCTCACCGGCAAGCACCTCTCCCAACTTGGATTCAGGAAAAACTATAATGTCACCGTTACCCGCGTGATACGTTCCGGTATTGAACTGGTGGGCAGGCCCGGCCTGATACTTCAGGTTGGCGACAGCATCCAGGTGGTCGGTACAGAAGAGAACATTCAGTTGGTAGCCAAAATCGTGGGCAACAAGCCAGAAACCCTTTCCCATCCCAATCTGGTGCCTATATTCTTTGGTATTGCCGTGGGCGTTATTTTTGGTAGCATTCCCCTCACAATTCCGGGTATTCCCCAGCCTATAAAGCTGGGCCTCGCCGGCGGCCCGCTGCTGGTGGCCATCCTCCTGGGTTATTTCGGCCCCAAGTTTAAGATAACCACCTACACTACCGTGAGTGCCAATATGATGATCCGCGAGATAGGTATCTCCTTCTTTATGGCGGCGGTTGGCTTGGACGCCGGGCGCACTTTTGTGAGCTCTATAGTAAATGGCGGATACTGGTGGATACTTTACGGCGCCGTTATTACTCTGGTACCGGTGGCTGCCATCATCCTTCTGTCGAGACTGGTGCTCAAACTCGATTTT
This sequence comes from Bacteroidales bacterium, assembly GCA_017529425.1. Lineage (GTDB taxonomy): Bacteria > Bacteroidota > Bacteroidia > Bacteroidales > UBA932 > Equibacterium. The sequence goes on along the minus strand of JAFXNQ010000054.1, from coordinate 15,283 downwards.
TACGAGATTTGCGGCCTCGTAGCGGGCGGCACCACCGACCCTGCTGCGCTCTCATTTGCGCAGAGCCAGTATGGCACCGACTACACATCCGTGAACTACGCCACTGTGTACCCGCTCACCATGTTCTTGAGGGTGCTGATGGCACAGTTGCTGATTCTGGCGGCACTTTAATACTTCCCCATGGAGACTTCTGATTATAAAAAGGGGCTGGCACAGCATCTTATGGAGATTTGCCGCAGCAAAGCCCTCCTTTGCGGCGAATTGCTGCAGACTCCCGATCTGGACGATAAATGGCAGGAGCTGGCACCCGAATTCCTGGCCGATGCCGTTCCGGAATTCAACGGCTATCCAGAGGTGATACTGGCATGGGCGGCCTATCTGGGCACGGCAGTAGCATGGTGCTGGGATACCGACTGGGCGCAATATTCCACAAATGATTACAAGTTCTTCTGCGGCGCAAAGGGGTTCGATTATATGGACGAACACATAACAGAACACCTGCTGGGCATGCCGCTTGGCAGCAAAGAGGCCGAGACGCTAGCTTCCAGGATGCGTTCTCTCTCTGGTGAGGCCTACAGCTATCTGATGCACTCCGGGCTTGAGGCCGGCAGCACAGCTGCCTTCCAGGCTGTCCTGGCCACCATAGAGACTCTCTATACAATAGCTGCATCCATCTGCCTCCAAGACCTCGGCTACAAATGGAGTCAGGCATAATCAGACGGACTCAGAACTTCTTCTTGTAGGCCCTGCGGCGCATGAAGGCTGTAGGGTGATACTCTTCGAACAGCGTCTGGACCTTATAGTTCTCTTCGAGCTGAGGGTTGAAGATGATGCGTTTAATACCCCGGCGGATGCAGTTTTCGTGGATATATTTGAACATCAGCATCGGTACGCCGCAAGCCTGGAACTCGGGCAGCACACCAATGAGAAGCGCCTCCAGCGCGTCGTTCTTGCGAAGGGCTTTGAGTATGTGCAGGAATCCGAACGGGAGTAGCCGGCCGCCCGATTTCTTGACCGCCTTTGACAGGGAAGGCACGCAGAACAGGAATCCTGCCGGGCGATCGTCCTTATCCACCACAACGGCCACGAAGTCCTTGTCCAGTATAGGCACATATGTCCTCAGGTAGTTCTTTATCTGCTTGTCGGTCAGTGGGGAGAAACCTTCAAGCGGAGCGAAGGCCTCGTTGTAGGCGTGGAAAATCTCCATACCGTAGCGGCGGCACATCTGATTCATATTCATTCCCGTCACCACATGAAGCCCAAACCGCTGCTCTATAAGCGACGCGTACCGGAACATCGGCGGCAACTGGTTGGAGATGGTGATGTATCGCTGTGTCCAGTCCACCTGCTTCTCAAAGCCCAGTTTCTCCAGCATGGGTCCGTAATAAGGATAGTTGTAGAGGCAGGTGAACGGACTCAGATGCTCGAAACCTTCTGTAAGCAGGCCCTCCTTGTCCATGTCGGTAAAGCCCCATGGGCCGCGTATCTCTCTGCGGCCGCGCTCCCTGCCCCATGCCTGAACGGTGTCTATCAATGCGCGGAGCACCTCCTCGTCTTCTATAAAGTCGAGCCAGCCAAAGCGGACCACCCCTTCGCGGTCATCGGCCTGGTGGTTGATTATGGCAGCCACGCGGCCGACAATCTCCCCGCCGCGATATGCCAGAAAACAGTCGGCTTCGCAGAAGTCATACGCTCCGTTCTTGGAGGGGTTGAAGGTGTCATATTCATCACCCTGCAGGGCCGGAACCCAGTTGGGGCAATCTTTATAGAGTTTTTCCGGATATGTTATGAATTTCTTGAGCTGGCGATGTGTCGCAACTTTGATAATCTCTACTGACATGCTTTCTCAATATAATCAATCACCTCGTTCACGGTTTCAAAGCGTGGTGAACCCTCAAACTTGAACCCGTATTTGTTCTCTACGGCAAGGCTCAGCAACAGGATTGTGAGGGAATCCAGTCCCAGGTCACGCACCAACTGTGAGTCTTCTTTTATCTTTGTGAGGTCAATCGAGGGGCGGATCTGCCACACTATGTCTTTCAAAGACTCAAAAATTTCGTTTCTTGTCATAGTATCAAGCTTATTGGTTGCGTAAAACTTTCATTGCACCGCTGCGCTTGAAATCCTCTTTGCGCACAGTGACCTTGGTCACGCGGTGGGTCGTAGGCAGGGTCGCGTTAACCTCGTCAACAAGGTTACCGAAGTATTTCTCCACCTCTTCCCAGGGGGTATTGCCAAACTCTTCTATTCTGGGATAAATCTCGATGGCTATTACGTTGTGGCCGTCCATCTCCTCTTCCTTAATCAGACAGTCACGCAGCTTGTTGCACTTGTAGAAGGGCTCCTCTATGCTCTCCGGGCTCACGTTCTCGCCGTTAGAGAGGATAATAAGGTTCTTGATACGCCCCACGATGTACATATAGCCATCCTCGTCAAAGCGCACCAGGTCTCCGGTCTTTACCCAACCGTCTTCCGTAAGAGTTTCGGCAGTCTTTTCGGGGTCGCCATAGTAGCCCAGGAACACGTTGTCACCCCGGTACCAGAGTTCGCCGTCCACAACCTTGACCTCCTGTTCAGGGTAAATCTTGCCCACTGAAGTTGGCCGCTCCTTGACGTCTATATTGCCGGAGGTGAGGTTTGCACCCTCAGTCATGCCGTAGCCCTCGAAGAGACTCACGCCGTAGGTATCAAACTCTGCAATCAACTTGGGCGGAACGTTGGCTGCGCCGGAGATGATATACCTCAGCTTGCCGCCAAGGAACTTGGGACTGTACATCTTGGCCAGGCCCGACATGATTTCGCAGATGCCCGGCACGGCGACCATGCAAGTGGGCTGGATCATCGGAAGCTTGGAGATGGTGTCCTTGATGTTGGGGCATGCCACCCACTTGGCGCCGATTTGCAACGGGGTGAGGGTGGAACATATCAAACCAAAGACATGGCTCAGAGGCAGCACATGCGCATATACATGGCAACCAAGACGGGGACTCGGAGCGTAGCAGCCGTTAATCGAGCCGCGCATCAGCGCACGGTGAGGCAATACCACACCCTTGGGAGCGCCAGTAGTACCGCCGGTGAAGAATATTGCGGCGGCATCGTTCTTATCAATAGTTGCCACGGGCGCACATTCCGGGGCGCACTCGGCGATGTCTATCACTTTGCAGGGAACACCTGCGACGGTCTCCTTATAATCTTTGCCAGCTGCGAGTACCTTCACCCGGAATTTTGCGCAGCAGCCTGCGACTGCCGGAGCCGGGAGTTGTGAAGGGAGCATCAAGGCCACATATCCTGCAGAAGTTATCGCAAGGAACATCTCCACAGCCTCCGGGGTCGTGCCGTCCAGTACGGCCACGGTGTCGCCTTTGGCCAGCCCCAACGAATTGAGCAGCGCGCGTTTACGTGCAACAATCTGGCACATCTCGCCGTAGCTCACGGTGTTCACCGTGTCAGAAAGAGCGGGAAGGTCGTGCCACTTTTTCTCAATCCAGGTTACAAAATCTGCAAGTGTAGGGAGATACTCCAACTGCGCGAGTTCATCGGCAGTGAGCATACTTTTAAAGTAATCTTTCATCAGAACAGTATCAATAAGTTATAGGTTATTGGTCGTTGTATTCTACAAATATACGAAAAAAGTGGCCAAAATGTAACCTCTGGCCACCATGGGTTATCGTAAAGACCTGATTGTCAAGGTGTTTTATTGCCAGTTGAACTCTAGCTTCTCAAGGCCGTAGCGGACGTCGGCATCGCGCATGAAGATGTCCCAGAGCAGGCCGACAGAACATAACCCCATTTGTGATAGAATCACTGGTATATCTTATATATCATTGCACATGGTGAATCCTCTGTGTTGCAACTACTAAAGATAATTTATATATTTGCGTATCTTGGCATTAGTGTCTGGCAGGCACGCTGTTCAAGCGCACTTGTTTTCACATATAAAAAAGACTATTAATAGTAGAACGCAATAACTGTTTTATCATGAAAAGAAGCTTAGTAACAAGCCTTCTGGTAGCATTGGCCATAAGCGGCTGCCAGAAGGTGGAACCGGATTTCACTGCCTTTGACAACAAAAAACCGGCTGCTGTATTCAGCGCAACAATGGAAGCGCTGGAAGATGATAGCCCTGAGCAGACAAAGACATCTATGGATAATGAGGGCAACGTGCGCTGGAAAAAGGGAGACCAGGTGAGCATCTTTGTCGGGAGCAGCATAAACGAGCATTATCAGGTTACCGATGAATCAGACGGTAAGACTGCCGCCAATCTGAACAGAGTTGAGGCTCCCGAATTCGTTGGCGGCGTGGAGATAGACAACAATGTAGCGTTCTACCCCTATTCATCAACTGCCGCAATTTCCAAGAAATCGGGCTCTTACGCTATCAGCGGCGTTACCCTTCCTGCAGTCCAGAGTTATGCTCTGGAAAGCTTTGGCAACGGGGCGTTCCCGATGGTGGCAGTGACTAAATCGGAGACAGACTATAATCTCAAGTTCAATAACGTTATCGGCGGCTTGAAACTTCAGCTGAAGGGTACTGCATCCATCGTTTCTGTGAGAGTGTCTGGCAACAACGGTGAAATTCTTTGTGGAGATGCAGTGGTGACGGTTGCCAACGGAAATCTGCCGACCATAAGTTTCTCTGACGAGGCCGCCACGTCGGTGACGCTGAATTGCGGCGAAGGCGTGCAGCTTAGCACAGCAACAGCGACCTCTTTTGTCATCGCCTTGCCTCCAATGACCATGCTCAGCGGCTTCACCGTAAAAGTGACCGATGCGGAAGGTGCCTCGATGGAGATAATGTCCTCTAAAGTACAGACCATCACCCGCTCCAGCCTGCTCAAGATGCCGGCAGTGAATTATGTAGGGACGATGCCTGCACATGAATACGACTATGTTGACCTGGGTCTGCCGTCGGGTATTAGGTGGACCACCTGCAATATAGGCGCGACTGCTCCTGAAGAATACGGAGATTACTTTGCATGGGCAGATACTGATCCGTATTATTCTGAAGGCCACAGCCAGGATAGCCCTTGCAGTAACTGGGATGGCAACAAAACCGGTTACAACTGGGCTTCATATACGTGGTGCCAGGGAAGCCAGACCACACTGACCAGATATAACCATCTGAGTGCGAACGGAACTGTAGACAACAAGACCGAGTTTGGCGATTACGATTATGCCAACGATGTTGCAAGACAGCGCCTTGGAAGCAACTATCGCACACCCACATATGCCGAGTGGCAAGAACTGATAGACAACTGCACCTGGACTTGGACCACCCAGAACGGCGTAAACGGAAGACTTGTCACCGGACCAAGCGGCAACAGCATATTCCTCCCCGCAGCCGGGACCAGAACCAGTGTAAACCTGTCTGATTTGGGCACTTGGGGCAACTATTGGGCATCTTCCCTGCATATTGACAATCCGGGTTATGCAATGCGCATGAGTTTCAGTTCAAGTGCGTCAGGCAGCGTCAGCAGGGGCTGGCGCTACTACGGGCGGTCGATCCGTGCCGTATGCGACGAAGGCACCGTTGCTGTCGCCAGCGTTAGTCTAAATAAAGCTGATTTGTCGATGACTGTAGGCGACACTGAAACCCTCACAGCTATTGTGAGCCCTTATGATGCCTCCAACAAGGCCGTGGCCTGGGCCAGTGGCGATACTGGCGTCGCCACAGTCGATGCCAACGGTACTGTAACGGCGGTGGCAGAAGGCTCCACTATAATTGTGGCCACCTCCAAGTCGGGCGGCAAAACTGCTGTTTGTACATTAACTGTGAACCATGCTGCCGACGGGTCTAACGGTCATGCATATGTTGATCTTGGCCTGCCGTCCGGTGTTAAGTGGGCCACCTGCAACGTAGGCGCAGATGCTCCTGAAGAATACGGAGACTACTTTGCATGGGGAGAATCTGAGACATATTACAGCAGTCAGAACCCTCTGAGCTGGAAGAGTGGCAGGACGGGCTACAACTGGGCCTCATACACGTGGTGCAACGGGAGCGAAACCACGCTTACCAGATATAATCACATGAGTGCTAATGGTACTATTGACAACAAGACCGAATTCGGCAATTTCAACTATGCCAACGATGCTGCAAGGCAGATTTTTGGCGGCAAGTGGCGTACGCCTACAGATGCTGAATGGGCCGAACTGATAAGCAATTGTACTTTGACAAAAACTGCGCAGAATGGCGTTGACGGATACTTGGTAACTGGATCTAACGGCAACAGCATATTCCTGCCCGCAAACGGAACCAGGACTGGTGCAAACTATTCTGGTGCGGGTACGCAAGGCAACTACTGGTCCTCTTCTCTCCATATTCCCGACTCGCGCTTTGCTATGCGCGCGGGCTGGGATTCAGGCTCACTCTCCCGCAGCAGAGGCTATCGCTATTACGGACGGGCTATCCGTGCCGTATGCGATGCAGGTATCACTTCTGTCACCGGCGTGAGTCTCAACAAAGCCAGCTTAACACTCAATGCCGGCGACAACGAGACGCTCACGGCCACCGTGACTCCTTCTACCGCCACCAGCAAGACAGTCACCTGGGCCTCCGGCAACACTGGCATCGCCACTGTCAATGCCAACGGCAAGATAACGGCAGTAGCCGCAGGCACGACCATAATTGTAGCAACCGCACAAACTGGCGGCAAGACGGCCGTATGCACGGTGACTGTAATTTCTTCCGGAGATGACGGCTCAAACGGCCACGCTTACGTTGACCTGGGTCTTCCTTCCGGACTGAAGTGGTCTACATGCAACTTGGGCGCGACTGCTCCCGAGGGGTATGGCGATTATTACGCGTGGGGCGAAATTGAGCCGTATTACACTGCAGGCCACTCTCAGGACAGCCCTTGCACCAATTGGCGTTCCGGCAAGACTGGCTACAATACAGACTCATACAAATGGGGCAGTGGCGGTGATTCCCTAAACCAGTTGACTAGGTATAATACCTTGAGTCTATATGGTAATGTTGACAACAAAACCACATTCGGTGATTACGGCTACGTGGACGATGCTGCAAGACAGAATTTTGGAGGACTGTGGCGCACACCGACATACGCTGAGTGGAGAGAGTTGATTACAAAGTGTACCTGGAAATGGACAACCCAGAACGGTGTTTCCGGAACAACATTCACCGGCCCCAACGGCAACAGCATATTCCTGCCCGCAGCAGGTTCCCGGAGTTTTAGCAACTACTACAATGACAATTGGGGGTATGGGCTCTACTGGACTGCTTCCCTGAATACGGAATACCCGTACGACGCGTTTATGATTACCTTCACTGATTCAGACATAAGCGAAGATGAACACATGGACCGCTATTACGGGTACCCAGTCCGTCCAGTGTTTAAGTAATATAAAAAACAAACCTGGCTTTAATTTCTATCATGAAAAGATTTTTGGTAACAAGCCTTTTGGCAGCGATAGCCATAATCGGTTGCCAGAAAGTTGAACCGGAATTAGTTACCTCATCCGACAAACAGACAGCCATCGTATTCAGCGCAGCGATGGAGTCGTTGGAAGATGATAACTCTGTAGATACAAAGACTTCTCTGGATGATGATGGCAACGTTCTCTGGAAGCAGGGCGACCAGGTGAGCATCTTTGTGGGAAGCACCATTAACGAGCATTATCAGGTTACCGATGATTCCGACGGCAAGACGGCAGCTGCTTTAAACAGAGTAGAAAGTCCCGGGTTTGTTGGTGGTGGAGAGATAGACAACAACGTTGCGCTCTATCCGTATGCATCAACAGCAGAAATCGCCAAGAAATCGGGCGCTTATGTTATCAGCTCAATATCGCTTCCGGCAAGTCAGGATTATGCAAGTGAGAGTTTTGGCAACGGAGCGTTCCCCATGGCTGCGGTTACAAGTTCCAAAAGTGATCATAATCTCAAATTCAAAAACATTCTTGGTGGCTTGAAACTCCAACTGAAGGGTACGGCAACCATCGCCTCCATAATCGTAACCAGTAACAACGGCGAGATACTCTGCGGCGCTGCAGAAGTGACCGCCTCAAATGCCGCCAAGCCCTCTGTCAGCCTGTCCGAGGCATCTGCCACGACAGTAACCTTGAGTTGCGGCTCAGGCGTGCAGCTCAACGCAAACACGGAGACTGCCTTCATCATTGCCCTTCCGCCAATGACAATGTCCGGCGGATTCAAGGCGATAGTGACCGATACCGATGGGGCTTCTATGGAGATAAAGACCACGAAGAGTCAGACAATCACCCGCTCTAACCTGCTCAAGATGCCGGCTGTGAATTATGTCGGCACACTGCCCACGCCCGACCCTGAACCCACTTATAACTACGTGGATCTGGGGCTCCCTTCCGGCCTGAAATGGGCGACCCGCAACTTGGGTAAGGATGGTTTTGTAAGTTCACCTGAGGAGTACGGAGATTATTACGCATGGGCAGAGCTGGCACCTTATTACAGCAGCAGGAACCCGTTTACATGGGTGGCAGGCAAGACCGGTTACAATTGGGCATCATATCAGTGGTGCCAGGGCACCAACACCACATTGACCAGGTACAACAACAAGACTGCAAATGGCGACGTGGATAATAAAACAGTGTTCAGCGACTACAATTACGCGGACGATGCGGCACAGAGCCTTGACGGCGGCAAATGGCGTACTCCGACAGATGCCGAATGGGCAGAGTTGATAGCTAACTGCACATGGACATGGACTACCCAGAACGGAGTGAACGGATGTTTGGTTAGCAGTTCTAATGGTAAAAGCATATTCCTTCCCGCCGCCGGATGCTGGGTCAGCAATAATACAACAAGCACCGATACAGGCGATTGGGGCAACTATTGGTCCGCTTCTCTCCATACGGACGACCCGAAATATTCGATGCGCGTGGGCTTCAGTTCTAGCTCAGCCAGCAGCGTCAGCAGGGGCTGGCGCTACTATGGGCGGTCTATCCGTCCCGTTTATGACGAGGCCATCATTCCTGTTGTCAGCATGAAACTAAACAAGACGAGCCTGACAATAGAAGCCGGCAATACAGAAACGCTCACAGTTTTAACATCCCCTACCAACCCCACGAACAAGGCCGCTGTATGGACCTCCAGCAACACCGGCATCGCTACCGTTGATAACAACGGCACGGTGAGGGGCATGGCTGCCGGCACGGCAACGATTACCGCAACTATGGTGAATGGTGGCAAGACTGCTGTCTGCACAGTGACGGTAACTCCTTCCACTCACGCTTATGTTGATTTGGGCCTGCCATCAGGTTTGAAGTGGGCGACATGCAATCTTGGCGCAACCACGCCGGAAGGATTTGGCGATTACTATGCATACGGAGAAACAGACACATATTACAGCAGCCAGAGTCCGTTGACCTGGAAAAGCGGTAAGTCTAGCGGGTATTATTGGACCTCATACAGATGGTGTACAGATGCCAACTCGTATGACCCTGTTATGACCAAGTACAATAAGACCGACAACAAAACAGTCTTAGAGATGGCAGATGATGCCGCGCGTTATGCCTGGGGTGGTTCATGGCGTACGCCCACCGCGGCAGAGTGGAAAGAATTGCTGGACAACTGCACCTGGACAAGAACCACCCAGAACGGAGTAAGCGGACGTCTTGTCAAAAGCAAGACCAACAGCAACAGCATATTCCTGCCTGCTGCCGGAACATGGTACAAAACAGAATTAAAAGATTCCGGCACAGGCGGTTTCTATATGTCTTCTTCTGTCTATCCGGACGTCCCGATTTACGCACAATATATGTATTTCGATTATATTTCCAGTACGGAATACCTCTACTTCTCCCGTGGAGTCCGTAGCAACGGCCGTTCCGTCCGTCCTGTCATGTAATTTAATATTAATATAAATGATACGCATTATGAAAAAATTAATGAACAGTATTTACAACGCTCCCATATGCGAAGTGCTTTCTATAGGCACCCAGAGTGTAATCTGCGGCAGCGAAACCGAGAAAGTAACTGAGACTAACGGTGAATGGTAGAACAGGATTATTAGTGTCTACTATGAAAAAAAGTTTAGTATTAGCCCTGCTGGCATTCCTTGCTATTAGCAGCTGCCAGAAGCCAGAAACAAAAGACGTTGTCTCTGAGGATATAGTCTTCACGGCCACCATGGAGGCGATAATCGACGATGCCACCGCCGTAGATACCAAAACATCGCTGGATAACGGAAATATACGCTGGAAACAGGGAGATCAGGTGAGTATATTTAACGCAAGTTACGTCAACGAATGCCACCAGGTTACCGATGAGTCAGATGGCAAGACATATGCATCTTTTTATCAGGTATCGCGCCCAGGGGGTTTTGTTGCCGGCGGCGAGATTCCCAACAATGTTGCCTTCTATCCCTATGCGTCAACTGCAGGTATCGCCAAGAGCGGAAACAATTATGTCATCAGCGACATAGCTCTTCCCGCTACCCAGGATTACGCAAATGCGAGCTTTGGTAGCGGAGCATTCCCTATGGCAGCCATGACAGGTTCAACGGGTGACTTCTACCTCAAGTTCAAGAATGTCCTCGGCGGCTTGAAGCTGCAATTGAAGGGTACTGCGGCGATAACCTCAATAAGCGTAACCGGCAATAACAGCGAGAAACTCTGCGGAGCGGCATCTGTTACCGTGTCCAGCACTGCAGACCCCACCATAGAACTTACAGATGCAACTGCAACTACAGTGACCCTGGATTGTGGAGATGGCGTGCAGCTGGACGCAGAAACAGCTACCGCTTTCGTCATCGCCTTGCCTCCAAGGACAATGAATGGCGGTTTCACTGTAACAGTCACCGACAGTCAGGGCAGAGAGATGGAGATAAAGACCACTAAGAGTCAGACCATCACCCGCTCCAACATACTCAAGATGCCGGCTGTAACAGTTGATTCAACACCCTCCCACGAATACGTTGATCTGGGGTTGACATCCGGAGTGAAGTGGGCAACATGCAACGTAGGTGCATCCGCCCCTGAGGAGTATGGTGATTACTTTGCATGGGGAGAAACCGAGCCGTATTACAGCTGCCTGGACCCGCTGACCTGGAAGGATGGTAAGTCTTCTGGATACACATGGGGAACGTACAAGTGGTGCGAAGGCTCCTACGATACGCAGACCAAGTATTGCACAAATTCTTCTTTCGGCAATGTCGACGGCAAGGCCGTCCTCGACCCCGAGGATGACGCTGCCACTGCCAACTGGGGCGGCAACTGGAGAATGCCCACTGATGAGGAATGGGCGGAACTGTTGAATGAGTGTACGTGGACATGGACCACACTGAACGGAGTAAACGGGCGGCTGGTTACCAGTAACACCAACGGCAACAGCATATTCCTTCCCGCTCCGGGCAGCTGGTTCGAAACAGAACGCGAAGATGACAATGTAGTAGGTGATTACTGGTCATCTTCCCTCTATCCTGGAAGCTCTGATTACGCTTGGTGCATGTACGTCGATGGTTACAGCATCTTCCACACCAGTTACTGCCGCTTCTTCGGTCAGTCTGTACGCCCTGTAATGAATTAACAATCGCAGGCCTCGACAGACCCACAAGGCCACGCGAAAAGAGGCTGCCGATCGGCAGCCTCTTTTGTAAGAATATGGGTCCCATCTGGACCACAAAAAAAGCCGCAGAGATGCGGCTCGCAGTTCTGCTGCGCAGGGGTCTTAGGGGGCAGAGCCCCCTAGCATCATAGGTGGTCCGAAGGGACCACTGGAAAACAAAAAGACGGCCGCAGCCGTCTTTGTTTCCTGTGGTCCCAGCAGGGCATGATCCTGCGACCCCCTGATTATGAGTCAGATGCTCTAACCAACTGAGCTATGGGACCGTTTCCGGTGCAAATATATGCAAACTATCCGGAACTAGTAGTGTGTCTGTCTCCTTTTCGTACGATTAGTTGACCTTGATCTCCACGTCAACACCGCTGGGAAGTTCGAGGCGCATCAGCGCGTCGATAGTCTTGGGGTTGGAGGAGTAAATGTCAACCAGACGACGGAAAGAACTGAGTTCGAACTGCTCACGAGCTTTCTTGTTAACGAAAGTAGAGCGGTTTACAGTGAAAATCTTCTTGTCGGTAGGCAGCGGAATGGGACCACTGACAACTGCACCAGTAGACTTGACTGTCTTTACGAGCTGGTCGGTTGACTTGTCAACCAACGCGTGGTCGTAAGATTTCAATTTGATTCTGATTTTCTGGCTCATTATATAACTGTTTTTGAATTTATTCTCCTATAAAAATGCGTCCCTGACGTTCCACAACCTCTTTTGCAATAGGTGTGGGCACCTGTTCGTAATGACTGAACTCCATAGAGCTGGTAGCACGGCCGCTCGAGAGGGTCCTGAGCACGGTGACATAACCAAACTGTTCTGCCAGCGGCACGAGGGCCTTGATGATGCGGGCGTTGCCCTTGGAATCCATATCCTGTATCTGTCCGCGACGGCGGTTGAGATCACCCACGATATCACCCATATACTCTTCCGGTGTAACCACTTCGAGTTTCATAATGGGCTCCATCAGCACCGGAGAGCACTTCTTGAGAGCCTCCTTGTATGCCATATGGGCACAAATCTCAAACGACAGCGCATCGGAATCCACGGGGTGGTAAGCACCATCCAGCAGGCGGACTTTCATTGCTACAAGCTCGTAGCCTGCAAGCACGCCGTTGGACATGGATGATTTCAAGCCCTTTTCCACCGCAGGGATAAACTCGCGAGGGATATTGCCACCCTTGACTTCGTCGATAAACTGGAGACCGGTAACACCATCGTCTGCGGGAGAGAATTCCGCCACAATGTCGGCATACTTGCCACGGCCGCCGGTCTGCTTCTTGAAGGTCTCGTGAACCTGATAAGTTCCGCGGATGGCCTCTTTGTAGTTGACCTGCGGGGCGCCCTGGTTGATTTCTACGCCAAATTCGCGGCGCAGACGGTCTATGATGATGTCAAGGTGAAGTTCACCCATACCGCTGATGATTGTCTGCCCTGTCTCCTGGTCTGATTCTACGGTAAATGTGGGATCCTCTTCAGAAAGCTTGGACAGCGCCAGCGAGAGTTTGTCGATATCGCCCTGTGTTTTGGGCTCCACCGCTACGCCGATAACTGGTTCGGGGAACACCATCGACTCCAGTACGACAGGTTTGTCTTCGACGCAAATAGTGTCACCAGTGCGCAACTCTTTGAATCCGACTGCGGCGCAGATATCACCTGCCTCCACAAAGTCTATCGGATTCTGCTTGTTACTGTGCATCTGGTAAAGACGTGCAACACGTTCTTTCTTGTCCGTACGGGTATTGAGGACATAGGAGCCTGAATCGAGGCGCCCGGAATATGCCCTCATAAAGGCTAGACGGCCCACATAAGGATCTGTGGCAATCTTGAACACAAGGGCGCAGAACGGATCGCTTACGCTGGGCTTGCGCTCTACCTCATTGCCGGTCTTGGGATTTGTACCAAACACGCTGCCGACATCAAGCGGACTGGGGAGATAACGGATCACCGCATCCAGCAGGAACTGGACACCCTTGTTCTTGAAAGACGAACCGCAGCAGGTCGGAACAACCGACATATTGATGGTGGCCTTTCTGAGGGCGGTTACTATCTCCTCCTGTGAAATCGAATCGGGATTGTCGAAGAATTTGGTCATAAGGTCATCATCAAATTCTGCGACTGTCTCCAGCAGTTTGCCTCTCCACTCTTTGGCCTCGTCCAGCAATTCGGCGGGAATCTCCTTGACCTCGTAGTTGACGAGCTCGGTGCCGTTATCGTAATAAATCGCCTTCATTGCGATAAGGTCGATGATTCCCTCAAAATTGTCCTCAGCCCCTATGGGGAGACAAATGGGCACTGCATTGGCGCCCAGTTTGGTGTGAATCTCCTCCACCACTGCCAGGAAATCGGCTCCGGTGCGGTCCATCTTGTTGACATACGCAATCTTGGGGACATGGTATTTGTCGGCTTGACGCCATACCGTCTCCGATTGCGGCTGAACACGACCGACCGCGCAGAACGTCGCTATTGTGCCGTCAAGCACGCGCAGCGAGCGCTCCACCTCTACGGTAAAATCCACGTGACCGGGGGTGTCTATCAGGTTGATCTGATATTTCTCCCCCTCGTGGTTCCAGAAAGCTGTGGTAGCGGCAGAGGTGATAGTGATACCCCTCTCCTGCTCCTGAACCATCCAGTCCATCGTGGCAGCCCCGTCGTGCACCTCCCCGATCTTGTGAGTCTTGCCTGTATAATACAGGATGCGCTCGCTGGTCGTGGTTTTGCCGGCGTCGATATGGGCCATTATACCGATGTTCCTCGTGTATGTAAGGTCTCTTGCCATCAACCCCTCACGGATGTTGTTAGAAACGGAAATGTGCAAAAGCCTTGTTGGCCTCTGCCATCTTGTGCATATCTTCTTTGCGCTTGAATGCAGCACCTTCGTTGTTGTAGGCTGCAATTATCTCAGCGCATAACTTTTCGGCCATTGAGTGACCGGAACGCTTACGGGCGTAGAGTACCATATTCTTCATCGAGATGGAGATTTTGCGTTCAGGCCGGATCTCTGTAGGAACCTGGAAGTTTGCACCACCTACGCGGCGGCTCTTGACCTCGATCTGGGGAGTAATGTTCTCCAGAGCCTGCTTCCAGACTTCTATAGGAGCCTTGTCAGAATCTTTCATCTTCTCGCCTACCATATCAATGGCATCGTAAAAAATAGAATACGCGATACTCTTCTTCCCCTGCAACATAAGGTTGTTGACAAAACGTGTTACAAGCACGTCGTTGTACTTCGGATCAGGAAGTAGAATCCTCTTTCTAGGCTTCGTTTTTCTCATTTTTCAACAAATTGATTAGATAAATTAAACAGAATTACTTCTTGGCTTTCTTAGGCCTCTTGGTGCCGTAAAGCGAACGTCCCTGGAGACGACCGTCAACACCAGCGGTATCCAAAGCGCCACGGAGAATGTGGTAGCGAACACCCGGAAGGTCTTTTACACGACCGCCGCGAACCAGCACGATGCTGTGCTCCTGGAGGTTGTGGCCCTCACCGGGGATGTATGCGTTGACCTCTTTCTGATTGGTGAGGCGTACACGGGCAACCTTACGCATTGCTGAGTTAGGTTTCTTGGGCGTAGTGGTGTAAACACGTACGCAAACGCCACGTCTCTGAGGGCAAGCATCCAGTGCGCGAGATTTGCTTTTCTCTACGATAACCTCGCGACCCTTGCGAACTAATTGTTGAATTGTTGGCATAAAAAGTTATTAATCTTTTATTTAAATAAATAGGCCGCTTTTTTGCGGGCTGC
>JAFXNQ010000053.1 GCA_017529425.1 Bacteroidales bacterium | reverse complement strand
GGTACCCAGCTGCGCGACAACGTTCAGATTTTCCGCGGGCACGGGGCAGGGGAGATATATATCCGCATCAGTTGCCCGCCGCTGGTATATCCCTGCCCGTATCTTAACTTCTCCGCATCCAAAGGACCGCTGGAGTTCGTGACCCGCCGCACCATACTGGAGCTTGAAGGGGAGCATGATGCTCATCTGGAAGAGTATTCTTCCTACGGCTCGCCCCGCTACTGCAATATGGTGGAGGCCATCCGCAGTAAACTGACCATGGATTCACTTAAGTTCAACTCTGTTGACAATGTTGTGAAAGCCATCGGCCTGCCCAAGTGCAATCTCTGCACACACTGCTTTGACGGCACCGGGAATAACTAGAGTCCGGCTATAATGCCGATTACAGTCCGCAGCGCAGACAGTGTCCAGCGCAAGGACGTTACCAGAAAATCTCCCGCCACAGGGAGATTTTTTGTTATCAGGGTCAGCGGTGTGAGGTATATCGCGGCGCTGGTTATTGGTATCGCCACGAAGTTGGTTATCAAGAAATAACGTGGAAAGGTGCCAAAGTAGAGCCACACCAGCGGTGCGGTGGCTGCCTGGCAACTGAGCGACAGGGCGGTGGTGTTCCATAGCTTTTCCATCATGGCACTCCGGCATTCGAGTATATTTTTCAGCCATGGGTAAATAAGTCCGATGCCCGCCATTGCACCGTAAGAGAGCTGGAAGCCAATCTGGAATGGTGCATCGGGGTCGGCAAGGGTAGAGATAAGGGCACTGATGGCCAGCGCACGGATCAGGTTGCGCCGGCTGCCGGACATCTCTCCCGTCTCATATACTGTTATCATTATTACCGCCCGCAGAATTGAGTTGGACAGGCCGGTTAGTATGGCGTAGCCCCAGAGCAGGGCCAGGGTCACAGCCTTGCGTATGATGCGGGCTGGTGGGCTGTTGCCTAATATGCCCAGGGTCAGGGTTATGAACAGATACAGTACGCCGATATGCAGCCCGGAGAGGGCTATCAGATGCATCGCCCCGCTCCTTTTGAAGTCTCCCTTCAGCGAGCGGTCTATACCGCTCTTGTCGCCGATGGCTATCGCGCTCAGTATCGCCCCTTCGCTGCCGCCTCCCGCAAGTTGGCAGAGCTGTTGCGAAATGCCGCCCTTGAGCTCTCCTGCGTGCTGTTGCAATCGGCTCTCAGTTGCGGGATAGCGCCCGATTCCGGCGTTTATCGCCCCCATCAGCAGGAATGCCGCGGCCGCCGCGATGCGAGCCTTTTTGCATGCTGTAATTGCCGCCATCCAGGCGGTGAGGATTGCAAGGATGATAATGGTTAAGCCGGATTTTGTGGTTTGGATGATGCCCAGCGCGATGTCGCCCGCCACGAACGTGGCCGAATAGAGCAATATACTGTCTCTTCCCTTCATATCCTTCTCACATTTGTCACGAAGATAAGTTTTTATTCGTAAATTCGCGCCATCAAAAAACAAAGTAAGATTTTATGAATATTCTTGTCCTCAATTGCGGCAGCTCTTCCATCAAATATCAGGTTCTGGATATGAAGGGCGAAGGCGAATTCTCTCTTTTGGCAAAAGGTCTTGTTGAACGCGTCGGCAGTGATAATGCAACCATCACTCACAAAGTTCCCACCCGTGACGATGTGTTCCAGGAGCTTCCGATTCACGACCATTCCAAGGGTATATCCGTGGTCCTGGAGATGCTGCTGGACAAGGAGAAAGGGGTACTCAAGAGCCTCTCTGACATTGATGTCGTAGGTCATCGCGTGGCACACGGCGGTGAGTATTTTTCATCGGCCGCAATGGTTAATGCAGATACTATTGCAAAGATAGAGAAGTGCTGCGCACTGGCACCGCTTCACAACCCTGCGTCACTGCTTGGTATCCGTGCTGCAGCGGATTTGATGCCGGATATCCCTCAGGTAACTGTGTTTGACACCTCTTTCCACCAGACGATACCGGATTATGCATATATGTACGCCCTGCCGTATGAGTATTATGAGAAATACGGCATCCGTCGTTACGGTTTCCATGGCACCAGCCACAATTTTGTGGCGGGCAAGGCGTGTGACGCGCTGGGCTGGAACATCAAGGAGAAGAAGATCATTACCTGCCACCTTGGCAACGGCAGTTCTATAACTGCAATCAAGGGTGGTAAATCCATAGACACCTCAATGGGATTCACACCGCTGGAGGGCGTCACCATGGGTACCCGCTGTGGCAACATAGACCCTAGCGTAGTGACTTTCCTTATGGAGAAGGAGGGCCTGGATGCAAAGGCTATGAACGATGTAATGAACAAGAAGAGCGGCCTGCTGGGCCTCTCCGGCGTGTCTGCCGATAATCGCGATGTTGAAGGCGCTGCCGCAAAGGGTAACAAACGGGCGGAGATGACCCACCTGAAGCGTTGCTATGACATCAAGAAGTTTGTAGGTGCTTATGCAGCTGTTCTGAACGGCGTGGATTTGATTATTATGACGGGCGGCATTGGTGAGAATGCCCGCAACGTACGCCGCGAAGTCCTCTCGGGCCTCGAGTATCTTGGCCTTGAACTCGACCTCTACCGCAACGACCATGTAGAGGGTGACAACTGGATTATCAGCACCGAGTCTTCTAAGGTTAAGGCTATGGTAGTCTGCACCAACGAGGAACTCGTAATCGCACGCGACACCATGGAGCTGGTTTCCCGCAAACGGAAATAATCTAACCTGCCATTCGCCGGCTTCGAAACAGTTTCGCTCCGGGCCAGCCGGCTCGTCGCGTCTGTTCCCTATGCGAACTATTTCTACGCTGATTGCGAATGGCGGATGATTCTTAAAGAAGTATAACCGTTACACTCCTAGCAGCCTGAGCACCCTTATTACAGTGGGGCTCTGCCCCTACACCCCGCCGCTCCGCGCTGGCTATTCTTTAGGCTTACCCGCGCGCGCTCCGCTATCGCCTGCAGGCGATTATACGAGCACGACTGTTACACTCCTAGCAGCCTGAGCACCCATTACGAGGGTTTGGGCGATGTCGGCGGTTTTGGAGGGGCCGCTGATGAAGGTGCCGTAACCGTAATCCCCAAGGTCCACGCGCCGATACGCCTCGTGCATATTGTTGACGATTTCGGTTTTGGAGAGGAGGATCACCAGATTCTCCGAGATAAAGCATACGGCCTTCTCTTTCATAGCCTGCGGAATCCAGATGCAGCCGTTCTCCGCCACTCCAAAAGAGCCTCTGATTATGCCTACATCGGTGCCGTTCAGCTCCTGTGCGCTGCCCACGGTATCGGGATTCAGTGTGGCGATACTGATCTCAGGCAGGTTTGAGGCGATGACGCCAGCTTCTGGGAAGAGTCCGCGAACGGTTTCGTTGATGTCGGCGCCTGTGGCCAATTCCACTACCTTGCTGCCGGCTGTCTGGCTGGCTGCAATGAAGGCTGCGAGCGGGTCGGGGAACACCGTTGCCTGCAAATCGTCCAATGAGGGCTTGTCGTAGCGTTCCCGGATGACGGCCCTGATCCGGCCGAGTATTTCTTCTTTCCTACTCATCTTTATCCAGTTTGAGGCTGTGGAACGGTTTCTTGGGCAGGACGCCCGTGGCTGTTTTGTATAGCAGAGGGTGGTTGAACACGGTGGACATCCCTTTGCAGAGCATCCTCTTGCTTGCGGGTTCGGTGCCCCACTCGGGCAATTGCTGCCGCCACTGGTAAATCTGTTCTCCCAAATCTATCTTCACGGGGCATACGCACTGGCAGCTCTTGCACAGGGTGCAGGCCGATACGTTTCCTGAGTGGGCCCTTGGGTCGCGCAACATACCCAGGTTAACCCCCACGGGGCCCGGGATAAAGTAGCTGTATGAGTAACCGCCGGAACGTCTGTAAACGGGACAGGTGTTCATGCAGCTCCCGCAGCGGATGCACTTGAGGGTCTTCCAGTGCTGCTGGTTGCCAATCCACTGGCTTCGCCCGTTGTCCACCAGTATAATGTGCATCGGCTCTGCGCCGGGGCGCGCCTTGCGGAAGTGGCTTGTATAAGATGTGGTGGGTTGTCCGGTGGCGGAGCGGCACAACAGCCGTTGGAACACCGCCAGCGAGTCGTAATCGGGAATTACTTTTTCCAGGCCCAGGGCCGCGATGTGCAGTTTGGGGCATGAAGTTGACATATCGGCGTTCCCTTCGTTGGTGCACACCACGATATCGCCGGTTGCGGCGATTCCAAAGTTGGCCCCCGTCATCCCGGCGCCGGCCGTGAGGAATTCGTTTCTCAGGCTCAGACGGGCGCGATATGTGAGGTATGTCGGGTCGTGATTGCCAATCTCATCGGATATGCCCTCTCTTTCAAAGAGTTCGCCCACCTGGTCGGGGGTGAGGTGCACCGCCGGCATCACGATATGGCTGGGGGCCTGCCCCAGCAGCTGGATAATCCTCTCGCCCAAATCGGTCTCCACTACCTCGATTCCCTTGCTCTCCAGATACGGGTTCATGCCGCACTCCTCCGTGAGCATAGACTTGGACTTGACTATCTTCTTTACGCCATGACTGCTCAGGATTTCGAAAACAATCTGATTGAATTCGGCTGCATCGGCGGCCCAGTGTACTATGGTGCCGTTTTTCTCTGCCTGAGAGGCGAACTGTTCCAGATACTGGTCAAGATGGCTCAGGGTGTGCAGCTTGATCTGGGAGGCTTTTTCCCGCAGCTGCTCCCATTCGGGCAATCCGTGGGACATGTTGTCCCGCTTCTCGCGGACCGCCCAGAAAGTGGCGTCGTGCCACTCACTGTATCCGGCATCCTTCAGGAAGGCCTTTGCTTTTTTGCTGTGCTTGCTCATAATCCCGCTGCGAGTATTTCTGCGACGTGTTTGAATTCTATCTGAATGCCGTTCTTGCGGGCAATTGCGCTCTGATGCATCAGGCAGGAGCAGTCGGCGCCGGTTATGAACTCCGCGCCGGTGGCGGCATGCCTGCGGACTTTGTCCAGCCCCATCCGGGTGCTCACGGCGCTCTCTTCCACGCAGAACAGTCCGCCAAATCCGCAGCACTCATCCTTGCGTTCCGGCTCGTATATCTCAATACCCTCTTTCAACTGTAGCAGGTCGCGTATCTTGTTGAACTGGGGGATGTGTTCTTCGCTGGGGGAGGAGAGTCCCAGTTCACGCACTCCGTGGCAGGAGTTGTGGATGCTCACCCTGTGCGGGAAACTCCCCAGAGGTGCTGTCGGCTTCACGATGTCGTGCAGGAATTCCACAATGTCCATGCATTTGCCCGCCATCTTGCACTCGTGATCCAGAAGGCTGGGGTAGTGGTGACGGATAAATGCCGTGCAACTCACACTGGGTGCCACCACATAGTCAAAGCCCTGGAAGAGTTCTTCCATCTTCTGGGCCAGCGGTGCAGCCTGGCTCTCGAACCCTCCGTTCGCCATCGGCTGCCCGCAGCAGGTCTGACCTTTCGGATATTCGACATCCACTCCCAGGTATCGCAGCAAATTATACGAAGCCACGCCGACCTGCGGGAACAGGGCATCAACATAGCAAGGGACAAAGAGACCGATTTTCATATCACAAAGATAACACAGTTTTCCCAAACTGACACCCCTCGGTCGGGGTGGCTTTTTGTTTCTGCCGCCTCTGGCTGCGGCGGGTGCAGTAAGAAAAAAGGGAGAGTATCGCTACTCTCCCTAGCCGCAGGTCGATCAGAAACACCTTGTCGTACGTGCAATCACATATTACTTAACGTCCCATAACGCGCGGTAATGTGAACGCACTTTTACAACCTTGCCATTGCGCAAGCGCTTGTGCGCTTTCACTTTGACAAGTTTAGGAGCCTTGAACTCTAAGCACAGGCTCACTTTTATACCTATTACCTTCTTATTCATTACACATAGATTTATTGTCCGTAGAAGGATTGTGGGGAAGTGAAACAGTACCCCTGCGGCTTTCTTTCTAATGAAAAAAGGTGTTTCAGTATGGGCAGAAACACCTTAATGATTCGGACTATAACCACCAATAGGTGGGTTATCTATGTATAATGTACTGCAAAGGTAGTCTTTTGCTCCAATAATACAAACACTTAACCTAAGAATTGCACCCCCTCCCTGCAAATAATTCTGATTCCGAAAAAATGATATCTGTTTTTAAAAAAATGCCGCCTCTGGCTGCGGCGGGTAAGGCTACCAATATATTGCATCAAGGTTTTCCTGCTACCAGTATTGTCAGAGCCTTTTCCTCCAACTCTCAATTTCGTCCTCGTCCGGTGGCGGTCCTCCGTCAGTTAGCCCATTTTCCATTCAACATATTCCTCTTCTTCAATACACCTTTTGCACACCTCGATAGATTCGTCGAACCTACACCTTTCCGCGATTTTTAACAGCTAACAATATCAACATTTTGAGGATTTTGCGAAAAACGCCGTAAGCCCATCAAACTTCGCTAACGGCGTAGCCTTGATGTGTCATTGCAGTAAATGTAGCACATCTTCCGGCAAGAGGGAGTTACCAGCATCGTCTTCTGGGTGTACTTTAGTGAATAGTTTATACACGATTTGTTTCCCTTTCGTAAACGGGAGCAAAGGCGCGATCTTTTTCAATCCGTTTGTCAATAAACGGCCATTCGCCCCGGTCGTCCATTTGCACTCTCCGAGGAGAATGGTCGAATGGTCCAGAGACTCCGCAACTACATCCAGTTCAATATCCTTGCTTTCTGGCCTTCCTTCTTCGTTGACAACGTTAATCTTTCCCCACCAACGGCGAGCAATGCCGTAACTGATTCCGTCAATTATATTTCCGCTCACGGCATCCCGACAGATGTGCTCCCACCAATAACCGACATGCCCGGGAAAATCCCGTTCAAAAGCCGCTTCAACAGGAGCATTGCGCCTAAGTTCGATGAAAGATTTGTTGGGGACGACAAACTTGTTGTAGAAAAGCAGGAAGGAATCGGCTATTCTATAGAGGCTTCTCTTGGAAGACTTTACAGATTCCCCAAAAGGAACTTCTTTCTCCAGGTATCCCAGATCTATCAACTTGGCTAAGGGCCTGGACAGGTTCGTTGCCGGTTCGCCCAGACGGGAAGCAATCTCCGACAGGCGGTTGGTCCCGCCCCCGATGACGGACATGAGGGTTGATGTCTTGACGATATCCTTCATATCGTCCCGGAAAAGACGAAGCGGCTCCTCGTACAAGGCTCCCATGTCAGACAGGATATGTGTCCAAATGGCATCCTTCAGGGAAGCCGAGGATTCCGCCAGTTTCCAGTATCTGGGGACACCGCCCCAAACGGCGTAATGCTCGATGGTTTCCTGGGCATCCAGATTCAAGGCTTCTTGCAGATAGTTGACAGGTATTGCCTTCATCCCAAAGTCAGCATCTGTTCTTCCGTACAGCGGAGAAGACTCGTCGTGGGTGAGGTTGTACATCATCTGCTGGGAAGATCCACACAGAATCAGGTTGTATTTCAGTTTGTCCGTATCCGAGTCCAAAAGACCCTGGATAATGGACGGCAGCGAAGGCGTCCCTTCTGCAAGGTACGGAAACTCATCAAGGCAGAGGGTTATCCTTTCTGTCACACGATGATTTATGGCAGAGAGTAATGCCCGCCAATCTTTATACACTGCATCATCAAACCCTGGAATAACATGAGCTACCATACGGGACAGTTCCGCCATCTGGTTTACCGGGTCCGTCCTGTCTGCCTCATAATAGATATCTTTCTCGCATAGCACTTTCCCGATCAGAGTCGATTTGCCGATTCTGCGTCGTCCTCGAATGATAACGAAATACGGAGAGTCGCCTTTCATCAGCTGCTGAAGACGCGCGATTTCTTTCTCTCTGTCAACGAATCTCATTTCTGTCAATTATTATGCTCTGCAAACATAATGTTTATGAAGCATAATTCCAAACAATTCTATATCAACCCATCAAACTTCGTCATTGAACTCGCCTTGATGGAGTCCACGATGTCGATGTAGGGCTTCATTGCCTTGTAGTCAGAGTGCCCGGTCCATTTCATCACGATGTTCGGCGTGATGCCAAG
>JAFXNQ010000005.1 GCA_017529425.1 Bacteroidales bacterium | reverse complement strand
GTCGGCCTTCTCGCCGGTGACAGCAATCTCTGTGGTGGGGGTTGTGGCCATCCCGATGTTGATGACTTCAACGCCGCACCCGACCGGGGGGTTGCAGATGAGACCTTCTACCATAGGGCCGGAGATGCGGGCGTCGCGCCCCACAACTATCTTTTTGCGCCCCTTTGCAAACGCTGCGGTGAACTTTACTATATCAACTGGGGTGAGGGCATTTCCGACCTCTCCGCCGATGGTTCCCCTGATTCCGGAGATTGATTTGATTAATGTCATGGCGATATTTCTAAAGATGTTTTGCAAATCTATGAAATTTTTTTACATTTGCCGACCCAAAATCAAAAGTTTAAGAAGATGAAAAAAGGAATCCATCCCGAAAGTTACCGTCTTGTTGCTTTCAAGGATATGTCAAACGACCACGTGTTCATTACACGTTCTTGTGCCAACACCAAAGAGACCATCGAGGTTGAGGGCGTTGAGTACCCGGTAGTAAAGGTCGAGATTTCGAACACATCCCACCCGTTCTACACTGGTAAGATGAAACTCGTAGACACCGCCGGCCGCGTTGATAAATTCTACAGCCGTTACGGCAAGAAGGACCAGAAGAAATAATCACTGGAAATTCTCAGCAAACAAGATACAACTTAAAAGGCAGCTCTTTAGCGGGCTGCCTTTTGTATTTTCCGTCACTTGATGGACGAGATGAGTGTATCCGCTATGCGGGTGGCGGAGCCGGGAGATCCCAGGGCGGCACGAACCGCGGCGTAATCTTGCTGCATACGTGTGCGGCAGGAGTCGTCTGTCATGAGGCGGTCCAGTTCTGCCGAGATGTTTTCCGAGGTGCACTTTTCCTGCAGCAACTCCTTGAATATAAGCTTGTCAAGTATCAAATTGGCCAGGCTGACGTATTTTACTTTGAGGATACTTATGGCGATGCGCCAGGTGAGCGGGTTCATGCCGTAGCAGACCACCTGCGGGGTGCCGATTATCGCCGCTTCCAGGCTGGCAGTGCCGGAGGCTACCACCGCCGCGGCGGAGTATTTCAGCAACTCATAGGTGCATCCGCTCACCACCTTCAAGGCGGGGAAATGTGCCTGATATACATCGGCATCTATGCCGGGGGCGGCGGCAATCACATACTGGTATCTGCCATCTGCAGAGAGGGTACGGAACATCGGGGCGAGATACTTTATCTCCTGAAGGCGGCTTCCGGGAAGCAGCGCCACAAGCGGCCTGGAGTCGAGGCCGTGCTGCTGCATGAACGCCTCCCGGGAAGGGGCGGCTGCCAGAGCGTCATCTATATAATCCATCAGCGGATTCCCCTCGTAAACCGGCTCTATGCCGCGGTTGCGGAACCACTCCACCTCAAAGGGGAATATCACGAACAGGCGGTCCACATATTGCCGCAACTGCTTCACGCGCCCCTCGCGGGAGGCCCAAACTTTAGGGGCGATGTAGTAGAATACCTTTAAGCCCTGTTCATGGGCGTATCGGGCAATTTTAAGATTGAATCCGGGATAATCTATGAGTATCACCACATCGGGCTTCCAGCTTAAGATATCGGCCTTGCAGGCGGTAAGGTTGCGCTTCACCGTCTTTGCCTTAGAGAGCACCTCAAGCAGCCCCATCACCGCCGTGTCGCGGTAGTCGTGCACCATTTCGCCCGCTACGGCCGCCATTTTCTCTCCGCCCCGGAAGCGGAACTGCGCCTGTGGGTCGCGGGCAGCCAGGGCTCGCATCAGCAGGGAGCCGTGCAGGTCCCCGGAGGCTTCGCCGGCGATGAGGTAATATTTCATACGTTGTAGTTAGAATTCCCAGAGCTGGGAGAGGCGCTCCAGCTCTGCATAGTCGGTGGTATCGATGGTGTGGGGCACTATCGTGATATAGCCGTCGCGCACCAGCACGTGGTCGTCCATATCGTCGTCACCAGAGGCCAGGTTGACGAATTCTCCCACCATCCAGTAAATCTCGCGGCCGCGCGGGTCCATCTGGCGGACAAACTCTTTGTGCCAGCGGCCGCGTCCCTGCTTTGCCAGACGGATGCCGCGCACCTTCTCCGGCGGGATGTCTGGGAAGTTGACATTTATATAGGTCCCCTTTGCCGGGGGATTCGCAAAGAAAGGCTCCAGGATATCGTCCAGATATCTGTCAACCGTAGAGAAATCGGGGTGCGCATCGTGCGAGTCCACCGAGAGGCCTATCGCTGGGATGCCGTAGAGTGCGGCTTCCATTGCTGCGCCGAGGGTGCCGGAGTAGAGCGCCGCAGCAGAGGCGTTGCTGCCGTGGTTAATGCCCGAAATCACCAGGTCGGGCATCCGCCCCTCATCAATGAACATGTTGATACCCATCTTGGCGCAGTCGCAGGGTGTCCCGTCCAGGCTGTAGCATCGCACGCCCCCCAGCTCCTTGTCGGGCCCCAACTCCTGCAGCTTGTTCAAATGGAGCGGAAAGTCCATTGTAAGGGAAGAGGATTTGGCACTCTGGGGCTGCCTGGGCGCCACTACGGTGATGTCTCCGTATTTACGGAAAAGGGTTACAAGGTGGGTAAGGCCGGCGGCCAGTATGGAATCATCGTTGATTGCAAGTATCTCCCGCGTCATAAAATAGCAAATAATTTTCAATTCTTAACGCAAAGATAATTTTTTATTATATTTGCACCGCCTTGAAAAGGAGTAATATTTTTAGTTCAATTAATTATAAATTAGTAAAATGACAAACGTAGCTATTAACGGCTTTGGCCGTATCGGTCGTCTCGCATTCCGCCAAATGTTCGAGGCAGAAGGTTATGAAGTGGTCGCTATCAACGACCTTACCAGTCCCAAGATGCTTGCTCACCTGCTGAAATATGACACAGCTCAGGGCGGCTTCGCAGGCAAGTTTGGTGAAGGCAAACACACCGTTTCATATAAGGACGCCGTACTCGCTGAAGACGGCAAGACTGTTGTAACTCCCGGTTCCATCATCGTTGACGGTCAGGAGATCACCATCTATGCAAAACCCAACGCAGCAGAACTCCCCTGGGGCGAACTCAATGTTGACGTAGTTCTCGAGTGCACCGGTTTCTATACTTCTAAGGCTAAGGCTGCCGCTCACATCCAGGCAGGTGCAAAGAAAGTCGTTATCTCCGCTCCTGCAGGCAACGACCTCCCCACCATCGTTTACAACACCAACCACAAGACCCTCAAGCCCGAGGATACCATCATCTCTGCAGCATCCTGCACCACCAACTGCCTGGCTCCCATGGCAGCTGCCCTCAACAACTACGCTCCCGTAGTCAGCGGTATCATGAGCACCATCCACGCTTACACTGGTGACCAGATGATTCTTGACGGTCCTCAGCGCAAGGGTGACCTCCGCCGCAGCCGTGCAGGCGCTATGAACATCGTTCCCAACAGCACAGGTGCAGCAAAGGCTATCGGTCTCGTAATCCCCGAGCTCAACGGTAAGCTTATCGGTAGCGCACAGCGCGTTCCCACTATGACCGGTTCCACCACCATTCTGGTTGCAGTCGTTAAGGGTAAAGACGTTACCAAAGAGGGTATCAACGCCGCTATGAAGGCTGCTGCTAACGAGAGCTTCGGTTACAATGAAGATGAGATCGTTTCTTCTGACGTTATCGGCATGAAGTTCGGTTCCCTGTTCGATGCAACCCAGACCATGGTCAGCAAGATCGACGACGATACCTATCAGGTACAGGTTGTTTCCTGGTACGACAACGAGAACTCTTACACTTCTCAGATGGTTCGCACCATCAAGTATCTCGCAGAGCTGAAATAGTTCTGGTTACGATATTTCTAAAAAGACGGCCCCCGTTTTCCGGAGGCCGTCTTTTTTGTTGCCTGGACCGGCGGTTCCCGGTGTGGGGGCCGCCTTTTTTATTCTGGTTCGTATCGCGTAACCCTTTTCCTGGGAAGAAAGTCGGCTATAGGTGGACGAGGTCCCCTAAGGGGTGGGGGTATCTCGTCCATCTTCTTTTTGTAAACGCCAAGTAATCAATATGTTGCAAAATAATGGCGGACGAGGTCCCCGCCTTTTCAGAGGACCTCGTCCACTTTGTGAATGGTATAACCTATTGCAGGTTGAACCTTATGCCCAGGTTGAGGGTAAAATACCAGGGATTCTCCTTGTAGATGGTCTGGGGGGCATTGCTGGTAGGGAAGTAGTAGGATACTGTGGGTTCGGCAAAGAGGCCGAATACGCGGGTGATGTTGTAAGATGCACCCAGCGAGGCCCCGGCGCTCCACATCAGGGGAATGTCGGAAAGCTGCGAGTAGTTGGACGGGAAGCCGGCGTTGTTGTGGCCCATCACGCACTTGGAGAGCATACCGTATGCGGAGGCGTAGAAAGAGGCGTTGCCAAGGTGGGCAAAGTTAACACCCACACCCAGGGGGATTCCGGCATATAGCAGGTTCTGGGCGGCTCCGGAGGGTGTTATCCAGGTGTGCAGGTAGGTCAGTCGCAGGCCGCTCTCGGCATAGAATACCGGGGTGAAGTTGTACCGGAGAGAAATGCCGCCCGATATAGGGGCAGAGTGGTTGTAGCGTACCGACGGAGCGCTGTATGAGTAGAATAATTTGCCGTTATTGTCGGTGTAAGTCACCATGTCGTAATCCATACTATTTAACCTTACCTTGCCGCTGCCGATGCCGTTGCTGGCAAGGAAGCCGGAAGCCCCCACAGAGAAGCGGCGCAGCTGCTTTTTAAGCGGCTTGACGGGTTTTGTGAACGGGTCTTGTTTTGGGGTGCCGTCTGTTGCAGAGACCTCGGCGGGTGTGTTGCCGGACGGTGTGGCATTGCTGGCCTCAGCGGCATCCCTGGTATCTACTCCGGAATGCGTGTCAGTGCCCGCCCCCGTGCCGGAATGCGTGTCAGTAGAACCGAAGTCGGGACGATTGTTATCTGTGATCCCTGACGTATGTTGTTTTGATGCGTGGTCAGAAGCTTTTCCTGCACGCTGTGCCAGGCTGCTGGAGGGTGCGTTGGAAGAGGCGGCATCTCCTGCAGTAAACTTCGTAAGGTCTACGGGGATGGTCTCATCGCGGCTGTCATCTATGACGGGCATTGCCTCCTCTACGGGCATTGCTTCTACACCGGGTGTTTCCACAACCGTCACCTCGTCTGACGTGCGGTTTTCTGCCGTGGAGTTTGAGAGGTCGCCGCCCTTGCCACCCTTCCAGGGATCGGTGAGCAGCATCACGCCGGCGGCGCCTATCACCGCTACTGCTGCAGCGTATTTGAGCCACGATGACCCACGTTTGCCTGCCGCCTTTCCAGCGTCTACGCCAGCCGACAAACCAGCACCAGCCGCCAATCCGGCCGCATCACCGACTGCTGATGTGCCACTACCAGCCGCCAATCCGGCCGCATCACTGCCTGCCGATGCCCCTGCCCCTGCTCCGGCCCCCGCCACAGCCGCGGCCGCCATCATCTTTTCTTTGAGCTCTGCGAAGCTCATCTGCGGCTGATCCCCGGCCACGTTTCCGGCCTTCTCGCGCAGGAGCTCCTGCCAGTCTTTCTGTATATTGTCCTTACTTTTCATAGTTCTTAATCATCTCTGCCAGATGGGCCTTTGCCCGGTAGAGCCTCATTGCGGAGGTGCTCTCCCGGATGCCAAGCATCGTGGCAATGTCACGGTGGGAGAAGCCTTCGAACACAAACAGATTCAACACGGTGCGTTCCATGTCGGGCAACTCCAGAATCATGTTATAGAGGTCTTCATCCCGCACCCCGGCAATCCCGTCGGCAAGCTCGCTGTCGCTGGCTGCCGCCAGGGGCACAGATGCAAGGTCGCCGGCCTGGTTCATAGGATCCTTCTTGCGGAGGTACATCAGGCAGGTATTGGCCATGATGCGGCTCAGCCACGCCTTCAGGCTGCCTGGACCCCTGTTGCGGAACTTGTTCCAGTTGAGGTAAGCGCTCACAAAGCCGTCCTGAAACATATCCTGAGCCGTAGCAGGGTCGCAAACATAGCGCCTGCATACAGAGAGCAGATATGCTCCGTCTTTCTTATAAGCCTGTTCCAGAGCTTCTATACCGTCCATAACAATTCCGACTATTAAATGCAAATGTGGGCAAATTCTTACATTATTTTGTGTAAATTTGCACTTATGAACAGAAAAAAATCGGATAAGCGGAACGTGAGAAGCATCAAGCGCAAGGTGGGGGCGGGGTTCACCGTGCTCGCCTTTATCCTGTTCTTCTCAAGCATTGTGTCGCTTTTTGAGTATACCAGGATGAACCGCGTCCTCACTCAGCAGATTGAGGAGAACGTGAACAGCGTGAACATTGCGCGCGAACTCATCATCCTCACGGAAGATTACAATATGGGGGTGCTGGATGCAATGAGCGAGCCCGACTTTGACGGCGGATTTGTCACCGGCGGCCCGGCCAATGCCTCCAATGCAGACTTTATAAAGGAGTTTGGGCAGACCATGGAGGATATGCGCCGCTCGTTCACCCAGATGACCACTTTCAAGGAGAAGAATTATGCCGACAGCGTGCTGCTGGCATACACCGCCTATATGCAGGTGCTCCGCGAATCCCGCGACCTGGATGCTGAGGATGCCGACTTCCAGGTCCGCCAGGACTGGTATTTTGACCGTCTGCAGCCCTTTTACATGAAGTTGAGAGACTATATCCGCAGCCTAACCAACGCCAGCCAGCAGGCCCTTCTGGAGAATTCCCAGCGGGTGGACGAGACCTTTTACCGCAGCATCACCCCCGCGATTGCATCTGTGGTTGTCGGGCTGCTGGTGGTGATTCTCTTTAACTACTTCATCAACTTCTACCTGATTAACCCGCTCATCAAGATAAACAAAGGGATTCAGGGCTACCGTAACTTCCGCAAGGATTACACGGTTGCCGTGGACAATAACGGCGACGAGCTGGACCAGCTCAACAGCAGTGTCCGCGATATAATAGAAGACCACAAGTCGGTCCACAAACAGTCCTAAGGCAAATAATGAATTTCAGGGCCATCACCAAGAATATTGGCCTGGCGTTGCTGGTCGATGCCGGGTTTATGTTCCTGTCTGTCATAGTATCGGCTCTCTACGGATTTGACTCGGCATTCTCGCCCCTGCTCATCAGCGGTATGCTTACCCTTCTGGTGGGGATACTGCCCATTCTGTTTGTCAAGAAGCAGGACCGTATCACCACGCGTGAAGGGTTCTTTATCTTGTTCTTCGCCTGGTTGCTCTCCTGCCTGTTCGGCCTGTTGCCGTATGCCCTCTGGGGAGGGGCTTTCTCCCTGGAGAACGCATGGTTTGAGAGTGTGTCGGGCTTCACTGCAAGCGGCGCCACAATCCTGTCTGACATAGAGTCGCTGCCGCACGGCCTGCTTTTCTGGCGCTCCGCAACCCATTTCATAGGCGGTTTGGGAGTGGTCGTGTTCATGATGATGATTCTCCCGTCGTCCGGCACTGTCAAGCTCAAGATGCGACGCATAGAGGTGGCAGACATCTCGGCGGGCGATTATAATTTCCACTCCAACAAGATTGTAAGCATCGTGCTCACCGTATATCTCTCCATGATGGTGCTCTGCACGCTGCTCTTTCTCCTCTCCGGGATGTCCATCTTTGACGCTGTCACTCACGCATTCAGTGTGGTGGCAACGGGTGGCTTCAGCCCGCGCAATGCCTCCATCGGGGCGTTCGGCTCGCGTTGGATAGAGCTTATCGCGGTGGTTTTCATGCTGCTCAGCTCTCTCCACTACGGGCTCCTTTACTCCTCCATAGCGGGACGCACTTTCAATGTATTCCGCAATCCTGTCACAAAGTTTTTCTTTGCTACAATAGGGATTGGTTCCTTGCTGGTATTTGCCTCGCTGATGTTGTCCGGTGGATATACCAATCCGTTTGAGGCGGCATGGCAGGCTATCTTCAACGTGGTTTCCATAGGCACCTCCACCGGCCTGGCTACTGTAGATACGTCGGTATGGCCGCCATTCTGCATACTCATCCTGCTCTATTTAACGATGCAGTGCGGCTGCTCCGGCTCCACTACCGGCGGTATGAAGGCCGACCGCATCTGGGTGCTGACCCGCGCGGTAAAGGCTCAGGTGGTGCGTACCATCCATCCAAATGCGGTGATAAAGGTGCGCTCCGGCAGCAATGTGATAGATTCCGAGCAGGTGGGTTCTATAGCGATGTTTGCCATATTGTATCTGGCAATCGTTTTCATAGGTGCTGTCATATATGCTGCATGCGGCATGGAGCTTATAGATTCTTTTACCGGCTCTTTTGCGATGTTGGGCAATGTGGGCCCGGCGTTTGGCAGCGTCGGCTCTATGAGCAATTACGGCGCAGTGCCGGTTCTGGCAAAGATTATCATGGGACTGGAGATGATTATCGGCCGTCTGAGCCTCTATGCAGCCTTCAGTCTGTTTGCAATGAAGAAGGCGTAGGGCTATGGCAGGGGGGAGTTTCACTCAGGCGGTGCTTCACAACCTGCCCTTTCCGCCGACTGACGACCAGTCGCGCCTGTTTGAGGCGCTGGAGGCTTTTGGCGGAGACAGTTCATCTGATATTATGGTGGTTGCAGGGTATGCCGGCACAGGCAAGACCAGCGCCATCGCCGCCTTTGTAAAGACTCTCGAACAGCATAAATACAAGTATGTTCTGCTGGCACCCACGGGGCGCGCCGCAAAGGTGCTCTCCGGATTCACCGGAATGCCGGCTTTTACCATACACAAGCATATTTACCGTCAGAAGTCGATGAGCGGCGGGTTTGGCAAGTTTACCCTCGACATGAACCGCAGCCGCAATACCTTTTTCATAATAGACGAGGCCTCGCTGATAACCATTGGCGGCGACGGTGGCGGGAATGTGTTTGGCAGCGGTGACCTGCTGCAGGATCTTGTGGATTATGTACGCAGCGCCCCCGGCAACAAGATGATTTTTGTGGGGGACCGAGGCCAGCTCCCGCCGGTCGGGATGGATGCCAGCCCGGCGCTGGATATCGACTTTATGCAGAGCGCGTTCGGGCCGGTGCACAGTGCCGATTTGGGGGAGGTGCTCCGCCAGGCGCAGGAGTCCGGCATCCTCCACAACGCCACGCTGCTGCGCAGGATGGAATCTGCCGCTCAGGTGGATTTTCCGCAGCTTGAGCTGGAGGGTTTTGACGATATCTCCCGCATCAGCGGAGGGGAACTGATAGAGAGCATGAGCGACGCCATAGGGCGTTATGGCCTGGACGGGGTGGTGGTGCTGACCCGCAGCAACAAGCGGGCAAACCGCTACAATATGGGTATCCGCTCCCAGGTGCTCTACCGGGAAGAGCAGTTGACCCGCAGCGACAAGCTGATGGTGGTCAAAAACTGCTATCAGTTCCTGGAGAAGCTGGACGATGAAGATTTCTTTATTGCCAACGGCGATATGGCCCGTCTTATCAAGGTCAGTAAATATGAGGAGCGCTATGGCCTGCACTTTGCCCAGGCTACCCTTTCATTTCCCGATTACGACAACCTGGAGATAACCGCCAAGATAATCCTGGATACCCTCACCAGCGAGGCGGCAGCACTCACCGCGGCGCAGCAGCAGGCCCTTTTTGACGGGGTCTGGGCCGATTATGATGATATCCCCACCAAGAAGAAACGCTACGAAGCGGTTCGAGAAGATAAATACTTCAACGCACTGCAAATAAAATATGCCACCGCCATCACCTGCCACAAATCGCAGGGCGGGGGATGGCCCTGCGTGTATATCGATAACCCTTTCTGGGGCGATGAGGTCACTTTAGATGATATAAAATGGCTATATACTGCGATTACCCGCTCCAGTGAAAAAGTTTTTTTAGTAAATTTCCCCGATAATTGTTTTAAGAGATAGTTACCCTATGAAAAGGCTTTCAGTTTTAACCGTGATTCTTACAATGATTCTGGCGTCGGCTGCAGTTCCTGTTTATGCCCAGGATAAGATTCCCCTTACAGAAGAGCAACTGATTTCCGGCAATCTTCCGGCAGGGGTCATCAATGTCCGCACCGGCTCGTTGGCCAAAGCCGCCGAGGCGCAGATTCCGGAGCTGGTCCCTGGGTGGGAGAATCCCACATATTCCCCCGACCGGCGTCACATAGCCTATACCCTGGAGGGTGACCTCTATACAATGGAAGTGGCTTCCGGCAAGATAAACCGTCACACCTACGACGGCAGCAAGGTAGTGGGCAACGGCCGGGCATCGTGGGTTTATTATGAGGAGATATTCGGCAGGAAGAGCCGCTATCGCGCTTTCTGGTGGAGTCCGGACAGCAAGGTGCTTGCATTTTACCGTTTTGATGACTCCAACGTTCCGGAGTTCCCAATTTTTGATGCCGCCGGTCAGCACGGCAGCCTCCGCATGACCCGCTATCCGATGGCGGGAGACCCAAATCCGGAGGTGAAACTGGGGTTTGTGAGCGTAAACGGTGACACCATCGTATGGGCTGACTTTAACCCGCTGCGCGACCAGTATCTCGGCACCCCTTTCTGGGATAATAAGGGAAAGAGGCTCCTGGTACCCTGGATGGACCGCTCCCAGGACGATATGGTAATCTATAGCGTGGACCCGCTTTACGGTCAGAAGGCTCAGGTTTACAGCGAGCACCAGGCTACCTGGGTGGATTGGCTCAGTGAAGTTCTCTGTAACTCCAAGGGTGTCTATATGGTGCGCGAGAAGGGGCAATGGCAGCATATCTGCTTTCTCTCTTACGACGGCAAGACCACACGTTATGTAGATGACAGCAAGAATTACTGGGGCATCAGACTTATCTTCCTCAACGAAAAGTTCCTGTTCTTTACCGCCCGCGGCGCGGAGTCTACGCTGCGCAACGACATCTACCGCATAAACCTCTCCAGCAATGCTGTGGAGAGGATATCCTTTGGCGACTATGATTTCACAAATGTGAGGGTGGAGGGGGACGGCCGCTATGTATATGCGACTCTCTCCAACTGCCATACTCCGCACAAGGATGTGGAGATTGAACTCCACAAGCTCCGTCCCGTAAAGGACCGCAACGTGGCGGTGATATTTGACAGCAAGGGGAATCTTTACGATTATTTCAAGATTGCCGAGCGGGAGATAGTTTATGTTACTATGCGTGACGGCAGCAAGATTCCCGCCTCTGTAATCTGGCCGGTGGATATGGACCGTTCAGGCAAGACCCAGTATCCGGTTAAGGTGGATATCTACGGCGGACCGGACAGCCAGCAGGTGTATGACCGCTATGCTCCGGTTAATCTTGAATCTCAGTGGTGGGCAAACCACGGGGTCGTCCAGGTCAGGCTCGATACCCGCTCTGCGGGTCATCTGGGGCGCTACGGCGTCAATACCGCATATCTCAAACTTGGAGTCCCGGAGGTTGAAGATCTGATAGACGGCATAAAATATTTTACAAATCTCTCCTATATCGACCCTAAGAAGGTGGGTATTGAGGGTTATTCTTACGGCGGCACTATGGCGCTGCTTGCGGCTTGTGAGGCTAACGATTATTTCCAGTATGCGATTGCCAGCGGCGGCGTGTATGACTGGCAGCTGTACGACAGCCACTATACCGAGCGCTATATGGAGCGTCCGGAGGATAACCCGGCCGGATATGAGGCCTCTGCAGTTGTGAACAGGCTTGGCAAATACCGCGGCGATAAAACCAATATGGTGCGTATAACCCACGGCACCGGAGACGACAATGTCCACATGCAGAATACCCTGCAGGTGATAGATAAACTGCAGAGCCAGGGGAAGGATTTTGAACTGATGCTCTATCCCGGCGGCATGCACGGCTACCGCGGCAGCCAGCAGCGCCACTTTGAGATGCAGAATATGAGGTTCTGGTATAATTATCTGCTGGAGCAGGATCTGCCAGAAGTTTTAAGAATAAAATAATCATAAATCAATACTTATATGGAAAAGACTTACCTGGACGTTGCCAAAAGCTGGCTTGGCGAAAGTTTTGACGCTGCTACCCGCGCCGAGGTCGCAGAACTCATAAAGGGCGACCCCAAAGAGCTTGAAGACCGTTTTTACCGCACCCTGGAGTTCGGTACCGGTGGCCTTCGAGGAGTTATGGGAGTCGGCACAAACCGGATGAACAAGTATACCGTGGGTATGGCTACCCAGGGCCTTGCAAACTACCTTAAACAGCTCTTTGGCGGCAAGCCGACATCGGTGGTCGTATCTTACGACTGCCGCAACAATTCCCGCTTCTTTGCCGACATCACTGCGGGCGTACTGCTCAAGAATGGTATCAAGGTCTATCTTTTTGAGGATATCCGCCCCACGCCGGAGCTGAGTTTCTCTATCCGTCATCTGGGTTGCAACGCCGGCATCATGATAACCGCATCGCACAATCCCAAGCAGTATAACGGTTATAAGGTGTTCTGGGAGGATGGCGCACAGATTGTGGAGCCGCACGACAAGAACATCATCGCAGAGGTGGAGAAGATAACCGACCCGTCGCAGGTCGCATTTAACGACGACCCCGCCCTGAAGCCGGTGATGATAGGGAAGGAGGTGGACAAAGCCTTCCTGGATTCTATCTACACCCTTATGCTGTCGCCCGAGAGCGTGAAGCGTCACAGCGATATGAAGATAGTTTACACCCCGCTCCACGGCACCGGCAGCCGCACAGTTTATCCTTTCCTGGACAAGATGGGCTTCAAGAATGTTATCCACGTCCCGGAGCAGGATGTAAACAGTGGAGATTTCCCCACCGTGGTATCTCCCAACCCTGAGGAGCCCGGCGCCATGAAGATGGCCATGGAGAAGGCAGATGAGGTGGGTGCCGACCTTGTGCTGGCCTCCGACCCCGACGCCGACCGTATCGGCGTGGCTGTCCGTGACAACGAGGGTAAGATTACCCTGCTCAACGGCAACCAGATCCTGAGCATACTGTTCGCTTATATGCTGGAGCGCTGGAGCGAACTTGGCAAGCTCAAGACCGGTGACCCGTATATGGTCAAGACAATCGTATCCACCCGCCTGGCAGATGCCATCTGTGCAAAATACGGAGTGCAGCTGTACAGCGTGCTCACAGGTTTCAAGAACATCGCCACTATTGTCCGTGAGAACGAAGGAAAGCGCGTATACATAGGAGGAGGGGAGGAGAGCAACGGTTTCAACCCCGGTGACTTTGTCCGCGACAAGGATTCTGCAGCAAGCTGCGGCTTGCTTGCAGAGTGTGCGGCATGGCTTATGGATCGCGGCCAGACTGTTTACGGCTATCTGCAGGAGATTTACAAGGAGTTTGGCTATTTCAAGGAGGGCCTCACCAGCATCTACCGTACCGGCAAGGAGGGCGCCGCAGAGATCCAAAGGATTATGAAAGATTACCGCGCCAATCCCCCCAAAGAGCTGCTGGGCAGCAAGGTGGTCGAGGTCATCGACTATCTTGATACGGCAAAGACCGGCCTGCAGAAGAGCAATGTGCTCCAGTTCCTCTCTGAGGATGGTACCATAGTCTCTGTCCGCCCGTCCGGAACCGAGCCAAAGATCAAGTTCTACTTTGGAGTAACCGGGTCAGATGCCGACGCCAAGCTGGCTAAACTCAAAGAGCAGTTCGCATAACTTTTTTATCATAACATATGTACAACAAGCGTACTAAAGTTGCGCTGGTATACGACTTTGACGGTACTCTGTCGCCAGGCAATATGCAGGAGTACGGCCTTATCCAGGCTCTGGGCAAGTCCCCGGAGGAGTTCTGGGGGCGGAGCAACTCCATAAGCGAGGAGCAGGAGATGAACGGAATCCTCGCATATATGAAAATCATGATAGACGAGGCTCGCAAGGCCTCTATCCCGCTAAAGCGCGAATCCTTTGTGGAGTTTGGCCGCAATATAGAGCTGTATCCCGGTGTTAGGGAGTGGTTCTCCCTGGTAAACGGCTATGGCGCCGCGGTAGGGGTCACGGTGGAGCACTACATCATATCTTCCGGCCTAACGGAGATGATAGAAGGTTCTCCAATCGGTGCAGAATTCAAGAAAGTGTTTGCCAGCGCATTCCTCTACAACGACAAGGGGAATGCCGAGTGGCCGGCGGTGGCTGTGGACTTCACTGCAAAGACGCAGTTCCTCTTCAAGATTACCAAAGGTATCATGGATATCGCCGACAACCGTCTGGTAAACGAGAGTATCCCGGACGAGGACAAGCCTGTCCCGTTCAGCAATATGATCTATTTTGGCGACGGTACTACTGACATCCCCTGCATGAAGATAGTGACCATGTTTGGGGGCAACGCCATTGCCGTTTATGATTCAGATGCCAAGATGGCCAAGGCCAGACAGTTGCTTGATGAGGACAGGGTGACGTTCATTGCCCCGGCAGTTTTCACCGACGGGAGCGAAATATTTGAAATCGTAAAGGCAACGATAGATAAAGTCAAAGCAGACAGCGAGTATGATAAACTCAGGCACAAAGTCCAGAATTTTTCATGATTTGTTTGTAATTCTTTTAATTGTTTGTAACTTGCGCCTAAGGAAATCTATTCAATAAAATATGAAAAAAATCGTTTTAGCATCGTTTGCACTGCTGGCAGTTCTGGCAGGGGCAAACTCCTGTTCCCTGGATGAACCCCGGGAAGGTTCTGACAGTAGAATCGAGTTCGTTATCCCAGAATTTGAACCCGATGATGCCGCCACCAAGGTGACTACGGCCGTTTCGGGGTCGAACATCTCCTCTACCTGGGATGCCGGCGACAAGATCGGCGTCTTCCCCGATATGGGCGGTGACCAGGTTTCATTCACTGTTTCCTCCGGTGCCGGTACAAGTACCTGTTCTTTCGACGGCCACGGCTGGGCTCTGGTATCGACTGCAAAGTATTCCGCATACTATCCTTTCAGCAAAGAAAATTATGGCGATGCTAATGCTTACAAGAACGTAAAAGTTTCTTATCTGGGGCAGGCCCAGACAGAGAAGGGCGTCTTCAGCGTAGGCGATTTTGATTTCCTTGCATGCACCGGCGCCGAGCCCGTTTTCGACAACCCTGCCAAGCCCGGCGGATTTTGCACCTTCAATTTCAGCCATCTCGGCGGTCTCATCATCCTGGATGTGACTTTCCCGCAGGCCGCCTTCATCAGCACTTTGGAGCTGGTTTGCGAGGATGCCCTCTTCCCGCAGACTGGAGTTGTGGACCTTTCTCAGGAAACCCCTGCAATCACCCCCACCGCAATGGGCAATTCCCTTTCTCTTGACCTCGACGGCATGTCCGTGTCGGCTGGTCAGACGGTCCGCTTCTATATGATGTGCGCTCCCGCCAACCTGCTTGCCGAGAGACCCACGGTCAAGGCTACTACAACCACCGGTTATGAAATGACCAAGCAGCTGTCCGGCTCAAAGAACCTCAAAGCCGGCAAGTCATGGTCCATTTCTACCACTCTGGTGGCATCTCAGACTCCTGTGGCCACCCTCAAGACGACTCCCGCCGCGTTCTATCCCGGATACGGCGCGAACGACATCACATTCACCGTCAAAGCCACTGAAGCTTACACCATTACCCCCAGTGTGGACTGGCTGACCCTTGTAAGCTCCAACGCCGTTGACGGCAACACGACGCAATACACATACCGCACGACCATAAACAACACAAGCTCACTGCGCAAAGGAAATATCACACTGACCGGTGCCACAAAGAG
The DNA here is from genome assembly GCA_017529425.1 of Bacteroidales bacterium. Taxonomy (GTDB): domain Bacteria; phylum Bacteroidota; class Bacteroidia; order Bacteroidales; family UBA932; genus Equibacterium. Next base: position 17,660 of record JAFXNQ010000005.1, on the reverse strand, counting down.
CGCCGTTGTCAAGGTGGAACAGGACGGACTCACGCTCAGTGTGCCCGTGGCCGGTGAAGGACGTACCATATACACTACGACCGGTAACTATAAATACCGTTACGGACCTTCAATCATAATGAACGATAACGGAACCATAGACGCATGGTTCGCAGCTCCCGGTACAGGCGGACGTGCCGATGAATTCAAGTGGCGCCGCACATCCGACGGCGGCCAGAGCTGGACTGCAGAGCAGACAGTGATGACCGGAGGCGCAACAGGCTCGAAAGACTGGTGGAGCGTATGCGATCCCGGTGCGGCATTCTTCGACGGCTATTACTATATGGGATACACCTCCACTACAAACACCTCTTCCGACGGCGGGCTCCAAGGTCTTGAGAACGACTTGTTCATTGCCCGCAGCACGTCACCCAGCGGTCCATGGCAGCGCTGGAACGGCTCAGGGTGGGGCGGCAATGCCGAGCCTATCATAGAATACAACGGTCCTGCCGGCAAGTGGGGCATAGGTGAACCCAGCATCGTGGTCAAAGACGATACGATATTCCTGTATTATACTTACGACGACGGCGGTACACCGCTCACCAAGGTTGCGACTGCTTCCCGCAGCAATGCAAACTGGCCCGGCAGCCTCACCTTCCACGGCACCGCAGTTGACAAGGCGGCGCTTGCAGAGCGCGAAGGAGCGGCTGCGGCGAGTCTTGCCCACTCATATGACAGCTGCGACGTGAAGTATGTTGAAGATTACGACCTCTTCTATGCATTCCATACATCCTGGCGTATCACGGCAAACAGCCGCCTGTCCGTATGGACATCTACAGACGGTCTCACGTTCACCTATCTCGGCGACGTCACCGGCAATGTCGTCAAATACGCCCACAATATGGGTGTGAGCGGCGACGGCCTGGGTCACGTAAACCTGAGCAAGACTCAGTACGTGTCGTATGCATACAGCCCTGCCGATGCGACAGACCGCGCCCACGGGGCATGGAGCACTTATTGGAGCATACTGACCTATTAATTTAATATAAACGTACTTTAATATTAACCTGATTTACAAACATTATGAAAAGAGACCTTTATGTATCCCCCTCAATCAAGGAGTATGGAATCTCCCTTGAGAATGCAATCCTGCAGGGCTCTACTATCGACCCTGAAGTGAGCATCGACGACATGAATGTAAACAACATCAACAATTGGTAATTCAAAGACTATGAAAAGAACACTTTTAGCAGCTATTCTGGCAATTGCAGCCATCGCTTCTTCTTGTGTGAAAGAGAATGAGAAGAAGAGCGGTTCCGTGGTGATGAATCCCACTGCAACCATCGAGAACTTTGTTTTCGACGGCGCTTCTACCAAAACAACCTTCTCTCTGAACAACAATGTTGCGTCTTTTGCATTCGCAGCATCTGATGTACTGCGCGCATACCCCGTTGCTCCCGAGCAGGGTGACGGTCTGCGCTTTACCGTTAAGCAGAGCAAGGGCACTGCATGCGAGTTCACAGGAGCAGGCTTTGGCCTTCTTGAAGGTCAGGAGTATGCAGCATACTATCCCGGCGGTGACGACAATGTGCCCGATGTAACCGAAATCTCCGTTGATTTCACCGGCCAGAGCCAGCCTGCAGCCAACGAGTGGAACCTCAGCGAGGCTGACTTCCTCTATGCTACCGGCATCGCTCCCGTAAACGGTGCTTGCAGCTTCTCTATGAAACACCTCGGTGCACTCCTTATTATGGATGTTACCTTCACCGAAGCCGGTGTTTATAAAGAGCTCGCACTCTCTTCCGACATGCCCTTCATCACCGAAGGTGTCGTTGACCTGACTCAGGATGTCGTGGCTCTCGAACCCGAAGGAACTTCTGACACCATCACCCTCGCACTCGGCGGCCAGAATGGTATGGAAGTTACTGCAGGCCAGACCGTACGTTTCTTCATGATGGTTGCTCCCGTTGATATGAGCAACGCTGCAATCACCCTGACCCTCACCGACGTCAACGACAATGTTATCGTAAAAGAAGGCACCGGTGCCAACTTCCAGGCTGGTCACGCAGTGCAGATTGCCGGCACCCCCGAGGCTCCCGCTGCTGAAGAGATTAACCTCAGCGCAGAGGAAACAGCCAACAGCTACATCGTAAGCGCAGCTGGTGACTACTACTTTGACGCTACCGTTGGCGGTAACGGCCAGACTGTGAATTTTGCCGCTAAAAACTTTGTCAATGCTAACTGCTGGCCTTATGTCAACGGCGCATACACAAGCTCTCTGCCTGCCGGCGGAAACGTACGCGTAGTTCTGAACCAGAACAACTGCGTTGAAGACGTTTATTACGCTGACGGCTTTATCCACTTCACCGCTACTGGTGCCAAGGGTAATGCCCAGCTTCTCCTGATGGATGCTGCTAATGATGATCCCGCTTGGGTATGGCACATCTGGTGCACCGACGCTCCCAGCATCATTACTCTTACTGATGCTTCTTCCTGGGGCTTTACTTATCAGATAATGGACCGTAACCTTGGTGCAATCAGGGCTACCTTCGATGATCCTACAAATTCTAACAACAGTCTCGACGAGGTTTGCGGTCTGTATTATCAATACGGCAACCCTACCGGCTTTACTTGGGATGAGTTTTCTGCTGCAAGTGTTAACAGCAAGGGTTGGAGAATGGTTGACGGTATCGCCGGTGCTGCAAAATATAGAAAACCTTATCTCGACATCTCCAGCGACTACTATTGGTTCAATCCTTACTCAGGATCTGCAAACCAGCTCTACGGTCTTCTCTGGGGCGGCGGCTCCGCAGGTGACGCTTCTTTGAACCGTGGTCCTGCTGCTACCAAGACTATGTATGACCCTTGCCCTGTTGGTTACAAGGTAGTTCCTATCGACTTCTCAATTAGCGCTTCTGATTCCGGTGACCAGTATGGTTGGTACAAGAATGGTTCTGACGGTTCTGTTTACTTCCCTTACAACGGTTGCGCTTGGGAAGGCGGTAACTTCTGGATGGGACGTGGTTATGTTCCCGATGGTGACACCGCCCATTACACTGCTCTCTGGACTTCCGGCCACAACAACCGTAACATGGCTTACTTCTATAACTGCTACAGCAAAGATGTAAACCGTGCAGGTGGTGGAACAGTTACCGACCATATCGTTGCTCGTGGTATGGGTGTTCGCTGCGTAGCTGAATAATCCTTATTCTGTATTCTATAAATTAAGGGTGGCTCAATGCCACCCTTAATTTTTTGTCTATTTATTTGATTATATGATTATTTCTTCCTACCTTCGGAGTTAATTATATACACCTAATACTAATCAATTAAAAATGAAAAAGGAACTTTACGTATCCCCCGCAATCAAGGAGTATGGAATCTCCCTTGAGAACGCAATCCTGCAGGGCTCTACTACAATCGACCCTGAAGTGAGCATCGACGACATGAATGTTAACAACATCAACAACTGGTAATCAAAAAAGATTATGAGGAAATCTCTCTTAGCAGCGATTCTGGCTACCGCAGCCATCGCTTTCTCCTGTACGATGGAGGAGCCTGCAAAGGACAACTCTGTCGCTATGAACCCCGCGGCAACAATTGCCAGCTTTGTTTATGACGGTCCTGCAACCAAGACAACCGCCAACTTTGAGAACAACGTAGCATCGTTTGCATTTGCAGCAAGCGACGTACTGCGTGCATATCCCCTCCCTGATGGTGACGGTCTCCGTTTCACCGTTAAGAATACCAGCGGTACTGCTTGTGTATTCGAAGGTGCCGGTTTCGGTCTTGAGGCCGGAAAGGCTTATGCTGCATATTATCCCGGAAATTCTGAAGAAGTTCCCGAAGTGACTGCAGTTCCCGTTGACTTCAGCGCACAGAGCCAGCCCGCAGCAAGCGAGTGGAATCTCAGCGATGTTGACTTCCTCTATGCTACCGGCATCGAGCCTGCAAGCGGCGCATGCAACTTCTCAATGCAGCACCTTGGCGCACTGCTCATCATGAACGTTACTTTCCAGACTGCAGACACTTACAAGAAACTCGTTCTGAAGGCATCTGAGAGCACTATCCCCGTTAAAGGTACTGTTGACCTGACAGCAAGCGAGGTGGCTTTGACTGCCACTGAAACAACTGACAGGCTCACCCTCAACCTCGGCGGCGAGAGCGGCATGGCAGTTGAGGCTGGCCAGACCGTTACCTTCTACATGATGGTTCCCCCCGTTGACCTGAGCAACGCAAGCCTGACCCTTAGGCTTTACGATGCTGACGGCAACATCGTACTGTCCAAGGACGGCGCAGGTCTCAACTTCGAGGCTGGCAAGGCTGTTGAGTTTGGCACTACCCCTATGACTAACCTCAGCGCAAAGGGCATGGCCAACACCTACATCGTAAGCGAGGCAGGTAACTACTACTTCAACTGCACCGCTGCAGGTAACGGTGTGATAGCTCAGCCGGCAGGTATCCTGGGTGCAGTAGGTCTTGCTGCTTCTTATCCTGCCAACAATTCTGCTGCCCTTGCAGAGGGCTATTATGTACGCGTTCCCCTGAACCAGAACAACTGTATCTCCGATGTTACTATCGCCAATGGTAAGATTTACTTCACTGCTTCCGGCGCCGAGGGTGTTGCCAAAATCCAGATGAGAGATGCCAACGACGACGGCGTATGGGTTTGGACAATCTGGTGCACAGACCAGCCCGAAGAAGTTACCATCCCCACTTCTGACGGTACAAAGAGCTACACTCTCCTTGACCGCAACATCGGCGCAACAACAGCAGAGGCTGGTATCACAGAAGCTAACTATGGCCTGTACTATATGTTCGGCGATCCTATCGGTTATACCGTAGCTGAGTGGAACAATGCAAGCCGTGATGGTTACCGTATGGTAGATGAGTTGGCTTATTCTCCTTCTGTTCCTTATTGCGACCGTGGCAATGCAGGCGACTGGACCTGGTTCAACATGTGGGCAGCCACTGCAAATCCCAGACAGGTTTATGCATTCCTCTGGGGTGCTTACGGCTCCGGCGCAGGTGACACCTGGGGTGCAACATTCACCCGTCAGCCCGGTACCGCATCGTTCAAGACCCTCTATGACCCTTGCCCTGTAGGATACAAGGTGATGGCTTACGATGTGCTCTTAGGCTACAACAGTACAACCGACTTTGACAACTTCACTGCAGATGAGACAGGTATCTATATCGCTGGCTCAAACGGCTCTCTCTATATCCCTTATGCCGGTAATGTTCATCAAGGCGGTTACACCTGGATGGCTCCCGAGACTTATTGCTACCTCTGGACATCCGCTCACAACAACGCCAACATGGCTTGGAGCTATATGATTTACAAGAAGGATCCCGACCGCGCAGGCAGCGGCGAGGACCACTCTCATATCATCTCCCGCGGTATGCCCGTTCGCTGCATGAAGCAGTAATATCAGGTATATATCTATATAAAGTTAAGGGTGGCCTCACGCCACCCTTTCTTTTTTGTCTATGTGTGTTTTATTATTCTCCCAAAAGCTTCTCTTTGACGATATTGTAATAAACGTAGGGGTCGTTTATGGTAGCTGAGTTCTTGTGGCAGTCGGTTGTGCTGGCGCTCACGTCGGCGATTCCCCAGAAAATGGAGTCGCAGGTGTCGTCGTAAGAGCCTATCACAATATACCTGGTGGCCTGCAGGCCCCAGTCCATACGGGAACTCCATGTGTCGGCGTCTATCCTTGCCCAGGTCTCCGGAGCGACTCCGCTGTTGGGGCATACGAAGCGCACGGCGCCGTCGCTGCTCTGGGAATAGTTGCGGTATCCCCAGCCATCGGTCGTTCTGGGAGTTATGGCGCTGTTGACCTGACAGGTTCCGATGGTGAATTTATCACCGTTGTTGAGATATGTCTTGTCAGCTGCAGAAGCTTTGTTTATGGCAGACGTGTATTGGCTTCCGGGCATAAAGACCAGCAGCATCGGCCTGCCGTCCTTGTAGTGGTAATGGTTTAGGCGGGCATAACTGTTCCAGATTTTCTCTGCTATGCCGTTCCAGTAGCCTATATTGGGAGTGCTTAGATTACCTATAAACAGGAACCACTCCATACCTATCTCGCCGCATACCTGCGCTATATTCTCAAGCCTCCCCTTGAAATTGTCGCTTTCCCACTGGGAATCCCACTGCGCCTGGTTTGTAAAATCTACGCATACCACCCTGATTCCGGCTTTCGCAATTGTCTTGAGAATGGAACGGCACTGGGAAATGTCGTTATAATCGTGGTACGAAATCCAGGTGTTGTTCACAAGGAATGTCGTGCCATAGTTATTCCATCGGCAACAAGGCATAATATGGCTTACCGGAATCGGGGAACCCGCCGGTGGGCAGCTCTGGGTTATGGTTACATACTTTGTGAGAGCGGAAGAATTGGATTTGAGGCGGAGGATGGCGGTACGGTCGCTTGAAGAGTTGTTTATCTTGACATCCAAAGTGGGCGTTATACGGTTATAGCTGGTGACGCTTATCCAGTCGCCGCCTTCTACGATGCTCAGCGTATAGCTTATGTTGGATGTAACCTGCAACTGAACGGTGTTGAAAGGATAATTGATTGAGAGACTCTCCTGTGCCAGCGAAATCACCTCCTCGGTAGGTTGAACGGTACTCTCCAAAGCAGCGGAGAAAGAGTAAGCCTTCCCCGCCTTGAGCCTGTATGAAGATCCAAGCTTTTTGGACATTACCGCACCGGTCGTCGTGGTGACTTTGACTGTCGGCAACTCCGAAGTTAGGTCTGCAGGGGCGCACATCATGAAGAAACGGGCCGTTTCTCCCGCCGCTACATGCATGCCGCCCAGGCCAAGCGCCAGGGTGCCGCCTATTGCAGCAGGGGTGATTTCTGCCGTTTCCTGAGAGAGGTTGACTGTTCCGGTTTCAGGGAAGAGGTCATTGTTGCAAACCAGCTCCAGGGAGGAAAGATCCGCCGCCTTCGGGAAGGTGATGTCAAGTACCAGCAGGGCGCCGAGATGTCTGAAATTGAATGTGCATGTCCCGCCGGGACTGTTGGAGTTGGTAAAAGAGGGGAGAGCCTTGGTGCAGGCCATATAATCAAAGGCGCCCACGCCAAAGGTGTTCTTTGCTGCCTGACTCTGCCCGAGGTAGGATACTTCTATGCCCTTGAGGGCGTCGGCATCGCCGTAGTTGCCGGCACTGAAGGGGTAGTAAGCGGAATACTTGGCCGCAGACACCAGCGCCCAGCCGTGGCCGTCAAATGTACAACTGCCGGAACCCGCCCTTCCGAAACTGTGAAAGAGACCTGGTCGCCGCCCAAATCGGGAAAGACGCCGATTTTGTCACCCTCATTCCAGAGGGAAGAGAGGGACGAGCCGGAGATGACCGTGGTCGTCTTGGTAGTGAGATCGGGCTCAAAGTCCTCAAGGTTGAAGACAAACTTCCTGATGCTGTCGTCAGACGTGTTGTTGTCGGGGGCGCTGCAGCCTATTGCAAGAATAGCAACGGCAGCGACGGTAAATAATCTGGTTGGCTTCATATTGTTTTATTCGAGCATTATTCCACAGAAATCGTCGATATCGGTCTGGGAGACACCTATAGATAAGAGATATGTCACGACGCATTGCCGGAAGGAGTTCCCGTTGGAGAGGCTCCATATATAATTGGCAGTGGTCTTGTATGATTTAAGCCTGGTCTGAACAGTTGTCTCGCTCTCTGTCTTGCTCCAGCCGGTGGGCGCGAACAGTGAGAGCTCATATTCCTGGGAGATGTCTCCCTCGGGGACGCCGAGCACGCCAAGCAGCAGCATAGCCATCGTGCCGGTGCGGTCACGGCCTGCAGAGCAGTGGAAATAGACTGGCTTGTCTGCCCTGAGACAATTCACCACAAATTCAAAGCAGGCTTTTGTCTTCTCACCGTCCCCCAGCATAGTGAGATATCCGGCGGTAAGATACGGGGCATAAAAAGAATACTGGCTGCCGAAGGCGCAGGAGCTGATACGGTCGTCGCCCCTGAGGTCCAGCTGTGCCCTGATGCCCTCTGCAAGCAAATCTGCTTTACCCTCAGAAGAGAGGTGCTTGGGACTCATCTTGCCTCCGCGATAAAGCTTCCTGAATTTAACTCTGCGGCCGTCGGTGGTTGTCCAGCCGCCCAGATCGCGGGCATTGCGTACTGTGGAACCGAAGAACACCTGATGCAGATGGCCATAGGTTTCAAAATGTCCCTCTGTCAAGACCTTGTCTGATGAGGCGGCCTGGACGCGGTAATGGTAACTTGCCCCCGGCCTGAGGTTAGAAATCACAACGTGGGGTTCTGCCGTGGCAGAAACCGGGTACTCGCGGCTCCAGTCATCTTCCCACAAGGTGGCCACAAGTGCTGTTGCAGATGCGTCCTGCTGCCATCTTATAGTAAAGGAGGGCGGGATATCGGACTCTCCCGGTGCTACCGGGTAGTTCAGCACCGATGTGGATGAATAATCTTTGGTTGCATATCTGACCTCGGTCAGGAATTGCTCAACCGTCTGGTTTGTGACCAGGATACGGTCGCCGTTATGAATGGTTGCGGGAAGACCGTCGTCAGGGTCGCTCTCGAGCACGGCAGAAACGGAGTAAGCTTTCCCCGCCATCAGATTGAAGAACGATGGCAGACTCTTGATAAATACCTCTCCGGTTGTAGTTACAGCCTTCACGGAGGGTTTCTCAGAAGCCAGGTCGGCGGGAGCTGACATCAGGAAGAAACGCACCGTCTCGTTTGCAGCAACGGACATTCCTCCAAGACTCAGACCCAGGGTGTTGCTCCAGGCGTCGGGAGTGATTTGAGCAGTTTCCTGCGAAAGGTCCACAGTTCCGGCTTCCGGAAAGACGTCATTGCTGCAAACCAGTTCCAGAGAGCTCAAGGTGGCAGCCTTTGGGAACGTTACGTCAATTACCAGAAGGGCGCCAAGGTGCTTGAAAAGGAATGTGCAAGTACCGCCTATCTTGTTGGAACCGGAAAACGAGGGTACGGCTTTGGTACTGGCCATTATATCGAAATCGCCCACGCTGAAGATTCCCTTGCTTGTCTGGCTCTGGCCCTCGTAAGAAACTGCTACATTCTTGTACGCATCGGAATCACCGTAGTTCTCTTTGCTGAAGGGATAGTATGCAGAATACTTTGCCGCAGATACCAGCGCCCAGCCGTGGCCGTTGAATGTGCAACTACCCGTGCCTGCGCCTTCTGTAACTGTGAAGGATACCTGATCGCCGCCCATATCGGGGAATACTCCTATTCTGTCGCCTTCACTCCAGGTGGATGTGACTGTGCTCCCGGATATGAAAGTATTTGTTTTGGTCGCGGCATCAGGTTCGAAATCTTCAAGATTGAAGATAAACTCCCTGATACTTTTGTCTGGGGAGATATTGTCAGCAGTACTGCATCCTACGGCAAAGAGGACAATAACCGCGAGGTAACAGAATCTCAATAGTTTCATATATAGTCATATCATCTTCACAAATATATGAAAGATATGATATTATGGCAAAAAAGAAAGGGTGGCGCGAGCCACCCTTTGCTTTATTGAATGAGGTGAAGAGCACTATTTGCCGTCTGCAACGCAGCGGATACCTTTAGCCCAATAACCGGCGGCAGTTGCAGTACTGCAGCCTGCACTTGTCTGTCCGGAATAATTAGCAGTCCACCCCCAGCCATAACAGCCATTGTCACTGCCGCTTGACCAGATGCAGACACTGCAGCCATCGTTAGCATCTGCTTCAGCGCTAAGGCTGACCATACGGCTGTCGTTCCAGCGGGAACACATACCGGTAGTAGAGCATTTTCCATTGTACGGGAAGTAAACAGTGCCTTCGTTAACTGCCCTGTAAACACCCCAGTTATCAGCTGTCAGGTCTGCACTGGCATTCGTGTTTGTAAAGCCGTGCATAAAGTCAGCAGGAGCCACCTGATATCCAGGAGGGCAGGGGTCGTAGATTGTCTTCTGAATATTTCCGACAGGACGCCATGTAACTGATTCAACATTGTTATTACCCCACAAATTAGAAACGCTTCCCTTTGTAAAGCCGCCTAAAGTTGCATCACCCCAGTTGAAAGGAGCATACCAACTTGAGGCCGAATACATAAGGAAGGTAGGATAGTAGAAAGTGAATGCTTGAGAAATAGCGGTTTCACCAGTAAAGGAAGTACCAGTTGAAAGCTGATCTGCTATAAACGGTATGGGACGTCCCCACTGATAATAAAGGCCGCAGAGTTTAGCAATGTCACTCTCAGACTGGACCTCGCTGATCGATGCCATCGTTGCACCCAGGTTACGGTCCATTATTGTGATGCTGTTACCCATATCAGTGGTATATGTAAACGTATCTGGCTGGTCTGTGCACCAGATAAGCCAAGTCCACATCGGAACTCCGTTGGTGCCATTGACAGAGATCTTAGCATTACCCTCGTTACCGGTAGCGTGGAAAGAGATAGCATTATGTTCCGGATGATATACTACATTTTCAATGCAGTTATTTTCGTTAAAATGAACGGCGAAAGGCGCAGAAGCCAAAACGCCCAGAGGAAGATTATAAGTTCCCCCGGCAGGATAGAAATTACCCGCTACGTTAGGCATTACGCCGGCAGCGCCATTACCAGCCACATCAACGGAGAAGTAATAGTCACCTGCCTCGCTTACGATGTAGCTGTTAGCGGTCTCCTCGGCACTGAGGTTAATTCCGGGCAGAGGTGCTTCTACCGTACAGCCAAACTTGTATGCCTTGCCGGACTCGAAATTAAATCCTTGACCCTCCTTGATGATTGAGTCGTTGCCGTCAACATCGGTGAGGGTTACGGTCAGGTCGGCTTCGCTCTGCATATCGTCGGGTGCCATCATCATAAAGAAGGTGACTGTCTGGCCGGCCTCAACTGACATACCATTCGCGTCGCCGAGTGTCAGAGTAATTGAATCAGCTAAATCTTCATTTACATCATAAGCAAATAAACCACTCTCGTCGTCGGCAGTAAGGTCAAGGGTACCCGATACGATGAATTGCATAGATGATGTGAGCACGAGCTCTTTGTAAGTGCCGGCCGTCTCAAAGGTGACATCAATGATTAACAGTGCGCCGAGGTGCTTCATTGAGAAGCTGCAAGCGCCGTTCACGGGCTCGATGCCGGTAGCGTAGAGGAAATCTACATTGCTGAGGTTCCACTCGCTTGCTGCAGGCTGGCTCTGCGAGCTGAAGTCAACGGGCACAGCGGTTACATCAGGCACGGTTTCACTACCGCCGGGATAGTATGCTGCATAGTTCAATCCTGGCTCGAGTCCGAAACCGTCACCTTCGAATATACAGGAAGCGCCCTTGTTCTCCTTTATGGTGAAACGGAGGCCGTCACCAATCTCGGGAGATACGGGATATGCGCGCAGTACGTCGCCTGCCGTGAATGCAAACGATGCGACGTTTTCGTTAAGCGAAAGGGTCGTCTTTGTGGCCGGTCCTGTGTAAACGAAATCAGCAATGGTCACGGTAGGGTCGGTTACGAGCTCCTTCTGGAGCGAACCTGTCTCCTGAACCGTACAGGAGAATGCGATGGCAGTTGTTGCCAGAATCGCTGCTAATAATTTCCTTTTCATATTGTGTTTCAATTAGGTTAAAAACAATTTATTAAAAGTATAAAGAAATTGATAAATAATCAAATACAGAGTAAAGAAAAAGAAAGGGTGGCGTGAGCCACCCTTAACTTTAATATGTAAGAATAAATCTGGTTGACACTATTATTCACCGAACTCATCCAAAATGCAACGTACGCCAAGGCCGCGGGCAACGATATGGCTGGTTCCGTCGGACATTGCATCAGTAGATCTTTGACCACTGGTTGCACCAGTTGCTTTCCAACCAAAAGCGTAGCCAACGTTTCTGCCGTTGGCACCGGATGTCCACAGTGTTGCATAGGGACCGCCGACACCGTCTATTGTGACAGGGTAAGGACCTCTTCCTGCCCAGAAGGGGCCAAATTGATTCGAGAACGCAAAACCGTTATAAGGGATGAACAACTCAGCACCACCGTCAACGGGTACATAGACTCCGAACGCATTGGCGTAATCAACGTCGTTGTATTCAAGGAAGGTGTCCCAACCCATAACCTTATAGCCGGCGGGGCAGGGGTCATACAGGGTCTTGGAATTCTCAAAGCCGCACAGCAGGTCGTCATTGAAGGTGCTTCCGGCGCCCCAGAGCTTGCCCATCAAAGAGTTAGCCTTGCTTGAATTGTAAACCCAGAACCAATACCAGTCGGCAGTAGCGCCTGTCGAAGCGGGTGTTCCGGTAACGTTCATATTGGGGGCGTTGGGATTATCAGCGAGTGCGGATTTCATAGTGGCGCCCATATTCCTGCTCGCCTCCAGAATACCATTCTCGAACTCTTCCCAGGTATAGCCCAGAGGGTTGCCGAACTGATAGTACAGACCGGCTACATCATCAATTGAAGTAGCGTCAGAACCGTCTGAGATGGCACCCAGGTTGCGGTCCATCAGGTTATAAGTGATACCCTCATAGGTGAAGGGGAGAACTGCTGGAGTATCGGTGCACCAGATAACCCAGGTCCATACATATTCACCGGCCTTTGTGAGGGTCAACTTGGCGTTACCCTCCTTGCCGGTAGCCTTGAACAGTATCCTGCCATCTTCGAAACTTACATTGGATACGCAGTTGTTCTGGTTCAGGGTAACAACTACGCCGTCGCCGCTGAATTTCTTCACGCCAGTGCGGGCGTTGTATTCAGGATATGCGGAAGCAGCATGGCCAGTGTCCCAGGTAACCTTCTTGCCGTTGCCGGCTATTGTGGCGTTGAAAGAGTAGTAACCGCGCTCGCTTACGATGTATGTGTTTGCAGTCTCATTCTCACTGAGGTCGATGGGGTCGCCCAGGGGCTCCTCAGGACCGACGGGAGAACCGATAACCTTGAATGCCTTGCCGGCCTCGTAGTTTTTGCCCTCAAACTCTGTGCTGATTACGTCTTCACCGTTCTTGAGTTCCATCAGGATGGTGCTCTCTGACATATCAACGGGAGCAATCATCATAATGAAACGTACAGTTTCGCCTGACTCTACGTAAATGCCGTCAGGGCCGCCGAGGGCGAGGGTGATTGTCGCGGATGTGCCTTCGGGCTCGATGGATATCTCATCGGCTGTAAGGTCAACGATACCTTCGGTGATGAAGGGTGCATTGTCTGAGGTGAGGGAGAGCTCGGTATAGGTACCACCCTCTTCAAAGGTGACATCCATTACCATAAGTGCGCCGATATGTTTCATAGAGAAGCTGCAGGAGCCTTCTACGGCAGGGACGCTGGCTACAAGGTAGTCAACTTTGCTGAGGTCATATTCATCTATTGCCGCCATCGCCTGGCCGGTATAGTTCACGGGTATCTCGGTTGCATCGGGCACGACCTCATCACTGCCGGGATAGAATGCAGCATACGAAAGGCCATTGAAAAGGCCGAAGCCGCCACCGTCGAATACGCAGGAAGTACCTTTGTTATCCTTCACTGTGAAACGGATACCGTCACCAACGGGGTTTAAAGGATAAATACGCAGGATGTCATCGTCGTTGAATGCGAATGACGCCTTGTTGTCACTGATTGTGAACGATGTCTTTGTTGCACCGTCAAGTACGAAGTCCGCAACGGTTGCGGTGGGGTTGAAAACTACGGAGTCGCTCTTTCCAGGCTCTTCCACAGTACAAGAGAAAGCGATGGCAGCAGTTGCCAGAATCGATGCTAAGAGTGTTCTTTTCATAATCTTTCTCTTTTGCAGGTTTACCAGTTGTTGATGTTGTTGACATTCATGTCGTCGATGCTCACTTCAGGGTCGATTGTAGTTGAGCCCTGGAGAATCGCATTCTCAAGGGAGATTCCATACTCCTTGATTGCAGGTGATACGTAGAGTTTTCTTTTCATCTTGCTTTTGATTAAGTTATTATATTATTATCGGTATCGTTCAAAAACTATCGCTAAAGGTAAGTAGAATAAAACAAATAATCAAATAAATAAGAACTATTCAACTTCAATCATATATGCCTTTCCGGCCTTGTAGTTCTTGCCGGCAATCTCTTTGCTGACGATTACGTCATCACCGTTCTTGAGCTCCAGCAAGATGGTGTTGCCAGTCATATCGACAGGAGCAATCAGCATAAAGAAAGTGGTATCGCCGGCATCAAGGGAAATACCGTTAGAGTCAGCTTTTGTGCCGAGTGCAAGGGAAACAGAATTGGTGGTTCCTTCAGTAGTGATTGTAACCGGATCCGCAGTCAGATCCACGTTGCCATTCAAGACAAACGGGGTATCACTTGAGGTGAGTGACAACTCAGTCGCGCGAGCGGCCTCATTGAGCGTAATCTTTATTGGTAACAGTGCGCCGAGATGCTTCATTGTAAATCTGCAGGCGCCGTTTTCAACTTTAGTGTTGGGGGCGTAGAGGAAATCTACAGAGCCGAGGTCATCCTGCCTCATATCGGAGTAGTCAACCTTGATCGCATATTTAGCGTATTCACGGTTTGTGCCCGGATAGAATGCTGAGTAACTCAGGTTTTCAACGAGGTTGAAGCCGGTTGCCCTGAATATCCAGGAATCACCTTTATTCGCTTTGGCACGAAAACGGGTCCCATAGCCGTGGCTGCTGGGCCATATTCTCAGAACATCACCATCAGTAAACTGAAATGTTATTTTTTACCATCCAAATCCACCTGATACGTGGTTTTAGTGGTTGAACCGTCAATTACGAAATCCTCGATGGTTGCGGTAGTGGCAGATATGGATGAGTCGTCCTTCTGTGAGTCCGGTTCTTCCTTCTCTGAACAAGAGAAAGCGATGGCTGCAGCAGCCATCGCTGCTAAAAGTGTCCTTTTCATAATGAAATCGGTATTACTCGTAAAATCAGCGATGAAGGAACAATGAAAATGGCAAACAATCAAATAAACAAAGAAAAAGGGCAGCTTTCGCCACCCTTTCCCTTTATAGAATTCAGGCTTAGAATACACTATTCTTCATCCCCAAACTCGTCCAATATGCAACGTACACCAAGGCCGCGGGCAACGATATGGCTGGTTCCATCGGCTAACCCCTCACTAGTGCGAACGCCACGGTCAGCAGATCTTGCAGCCCAAGCATTAGCGACGCTTACATTTTTGCCATTATGGCCGGAAGTCCAGAGAGATGCATAGGGGCCGCCCACACCTTCAATAGTGCAAGGGTAAGGGCCTCTGCCTGCCCAATAATAACCATATTCAATAGTCCATGCGAAACCATTGTAAGGGATGAACAGGTCTCCGTCATCAACGGCCACATATACTCCGAATGCATTGGAATATTCAACATCATCGTAGCCCTCGAAGGTGTCCCATCCCATTACCTTATATCCGGCAGGGCACGGGTCATACAGGGTCTTTTTTGTCATATCTCCGAACTCCAGGTCCTCTGAAACCATAGAGCCGGCGCCCCAGAGCTTGCCATACAAAGTCTTATCCGGAACCCCATCCAAGTCAGGGAAGAACCAGTAGTAATCACCGCCGTTAGGGAGGCCCCTCTCATTAACTGTGCAGTTAAGGTTGGGGTTATTGGGGAAATCAGCGAGTGCGTGTTTCATAGTGGCGGAACCATTCATCTGCGCCAGAACACCATTTTCAAACTCTTCCCAGGTGTAGCCCAGAGGGTTGCCATACTGATAATACAGACCGGCCACATCTTCTATAGAATTAGGAAGGACAGAACCGCTTGAGGTTGCACCCAGGTTGCGGTCCATAATGTGATAAGTTACAACATCGTCAACGGTGATGGCGTGAACAGAGGGCTCGTCTGTACACCAGATGACCCAGGTCCATACCCTTGCGCCACCGTTAGTAAGGGTCAGCTTGGCGTTACCCTTGGCACCGGTAGCCTTGAACAGTATCCTGCCGTCTTCGAAACTTACATCGGATACGCAGTTGTTCTGGTTCAGGATAACCTCTACGCCGTCACCGGTGAACTTCTTCAAGCCAGTGCGGGCGCTGTATTCCGGATATGCGTAGGAAGCGAAAGCAGCTACCCAGGAAACCTTCTTGCCGTTACCGGCGATGGTCGCATCAAAAGAGTAGTAGCCGGGCTCGCTTACGATATAGGTGTTTGCTGTCTCCTCTGCACTCAGGTCGATGGGGTCGCCCAGGGGCTCACCAGGATCGGCAGAAACCATGTATGCCTTACCGGGTACATAGTTCTTACCCACAAACTCTGAGCTGATTACGTCATCACCGTTCTTAAGTTCCATGGTGATTGTGTTGCTAGACATATCAACGGGAGCAATCATCATGTAGAAAGTGACGGTCTGGCCAGCTGCAACAGACATGCCGTCAGCGCCACCGAGTGCGAGGGTGATGGTATTGGAAGTGGTTGTACCAGTGACAGCGATCGGGTCAGCTGTAAGGTCAACGGTGCCTGCTGTGAAAAACGGAGTGTTTGATGAGGTGAGTGAGAGCTCTTTAAAGGTGCCAGCCTTTTCAAAAGTAACATCCATCAGCATCAGAGCGCCTAGGTGCTTCATGGAAAATCTGCAAGCACCGTTAACAGGCTTGATGGCGGCTGCGTAGAGGAAGTCTGCTGCTCCGATTTCACCCTGAACCTGGCCAGTGAAGTCGACCTTGATTGCATTTTGTAAATAATCAGTACTTGTGCCGGGATAGAATGCGGCATAAGTCTCCCCCTCAACGAGTTTAAAACCTGTTGCTTTGAATATGCACGATGTGCCTTTGTTCTCCTCGACATAGAAACGGGTACCATACGGACTGGAACCGGGGTAGACGCGCAGAACGTCATCGTCATTGAAAGCAAACAATACCTTATTATCTCCTATAGATAACGATGTTTTGGTGGTTGTACCGTCAAGGATAAAATCCTCGATAGTAGCGATGGGGTCTGATACGAGCGAGTCTCCGTTAAGATCACTCGGCTCCTCCCTCTCTGCACAAGAGAAAGCGATGGCTGCTGTGGCCATAATCGCCGCTATGAGAGTTCTTTTCATAATAGTATGGATTAGATTAATAATGACACTTTAATGACTAGAACATCGGTTCGGAGTAAATATCACCCTGTGGAATGATTTCGATAGGTTCAATATCTATTTCAGGGAATATTGAGGCTCCTAAGATTGCGTTCTCAGGTGAGATGGTATACTCCCTAATCTGAGGGGCTACGTAAGACAGTTTCTGTTTCATTTTGGGCTATTTATTTTAGTTAATATTCATTTTGGCAAATGTAATAAAAAACGAGCTAAAAAAACGAGCTTACTTAAAAAAATATTACCAGTTGAGAAAATGGTAGATGTCATCATTGGCGGGTAAAAAAAAGGTGGCGTGAGCCACCCTTATTCTACATATCTTCTATCTCTTCAGGCGACATGCCAGTCGCCTCTGCTATAATACCTGGAGATACGCCAAGCTTCTTGAGGGCGGCAGCACTTTGCCGGCGGCCTTCGGAAAGACCCTCGGCACGACCCTCGGCACGACCTTCGGCACGTCCTTCAGCGAGCCCTTCTTTGCGGCCCTCAGCACGCCCTTCGGCACGCCCTTCGGCACGTCCTTCTTTGCGCCCTTCTTCACGGCCTTCTTCACGTCCTTCTTCAAGCCCTTCCTGGCGGTATTCTTTCAGAGTCTCTTCGTATTCAAACTCGTTCATGACAGATTTCTTGTAGCTGTGCTTATCCTTT
>JAFXNQ010000004.1 GCA_017529425.1 Bacteroidales bacterium | reverse complement strand
TGAGGAGAGCTCGTTCTTTACCTCGATAGGGCATCCTTTCCCGGCGGTGTGCATCCGCACGTCCACCGAGCGCCCTGAGGCGCTCGACAAGGCGTGCTTCTTCATCGCCGGCATCGACTCCGGCAGCCTGCTGCAGGCCGTGGACACCGCCGTGGCGATGAGCGCCGCCGGCGACCACGGCACGCCCGTCCCGGACTACGTCGACGAAAACGTCTCCACCAAAGTCGTCAAGATCATCCAGAGCTATACTGGGATTGTGAATAAGATGGTGTGGAGGAAGTTCTAGACGAACTGCCTTCTTGGTAGTGAGAGGCGTTAGGTATACTTTGTCCCTTTAGGCTTTTCAAAGTGGGTGGGTATGCTCCGGAATATGTAACTTGCTGGCCAAAAAGTATAAGGAAGAGCATTCTCTCTAATGAGTTTGACGATAGATAAGTGCATAGAGGCCTGGACCAACTGTCTGGGGCAACTGCGAATCAAAGCCGACATCGTTTTCTTCGGAGATTCATTGACATATTACGGAGATTTCGCCTCGGTATTCCCAGATAAAACAGTATGCAATCTCGGCCTGAGGGGCGACAACCTACAAGGGATGATAAAAAGAACAGAGCAAGTAAATCTATTGAGGCCTTCGTCCGTTTTTCTTATGGCCGGCATCAATGATGTGGCGCACTTGTCCGCTGAAGAGTTCGAAGAACAGTATAAGCAATTGATAAGTGCTTTATCCGGAATCCCTTTGGTTCTGCAGAGCATCCTCCCCGTCAACAACCAAGCCTTCAACATCAGTTGCAACAATACCCAAATCCGCGACCGCAACCGCATCATTGCCGCCATCGCAAAAGAAAGAGACCTACCCTACCTGGACTTGTATTCCCGATATGAAGAGGAAGGGCAATTACCTCCCTTAATGACAAAAGACGGCATCCACTTGACTGAGGCGGCGTATTTGAAGTGGTATAATACTTTAAAAGAATTCGTAGAATAACAGAATAGCGAGCGGCTGGGGGTTGTCGGTTAGAGCAGCCAATTAACGCCACAGCAGTTTCGAATGTACTGGGCGGCGGCACTTTCAAATGTACCGGGTGGCGGGCAGATTTCAATGGATTGAACATCGGGGCTCGTCTGGCCTGCCGGTCGCGAAATGCAACTGCATCATAAGCAGACAAGGGCCTCCCCTCACCCACTGATAGATTAGCATCAAGAACCACTTCTGGCAATGACTATCGAATTCCAGATTCTCGATACTCGCATAATAATCAAGGCGAGCGGACTGCCGCGCCGGAATATGTGCTAGCCCGCTCATTTCCTGTCCGCAGTATGAAGATTATGACCTGTGGTTCATATTGTGGTCAGCGAACCTCGACAAAATGCCTTTTCTACCGCTACTGTGTGACGACAGTATGAAGAAATGCGCGCGTGGTTCATACTGTGTAAACCCCCGACAAAAGACATCTATGCATGCCAGAAGGAAGTAGTCCGATGCCCCTGACGAAGATAGCCGCTCGGCGAGCGAGGCCCTGAAGGAGAAGAGGCATAAGGAGGCATATCCTGTCATACTGCAGTTCGAGAAATGGATGAATGCGATGGCTCGCAAGGCCTCCCAGAACAGCCGCATAGGCAAAGCTATAAAATACACCTTCCCCTTGTTGCCGCGTCTGGGACGTTATGTGAACGACGGCCGCTTCTGCATAGACAACAACCTTGTGGAGAATGCCATCAGACCGCTGGCCCTGGGTCGCAAGAACTATCTGTTCTGCGGAAACCACGATGCCGCCGTAAGAGCCGCAATCGTCTACTCCCTTGTAGATACCTGCAAAGCATTGGACGTTGACCCTCGCCTGTGGCTTGAAGATGTCCTGTTGCGCATCCCCGGCAACGAAGACAACCGCGCCGCCCTAAGGAACCTCCTGCCAGACAGGTGGAAAGGTCCAACTTTGTCCAAGTTGGAAAAACTTGAAATTAATTGTACAAGTCGTCTTTAAGCGGAGGCTTACGTTCTTTTGTCATATCAAAGAAAAAATGTAATTTTGCATCCAGATTTAGATATTATGCAATAAAAATTGCAAATAACGTCAATTGGAACATAAAAAGGAAAGATATGTATTACATTCAAGATTTTGAATACCGCATGATGTGGGACCGGTATGACCTGGTTTGGCACAACCTGCATAAGGACGTGAACGTACTTGTGGGTATTAACGGCAAGGGTAAGACCACTCTGCTGGATGCCATGAACAACTACTATAACCAGAAGTTGCCCGCTTCTTTCTTTAAGAAATACGGTGAAGACCGCATCTGGGGTACTCATCTGGACTGCCCTGTGTATTACATTCAGTCGTCGGATGTGCCCGGACAAGCCAAGAAGAAGGGTAACTCACTGCTGTACGAGCGCCTGATGAACGTGGTGCTGCAAAACGAGAAGCAGGACTCGTTCTTTAACTACCGTATGAGGGCGTTGAACTATCCTGAAGAGAAGGGGAGGATTGAAGAGCGCATAGAGAAGCTGTTTGGCGTGATAAACGACTACTTCAAGGACTCGGACAAGCATATAGACATAGAGCGCGAGAAGAACGTGTTGGTGTTTAAAGAGGGACAAGACGGTAAGACGGTGACACTGGACCTGCTGTCGGCTGGTGAGAAACAGCTGCTGCTGATTCTGCTGACTGTGTTCCTGATGGACGAGAAGCCAGCTGTGCTCTTGATGGACGAGCCGGAAGTGTCGCTGCATATAGAGTGGCAAGAGAAGCTGATTAAGAGCCTGCGGAAGCTGAACGGCAAATGCCAGCTGATAGTGACCACGCATTCGCCAAGCATCTTTGCCAGCGGCTGGGAAAACAATATCACTTACATAGAAGACCTGTATACCAATGGCAAGTAGCGAACAAGAAAGCAAGCGGCTGGCCTTGGTGGCCCGTAATCTGGCGGCTACACGTCTGCTATACAGAGTGAGTATGGTGGCCA
Source organism: Bacteroidales bacterium (assembly GCA_017529425.1). GTDB lineage: Bacteria > Bacteroidota > Bacteroidia > Bacteroidales > UBA932 > Equibacterium. The sequence goes on along the minus strand of JAFXNQ010000004.1, from coordinate 5,055 downwards.
GGGTGGAGTCGGAAGAGGACATTCCCTTCTGGCAACATACCTTTGGCCAAGCCAGACCGGACTTGAAGGTGAAGTTCCTGCCCAGCGACAGCGGAAACGGAACGGATGCCCGCCTGAAGGGAAAGACGGTGTGTATGCGCTATATTCCCTACCTGAACCGGCATTTTGTGATATGTGTGGATAGTGATTTTGACAGGTTTACAAGACCTGGCGTGTTGACGGCGGACAGGCATATCTACCAGACATACACCTATTCGTTTGAGAACCACCATTGCTGGAGCGAGAGTTTGCAGCCAGGGTGGGAAGCCCTGTCGGTGTGCAGTTTTGACTTCAGCGTGTTTCTGAAGAAACTGAGCGGTATTCTGTACCCCGTCCTGATAGAGATGCTGGCAACCAAGGCTGCAAAAAAGAAGGCATGGAGCCTGACGGAGCTGTGCGGCGTGGTGCTGAGTGCGCAAGTGAACAGAACAGGAGCGCTGGATAATAATGGTGAAGCCCTGCTGAATGAGATTTCGGGCAAGGTGAGTACGTGGAGCAGCGGTCAGGTGCATCCTACGGTTGATGCCTGCGAGAAGATGAAACTGGCAGCTGCAAAGGAGGAATTGACTGCAGAGACGGCTTACCTGTTTATGCAAGGGCATTGCGTGTTTGACCTGGTGCTGCGTGTAGGTAGGACGTTGTGCAACAAGACGCATGATTTCCAGTATGAGGTGCTGATGCCCAGTTTGGAACACTGTGCCTCGGCGGAAATGAACCGTGTTAGGGTTGATATAAAGAATATACGGTAGCTTATGGCGGTAAGACAGCTGAATAGAATCAAGACCGTACTGACGGAAAAAGGCCGGAGCAACCTCTGGCTGGCAGACCGCTTGAACCGCAATGCAGCCACGGTGAGCCGCTGGTGTACCAACGCCAGCCAGCCGAGTGTGGAGATGCTGTATGAGATATCCCAGTGGCTGGATGTTGACATAAGAGACCTGTTGAATAAAACGAAATAGGGCTATGGCAAGAGCAGACTTATTAGTAGATCTGGTAAAATATGCTGCTGCAGGCAACCGCCCGATGGTGAAGAAAGTTGCGGAAGCCATCATTGCGGAAGAACGCGACAAGCAGCACACCATACTGGCAGACCGTCTTCAGAATGAATTGACGAAGGCGCCAGTAGAACAGCCGCAACCCCAGAAAGGTGGCGGCCAGGCTCCTATGGTGGTGAGTGAGACACGAGCAGAGAACTTCATACAAGAGAAGGAGCCCGTACGAACACTGGCCAGCCTGATACTGCCTCAAGAGGTTACGTATAATATCAATCAACTGATACAGGAACAATTCCGTGCAGACCTGCTTAGGAGCTACGGCGTGGAGCCCCGAAACAGGGTGCTGTTGATAGGTCCCCCGGGCAACGGAAAGACCAGTCTAGCAGAGGCAATAGCTGAGGCCTTAATGGAGCCGTTCTATGCGGTGAATTATGACGCCATAGTGGGCGCTTATCTGGGTGAGACGGCTATGCGATTGAAGAAGCTCATAGACTTTGTAAGCACCCGCAAATGCGTGCTGTTCTTTGATGAATTTGAGACCATTGGTAAGGAACGTGGAGACCTGCACGAGACTGGCGAAATCAAGCGCGTGGTGAGTTCATTGCTGCTGCAGATGGATCAGTTGCCCAGCTATGTAACCATCATAGGCGCCACCAACCATCCGGAGCTTTTGGACAGAGCCGTATGGCGTAGGTTCCAGATGCGAATGACGTTGCCTCCGCCCACAAGGGCAGGAATCACGGCATTCCTGGAGCGTTTCCAGCGCGAACATAAGATTGGATTTGAGACCTCTATGGAGACTATAGCCCGTAAGATTGCGGGATGCAGTTATGCGGAGGTAGAGGAGTTCTGTATGCAGGTGCTCCGTAGTTATGTAATGGAGTTGCCCAATGGAGATATGCAGACTATTGTGAAGGCTGCATTGAGGAACTGGGATGCGATTACCTATAAGGAGGATAAGGAGGATATTATCAGCAAGGCGGATAACTGACAGGTTTTCATTTGAACACGAAATATCATTGATTATCAATTAATTATTCTTGAACAGATGAAGACAACAGATTTCCCCATATTGATGTTCCCGAAGCCGGCTCCGGCTTACAGGACAAAACGAAAGCGAGGAGTTTCAGAGCCTCATAAGCCCGAGGCTAAGGAGAATTATCAGCGTATGGCTCCCCGGCTGGAAGAACTGCAAGAGGTTATCCGCAAGATGGATATGCAGATTCAGTCTGGAGCAGAAGGTGTTGAGCCGGAGAGTGTGCTTGTGTTGGAAACCGTAGGCCGTGTGGATGATTTCCGAACCGCCGTACAACGCGTGCCCGGCCTGGAATGGTTGATGGAAGAGGATTTTGACGCTGCACCGGACGAAGAATTCTATTTTGAGAACAAGAAAGGGGAACGTACCAACAGGAAACTCTCTTCAAGACTCTATCTGGTTTCCACCAACAAAGAGGCGTTGGAGATGTTGGTGAATCTGTATGCCAGATATTCCGACAATCCCGCTACTGATTTTGATCCGGGTTATGCCGGATTCAAGTCGGTGTTTGAACAGTTGCGTACTATCCGTACTTGGAATTATACTGACAGACTTGACGGAAGCAATAGTGTGGAAGACTGGATTAGTAGCCACGAGTTGCAGCCTGACCGCAATCTGAAATTCCAGATAGAACTGTGGTATAGGAATTCTGAACAGAAAAGGAACAAAGCCCAAAGCGATGTGGTTGACCTTGTGAAGACCAGCGGCGGGCGTGTAATCAGTATCTCTCATATCCCTGAGATCCGATACCAAGCCCTGCTGGTGGAAGTGACCGGTGGGTCATTGCGTCAGATTATTCAACTGTTGGAGGGCGGAAGCCTGATACACAGCCCGGAAGTCATGTACTTCAAGCCCATGCCTCAAACGATGTTTGACTTCATCAGTGATGAGGACATTGTGCAGATGGAAGAGGCTGTGGAAGAACCACAACCTAAGGGACAGCCTATAGTGGCTTTATTGGACGGTTGCCCCATGCAGAATCATTCGCTGCTTCAAGGCCGCCTGGTATTTGATGACCCTGATAGTTTTGACAGTAAGTATGAAGCCAAGCAGCGACAGCACGGAACCAATATGGCTTCATTGATTATACACGGCGATATGCGTGTCCGTGGTGAAGCCTTGGACACTCCGCTGTATGTGCGTCCCATTATGGTTCCGTTCGGGGATTCGGAAGAGATGCCAGAGAATATGCTTGCTGTGGATTTGGTTCATATGGCTGTGCGCAGACTGTTTGAAAGCGTGAACGGGCAACCACCCGTAGCACCTACAGTGAAGATTATCAATTTCTCTATAGGAGACTGGCAGCGCAAGTTCTACCGCACGATGAGTCCAATGGCAAAACTGTTGGACTGGCTGAGCTACAAATACAATGTGCTCTTTGTTATTAGTGCGGGTAATGTGAACAGGGATATCATTACCATCGGCTGTCGATATGAGGATTTCAAGACCAGAGGCCAGAAGAATATCTCCAAGTTTATTATGGAGAAATTATTGGAAAAGCGGATAGAGAATACCCTTCTGGCTCCAGCGGAATCCATTAACAACCTGACTGTGGGCAGTATTCATAATGATGCTTCCGAAGTGCCTAAGTATCCGTTGATGGCAAATCCATATAATTGTACTCATCCAGCGTTGTATACACCCTTTGGCGGAGGATTCCGTCATGCGATCAAGCCGGATCTTGTATATGATGGTGGAAGGCAATTGTTGCAGCCGGATGTTGCCGGTATTGACAAACTAAAACCCTATACAAAATTGCGTAACCCGGGCATGTTGGTGGCCTGGCCTGATGATGCTTATGGCGTAATGGCTTATACTCGTGGTACCAGTTGCTCTACGGCATTGGTAAGCCGCCATGCCTATCATTGCTATCAGGCGTTGGACCAAGTGCTGAATATGTACGGCCAGCCCAATTCCCATATCCATCTTCTGGTAAAGGCTATGACTGTCCACGGGTGCGGATGGGACGAGTTGAGCGCCAATATACAGCAGTTCCTGCCTGCTGGTACGGATACTAGAAAGGCCAAGATGATTAAGAGGCAACTGATAGGTTATGGAAGACCGGACTTGGAGAAATCGTTGATTTGTAACGAACACCGTGCAACAGTGGTAGGTTATGGCGAACTTCAGAGCGGGAAAGCACATATCTACAGGTTGCCACTGCCGGAGGCGTTGGATAATGAACAAGTGAAGAGGCGTGTTACTGTCACCTTGACGTGGATGAGTCCGATTGCTGCCCAGAACCAGAAATACAGAAAGGCCAGAATGTGGTTTGAATTTACAGAAAATAAAGATATTGCCCCCAAGCGTATAGACATAGCAAACGCCAGTGCTCCCAAACTGGGCACTTTGCAACATGAGGTGTTTGAAGGTGAGAAGCGTTATCCACTTCCGTTAGTAGATCCTTGTCTGGGCATCAAGGTGAATTGTGCTGACGATGCCGGAGATTTCAAAGAGCCTATCAAATATGCTATAGCTGTAAGCGTTGAGATGGCTTACGGGGTACAACTTGATCTCTTTGTGAGGAATATCTACGATGAAATCAGGGAAAGGCTGCTTGTGAAGAATCCGATTTCAGTGGCCAACAACTGAATTTTATGAATTTCTAGAAAAAAGTTTCTCCGTCGTGGCGAAAAACCGCCTTGATTGGGTCAGTATGCTATTGAAAGAGGTAACGTGCGCGAGAGCTACAACCTCAAGACAGATAAATATCATACCCAATTAATAAAAGGTTTTTCAAAACAATGAAGAAAAAACAATTTGACAACCGTCCGAAATTCGATAGACTTACGGACAAAGAGTGGCAGGAAACCACTAATTCAGTTAAGCAGTTAGTAAAGTGGCGCCTTGGCGGCAGCAAGACCTGCAGGTCATAATGCAATGCTTCAGGATTCATATTCTTCACATCTATAGCAATACGTCTATTACCTTCTTTATCTTTGATGATGAAGTCTGCAAGTTCATAATCAACACCTTCAAGATGTC
>JAFXNQ010000052.1 GCA_017529425.1 Bacteroidales bacterium | reverse complement strand
TGTGGGACAAGAATCCTATATGCAAAAATCAAACCTACTGAATATCAAAAGGTTGGATTTCCAATCAGTGCCCCGGGCGGGAATCGAACCCGCACGGCCTTTTCGGGCCAAGGGATTTTCTTGCTACTATGACTTTCGCCACCGGAGAATGATCCGTTCGTAGTCCGGACTATTCCTTCACCATAGGGTTTTGTGACCCATTAGGTGTGCCGTGTCTAGTCTCTGCACCTTCCTCTTTTGGGAGGCTTGGCTCAAGATTACCATCAGCATTACCTGTTAAGGTTTCCTTGAATTTACGGCATTCTACATCTCTCTTTTCAGAGAGTGCACTCAATTTAGTCTAAGTCCCTCGTGTCTACCATTCCACCACCAAGGCTGGGTGATGTGGGTGCAAAGGTAATACTTTTTTTGAATGTAGGAGTGGGATTTAATAATCGCCGTCGGGGGATGCGTATGTAGTGGTAATACTTTTCTTTGGGTTTTAGATAAAAGGTTTCTAATTTTACTAACTGGAATCGTAGGCTTTTGTGGAGCCGGTTCCGGATGCTTATGAGAAAACGACTTTTTTTATTGCTGCTGTCGCTTTTGCCGCTGTCGGTTTGGGCAGATGAGGGGATGTGGATGGTGAATGCCATCTCCCGCGCTCTTGAGCAGAATATGACCGGGGCGGGGTGTGGCCTTGCTGCCAATGAGATATATAATGAGGATGCCGTGTCGCTGAGTGACGCTATCGTGTCGCTGGATTTTGGCTGTACGGGGAGTATGATATCGCAGGATGGCCTGCTGATAACTAATCATCACTGCGCCTATGCTGATGTGCACGCCCTCAGTACCCCTGAGCACAACTATCTGGAGGACGGTTTCTGGGCGTTGGGACGCAGCGAGGAGATTCCCATCAAGGGTAAGAAAGCTTATTTCCTGCGCCGTGTGCTGGATGTCACCGGCGAGGTGGCGGCTCTCTCTGACTCGCTGCAGATCAAGGGGAAACCCTTTGGGATGCGCAAGCTCAGCTATATGATTGAGACCAAATACAATAAGGCAACCGGGCTGGAAGCATCCCTGAGTTCTATGTGGTCAGGCTCCAAATACTACATGGCGCTCTATGAGGTCTATTCTGACCTCCGTCTGGTGGCGGCGCCGCCCGTGAGCATTGCGGCTTTTGGTGGTGACGAGGATAACTGGGAGTGGCCGCAGCACAAGTGCGACTTTGCGATGTACCGCATCTACGCCGGGCCCGCCGGCAAGCCTGCTGAATATAGTGAGGACAACGTGCCGATGCACCCCCGCCGTTACCTCGATATCAGCGTTCACGGCTATCAGGAGGGCGATTTTGCGATGGTTATGGGCTATCCGGGCCGCACGGAGCGATACTCTTCATCGCCTAAGGTGCGTTATGCCACAGAGGTGGTTCTCCCGATAACAAATGAAATCCGCGCGGCGCAGATGGAGATAATCCGCCGCCACATGGACGCCGACCCCGCCGTCCGTCTTAAATACGCCGATTATTTCTTCTCGCTCAGCAACGTGCAGGAGTTGCAGGAGGGTGAGGTGCAGTGCTGCCGCCGCTTTGAGGTGGTGGATGCAATACGGCAGATGGAAGATGGCGTCCCGGCCCTTAAGGAGATGATTTCCACTCTTGACAGGCAGTATGCTGCCGTCAAGGATGCCGATTGCAACCGTAACTGGTATCGGGAGACGCTGATCCGCGGTACCCGCATTTCCCGCATCGCCACCCGCATCCATTCGCTGCGGCACAAACATGAGCCTGAACGCGAAAAGCAGGTGGAGGAGACCAACATTCAGGATTTTGAGCAGATTGACCTGATGGTGGAGAAGGATCTGTTCCGATACAGCGTGGAGCAGTTCTACGAGCACGTTGACAGCACTTTCTGGGGCCCCTTCCAGAAAGAGTTGAAGGAGAAATACGGCTCTGATTACGACGCACTCTGCGACGCGCTCTGGATTGACCGCATGATGACTCAGGAAGATGACATCTTCCGCTTCTTCACCGATATCAGTATTGTGGAATTCAACCGGGCTGCTGACAATGCCCAGAAGGAGAACCCCATAAGCGATTTAAGCCGCGAATATACGCGTGCCTTGTACCAGTACCGGCTGTCGAATGGTATCCCGCAGTATCCCGATGCTAATTCTACCATGCGCCTCACGTATGGCAATGTGCTCAGCTACAGCCCGCGGGATGGCGTCACAGGCCTCTGGCAGAGCACCCACTCCGGCCTGCTGGCCAAGGTGAACCCCAATAATTACGATTTCAACCTCAAACCCGACTGGGAGAAGATTCTTCGCCGGGAGCAATATCCGCTGCCGGTGAACTTTATCACCAACAACGACATTACGGGCGGCAACTCCGGCAGCCCGGTGCTAAACGCGCAGGGCGAACTTATCGGGCTGGCGTTTGACGGCAACAAGGAGTCTCTCGCCTCCAATTACTATTTCACTCCCGATTATAACCGTTGTGTGTGTGTGGACATCCGTTTTGTGCTGTTCACCTTGCGCAATTATGCCGGAATGGGATATATCTTTGACGAAATAACAACGCGATAACCTATGCAGACTATGAGAAATATTATTCTGACCGCCCTGGCGGCGCTGATGCTCATATCTTGTGGCCCTAAAAAGGGCAGTCTTACCGTTTCCGGCCTTGATGCGGCGCGGTTTGACAGCACATATAACGACCTGCCGGTTGCGCTGTATACGCTCAAGAACACCTCCGGCATGGAGGTGTGCATCACCAACTTTGGCGGCCGTATAGTATCGATCGCAGTGCCTGACCGCTCAGGGAAGATGCGCGACGTGGTGCTGGGTTTTGACAATATCCGCGACTACTTCCCGGAGAACAACGACTCCAACTTCGGGGCGGTGATAGGCCGCTATGGCAACCGGATCAACCAGGGGCTGATTACCATAGATAGCGTGCAGTATCAGCTGCCGCGCAACAATTACGGCCACTGCCTGCACGGCGGTCCGGATGGCTGGCACTATCGCGTGTTCGAGGTAGTCGATGCAGATAACAGCCATATCAGGCTTGCCCTTGAATCGCCCGACGGAGATGCCGGCTTCCCCGGTACCGTGAAGGCCACCGTCACCTATACCTTGACGGCAGAGAACGCCTTGGACATTGTCTATGAGGCGACTACCGATGCCCCGACGGTAATCAATATGACCAACCACTCGTATTTCAACCTCTCCGGCGAACCGGAAAACCACACCATCCTGGACGACGAGTTGACCATAAACGCATCTGGTTATACTCCGGTGGATGACACCTTTATGACTACCGGAGAGATTGCCACTGTGGAGGGGACTCCTTTTGATTTCCGGAAGCCCAAGCTGATAGGTGAGGAGATTGAGGCCGACAATGAGCAGTTGCATAACGGCCACGGCTACGACCACAACTGGGTGCTGGACACCGGCGGCGACATTTCCAAGGTTGCAGCGGAGCTTTACTGCCCTGCCACAGGCATAGATATGAGGATTTATACAATAGAGCCCGGTCTGCAGGTATATGTGGGCAATTTCCTGGACGGCAGCGTGCGCGGCAAGAGGGGTGTTGCATATGAGATCCGCACCGCCATCTGTATGGAGACTCAACACTATCCAGACTCCCCCAACAAGCCCCAGTGGCCCTCCGTGGAGTTGCGCCCCGGAGAGACTTACTTAAGTCACAGCATCTATGCGTTTGGCGTGAAATAGAAAAAAGCACTATTTTTGTATCGAGACGGAAGTATTTACTAAAAATGACAATATGAAAAAGTTTGTAATTCTTTTGATAGTTCTGCTTGTAGCAGGCACAACTGCTGACGCCCAGTTACTGGAACGTCTGAAAAACCGTGCTCAAGATGCCGTTGAGCGCAATGTCGGCAATATTGTGGAGCAGGAGATCAATGACGCTTTTGAGGGTAAGAAGAAAGATAAGAAAGACAAGAAGAGCAAGAATTCAAAGTCTGAAGAGGCTGACTACGAGGACGAAGAGGTGGCAGGACAGCAAGGCGAACCCGAAGCAACCGTAGGCTCAGTCAAGAACGACTTCGTCCGTGGCAGTGTAGTGATGTTCGAAGACAATATGCAGGGTGAGCAGGTCGGCGAGTTCCCCTCGAAGTGGGACCTTGTTCGCGGTAATGCCGAGATTGCAACCATACAGGGTCAGAAGTGTATCGCCCTTATTGATGGCGACGGATGGATTACCCCGTTGGTGAAGGGTGGCATCAAAAATTATCTGGGTGATGTCTTCACTGTGGAGTATGACATGCTCTACGATGACCGTGCCAAGGACGGAGCACCCAGCATTGAGATTGACTTTATGCACGAGACCGAGCGACACGACAACGAAATCTTTACTGTTCACTACTATATGGGCTATGACAAGCAAACGATTGACTGTGACTATGTACGCCCCACCGATGAAGGATGGACACATAAAGAAGGTTCTACGTCGGCCCACGATTGTTGTGTCATCAACGATGGCCGCTGGCATCACTTCGCCCTGTCGTTCAACAAGCGTGCCCTCAAGTTCTACGTCGATGGCAAGCGCGTGGTCAATGTGCCAAGCGTCAAGGCTGGTGCAGGCTGGATGACAATATGGTCTGGTCACAATAATGAGCGCCCCACCTACGTGAAGAACGTGGTGATTGCCAAGGGTGCCGTCGATCTCTACGAGCGTCAGGAGACTGACATCGACGCTAAGGTCGCTGCTGTCGAGAAGGCCATTGCCGAGACGGGTAAGTTTGTGACTAACAACATTCTCTTCGAGACCGGCAAGGCTACTCTGAAGCCCGAATCTATGGAAGAGATCCAGAAGGTTGCCGAGTATATGAAGAAGAACCCTCAGGCACGTTTCGAAGTGCAGGGCCACACCGACAATGTCGGCTCCGACAAGACCAACGACCCTCTGAGCCAAGCTCGTGCCGAGGCCGTGGTTAAAGCTCTTGAAGAGCAGGGCGTGGATCCTTTCAACCTGCGCCCGGTGGGCAAGGGTAGTCACGAACCCGTTGCCGACAACAGCACAGATGCAGGACGCGCCAAAAACAGACGCGTAGAGTTTATCAAGAAATAGCTTATTCTTCCAGATGCAGCAGGTAGCCTTCCACCACCTCGGGGAAGTGCTCCTGCTCCAGCAGATGGATTTTGGCGGCGACATCCAGGGCGGTGTCGCACGGCAGCACCTCGCAGCGGGCCTGGAACAGGGTTTTCCCGTGGTCGTATTGCTCGTCCACCAGATGGATGGTGATGCCCGTTTCGGGTTCTCCGGCAGCAACTACCGCTTCGTGTACGTGCATCCCGTGCATCCCTTTGCCGCCGTATTTGGGCAGCAGTGCGGGGTGGATGTTGATGATCCGGCCGGGATATGCCTTCAAAATCTGGGGCGGCACCATCATCAGGAAGCCGGCCAGAATAATGGCATAGGTGTTGTAGTTCTCCAGCAGCTGCATCACCTTCCCGCCCCAAAGGTCTTCTTTGTTGAAGGTCTCTGCGGGGACTCCGAGCCTGGCTGCGCGCTGCAGTACGAAGGCTTCAGGGCGGTTGCAGAAAACGGCGGCTACACGGAATTTTTCTGAGCCGCTGAAGTAGTTGATAAGGTTCTCGGCATTGGTGCCGCTGCCGGATGCGAATACTATGAGATTTTTCATCACCCCAAAGATAGCAAAAGGGAGCTGATTTGCTATTTCGGAAAAATAATAATAACTTCGCCGCCAATTTGGTTGAAAAAAATACAAGCAGATAACTACTATTTAACTAATTAACAAATTTTTATCATGGAAGACATCGCTTCAAAAGTTAACCGCATTATTGCTGATAAACTTGGCCTTGACTTAAGTGAGGTTCGTCCTGACGCCACTCTGACCGGTGACCTGGGTGCAGATTCTCTTGACACTGTGGAGCTCATCATGGAGTTCGAGAACGTGTTTGGAATCGACATCCCCGACAATATCGCAGAGAAGATCTCCACCGTTGGAGATGTTATCAAGTACATTGAAGATAACCAGAAAGCTGAATAATGCAGTTGAAGAGGGTCGTAATAACGGGTATCGGAACAATCAACCCGATTGGCCAGGATGTCCCCTCCTTCTTCCAGGCTCTGGATGAGGGTAAAAGCGGCGCATCCCCCATCACCCGTTTTGACTGCACCCTGTTCAAAACACGTTTTGCTTGTCAGATACCAGACTTTGACATCACGGCCCACGGTTTTACCACCAAAGACGCAAAGACTAACGACAGATACTCCCAACTGGCTCTGGTGGCTGCCCAGGAGGCGGTTGCCGACAGCGGGATGGATCTGGATTCGGTTGACAAAGACCGTATCGGTGTGGTAGTGAGTTCCGGAGTAGGAGGTCTTGAGACCATTCTGACAGAAGCTGAGGCCTATATCCCGGGGGAATCCCCGAGATATAGTCCTTTTTTAATTCCCAAAATCATCACCGATATTGCGGCCGGCCACATCTCCATTAAATATGGTTTTCGTGGCCCCAACTTCGCGTACACGGCGGCTTGCTCCACCAGCGCCATCTCAATTGCTGCAGGTGCGCAGATGATAGAGACCGGTCGTGCAGACGCGATGGTGGTGGGAGGCTCTGAGGCTCCCATCTGGGATGCCGGGGTAGGCGGGTTCAACGCAATGCGCGCCCTCTCTACCCGCAACGACGATCCTTGCGGTGCATCCCGTCCGTTTGACAAAGGGCGCGACGGCTTTGTAATGGCAGAGGGTGCCGGAGTTCTGGTGCTCGAAGAGTACGAACACGCGGTAGCTCGCGGTGCACATATTTATGCAGAATTGCTGGGCAGTGGCCTGAGTGCTGATGCATATCACTTTACAGCTCCCGACCCCAAGGGTGAGGGTGCGGCTCTGTGCATGAAAAAGGCTCTCGCTGAGGCTGGCCTTAACCCCGTCGATATAGACTATATCAACACTCACGGCACATCGACCCATCATGGCGATATTGCCGAGACGCTGGCTATCAAATCGGTATTTGGTGACAAGGCTTCGCATCCCAGCATCACCTCCACAAAATCGATGACCGGCCATCTGCTGGGTGCTGCCGGAGCTGTTGAGGCTATCGCATGCATCCACTCGATGCGCGACGGTATTATACCTCCCACAATCAATTTCTGCGAGGAGGACCCTGATATCGATTATAATCTGCACTTTGTATTCAATAAGGCAGAGCGCCGTGAGGTGAATATCGTAATGAGCAACAGCTTTGGCTTTGGCGGGCACAACGCCTGCCTCATCTTTGGGCGGGTATAAAGCCGCTCAGCGGAGAAGAAGCCCGCAGTTAACATCCTTTTAATCCCGAGGTTTTCCTTGGGTTTTTTTGTGTTATCAGAATCCTACGCCGATGTGAAAGCCGTAGCACTTGGTGGCAAAGGTGGGGCCGACGAACAGGTGAAAGTTACCCAGAAGACGAATGCGGATGCCGGGTTCGCAGGAACTGATAAACATCAGGTCTCCGACTTGTTTGGGCGATTCCCTCGGGAGGCCGGTTTCTGGATCTATACCTGCAGTGGTTTTGTAAACACACGCCACTCCGGCCGAGGCATCGGTATAAAATGCAACTACATCACGTCTGGTCAGGTGTATGTAGCGGCGCATATATATGCCGCCGCCATAGGTGTATATAGAGATGTCTTTTTTAGGGATGTGGTTTGTCCATTTCCCGGCCATAATACCCAGAGTCCGGTTTCTGTCGACCTTGATTCCGGCGGTCACGCATGGCCCCCGGGTACGGATGCCCAAGGAGTATCTGACAGTGAATTCCGGCCGCCATTCTGCTATACCTTCTTCTGAGAAGGCCTGTCTCCACCCGTCAAAATAGGAAATCACTGTACCTACCTGGGCACTGGCCGGAAAGGCGACCAGTGCCAGAAAGAGTGCCAGAACAGTTCTTCTGATGGCCGGAATCATGACATTTATTGCAGCCAGATGGGTTTGGCGGGTTTTAGAACTCGCGGATTTTTGCTGGATAGACGCCCGCCTTTATAAGGGCGTTGATCTTCTCAACTGTGAAAGGACGGTCTTCTTTGTATGTAACACCAAACCACTTTGCATCACAGTCGAGGACCTTCACAGAGGCCAGTCCGCGGGCAATAAGCTTATCCACGATGTAAGGGATGAAGAACTCTGCCTTGAGATTTCCGCTTGCGAGGGCATCGTCCAGAAACTCTTTGAACACCTCTTCGCTATATTCGAAATACTCGGGGGTGAAGCCCCAGAAGTTCATCGATACGGGGCAGACGGGGTCAAGTTCTGTCTCTTTGTCGCCCTCTGCAAAAACTATCTTGTCACCCTTGCGGGAGATGGCTGTGCGCTCTGTCACGGATGTGAGAAGCGAGTCGGCATCGGTGGCGCAGACGCCACGGGATACACTGCCAAAGTCGCTGAGGGTGTTTTCAAGGCGATAGCCTATCATGGAATATTTCCCTTTGGTCCCCTCTATGCTGCGCAGGTACTCGGCCATTGTCTGGTAGCTCTCCTTGCCGTAGAAGTCATCGGCGTTAATAACGGCGAAGGGCTCTTTAATGACATCTTTAGCCATCATCACGGCGTGATTGGTGCCCCACGGTTTAACACGTCCTTCGGGAACAGAATAGCCATCGGGGAGGTAATCCAACTCTTGATATACAAACTCAAACTCTACGTTACCGCCAAACTTCTTTGCCTGGAAATGCTCTTTGAAGGGCTCTGCAAAGCTGTGACGGATAACAAATACGATTTTGCCGAATCCGGCGCGTATGGTGTCGTAGATAGAATAGTCTATGATTGCCTCTCCGTTGGGGCCGAGGCCATCCATCTGTTTGAGTCCACCGTAGCGGGAACCCATCCCTGCTGCCAGTATCAAAAGTGTAGGTTTCATATCTTATGTGGTTTATTTAGTTCTCAAATGTACAAAAATATCTCGAAATTGTTTCTCCGTCAAATTCCAGCCAGTTCGGCCCCTGCGACCAGTCGTTGAGGATGTGCAATCCGGCTCCGCCTGGAGTGGACATGTCGACGGGCCGGTGGATGTGCCCGAACACGAAATAATCCACGGGATTGCACCGCTCATAACTGCACGCAAAGCGGTATAATGGGCTCTCTGCTGTAAAAGTGTAGGGCTTAAGGTCGTTGCTTCGGCGGCTGGAGCGGGTCCATACCTCTGCAAGGTGGTAGAGCAGCCGCTCCGGCACAAGATATCGGGCCAGGAATATCGATAGCCGACCCTTGAGCACTCTGCGGGTGAGGCGGGCCTTGAAATCCATCGGCCCCAGATCATCGCCGTGAGCTATTACCAGATGCTTGCCGTTCAGATTCAGGGTTACCGGCTGGGGGCCGAGCACCTTGATACCCGTTTCCCGCTCCAGGCGGCCAAAGGTCCACCAGTCGTGGTTCCCCTTCAGGAAATAGACCTCCACACCGCGGGAGACTGTCTCAGAAAGAGCCTGTATGACAGCTTCATATCCCACAGGCCGCCGCTTCCGTTCAAACCAGAAGTCAAAGACGTCCCCAAGCAGGTAAAGCGCCGCGGTGTCTTTGGGCAGATTGGTGAGAAATGAGATGAAATCTTGCTGCGATGCGGCATATTTCTCCGCACCCAGATGCAAATCTGAAGTGAAGATGTAGCGCTTGCGCTCCATCTGCATTAAACAAAGAGGCAGAGGATACCTACGATAGTACAGTAGATGGCGAACCAGCCGAGGGATGAATTCTTCACGAATTCAATCATCACCCTGCAGGCGAATACCCCGCTGAAATAGGCAGATGCGAAGCCCAGTGCCAAAGGGATTATTCCGGTAGTGGAATGAGCCAGCCCTCCGCTTACAAGTTCCAGGAAGGCCTCTCCAAGAATAGGAACCAGCACCATCAGGAAAGAGAAACGTGCGGCCTCTTCTTTGCGGGCGCCGCTTATAAGGCCGGTCGCGATGGTCGCACCACTGCGTGAGATTCCAGGAATCACAGCGACTGCTTGAGCTATACCCATGAGCAGGGCGCGCTTATAAGACATCCTATGTCCGTGACGGGGACTGTACAACTGGCTTACGGCCAATATCATGGCGGTTACAAGCAGGGCGCATCCGATATTGAGGGGGCCGGTAGCGAATAATGCCTCTACCTGGTCTTTAAAGAAAAGGCCTACGATAGCCACCGGTATCATGGAGACAAGCAGCATCAACACATACTTGGTCTCGTTGTTGTATTCGAATTTCTTTACCCCGTTGTACAACTTGACGATATCCTGCCAGAACACTACAATCACACTGAGTGCCGTAGCGGCATGCACTACAATTTCGAATGCGATGTCGTTAGTGGAGATGCCAAACAGGCCCTTTGCGATTGCAAGGTGGCCGCTGCTGCTGATAGGCAGGAATTCTGTAAGCCCCTGTAAAGCTCCAAGGATAATAGCTTTTATCCAGTCCATTTATTTTTGCGCTTCTTTTGGTTTTTTCATTATGCCGATAATCACAACTGCGATACCCAGCAGAATCACTATGGGTGCAGCCACCAGTTTGCAGGCGTCAAACATCCCCTCGTTGAACACGTCGGGGTCGCTGCTTCCGCCGCCAATCATCAGGATGAAACCCGCAATCATCATCACCACCCCTATGAGGATGGTGCGCACGCCTCTTTCGGAAACTGAGAAAGCACTCATTGGCTGCCTAAAGATATAAGTCGTCTTTTGATATATCGGATAGCTTGTTCACCATATAAGCGGCGGTGCATACGCATATCAGCACGCCCGCCACGAATATTATCGCAAAGATAGTAATAATTGTTTCATTATTAAATAATCCGAACATTTCTCCGATATGTTTCCATGCGTATTGGAGTACGAGGGCAAAGGCGGCGTCGGCAATCAGGGCGGAAATCGCTCCCTGCCAGAAAGCCTGACGGAGGAACGGCTTGCGGATAAAACTCCGTTTGGCCCCCACAAGACGCATCGTGTGGATGGTGAAACGCTTTGAGTATATGTTCAGGCGGACGGTATTGGCAATCAGGGCTACGGATATAATCAGCAGGATGGAGATGATGGCGGCCACAAAGAGGCCAATCTTCTCCAGGTTGCTGTTCATTTTTTCCACCAGCGACTCCTGGCAGGAGACTTCCCTCACCAGCGGTTCTGCGCTCAGCACTTTTTTAACCACGGCCAGTGAATCTTTTGAAAAATGTGAGCTGTTGAGGTTTATCTCAAGGGAGACAGGGATGGGGCTGGTGGCAAATACGTCCAGGAAGTTTTTGCCCAGCAGCTCCTCCATCTCTTTCTGGCCCTGTTCGCGGGATATACATTTGACACTCTTTACAAAACCGTAATTTTCAATCTTTTGCATCAGGACTGAGGCCTGCTCTTCCGAAGCGCTGTTATGAAGTATAACCGATACGACGGAATTCTCTTTGAAATAATCTGAAAGACTCTTGGTATTGATCCATATAAAACAGGCGATAGCCATCAGAAACAATACCAGGGAGATGCTGACAATGGAGGTAAGATACGATCTGACTAAACGGCGGCCGACTATCTTACTGTTGTCATTTTTCATGGTTTGTAACAATTTTAGTCCCGAAGTTAAAAAAATTTTATTACCTTTGCATGAAATTTGCCTTAATATGCCTGCTGTCATTTCAAAAGAGGCCAAGAAAGTGCTCTTCGTCAACTCGGAGATATTTCCGTATCTGCCTGAGTCTGAGGTAGCTACTGTTGGCCGCTTTCTCCCGCAGGGCATTCAGGAAAAAGGGTATGAAATCCGCTCTTTCATGCCGCGTTACGGCTGCGTGAACGAGCGTCGGAACCAGTTGCATGAGGTGATTCGCCTTTCAGGCATGAATATAGTTGTGGGTGCGGTGGACCGTCAGCTGGTGATAAAGGTCGCCTCAATATCCTCTGCCCGGATGCAGGTGTATTTCATAGACAATGAAGATTATTTTCACCGGAAGGCTGTGGACCGCGATGCTGAAGGGAAGTTCTTTGCTGATAACGATGAGAGGGCGATGTTCTTTGCCCGTGGTGTGTTGGAGACAGTGAAGAAACTCCGCTGGAAACCCGATCTGGTGCACTGTCAGGGGTGGATTTCTTATCTGATGCCGCTCTATCTCAAGAAGGTTTATAATCAGGATCCCATCTTTGCCGACAGCAAGGTGGTTCTCTCGCTATACAACGACCTGGACGGTCTCAACTTCTCTCCCGATATGGCCGACAGGGTCGCCATAAGCAACATCAAGGCAGAGGATGTGAGCGAGATAACCTCCGAGACCACTGGCATAAATCTTGCGAAATTGGCCATTCGTTATTCCGACGGTGTGATTACTGCGGCTGACGGGGTTAATGGCTCTCTGGAGGCTTATGCAAAGGAGAAGAATCTTCCCATAATCACCAGTCCCGCCATCAGCACGGAGAATACCGCCTACATCGACGAATACGAAAAGTTTTACGACCAAATCTTAGCATAAGGGATGTCTATTGCAAAATATCGTTTGTCTGGTGTCGCTCTGGCGGTCACTCTTCTTACTATCGCCCTTAGCGGGTGCATAAAGGTCGATCAGACTCTCGGGTCTATTTACGTCCCCTCTGACCGGGACCTCAAAATACACACCGTTACTTTTGGCCTGCCCGTGGGGATGAAGATGGCTGACAGCTTGCAGACCAGTACCTCATACCTTGTATTGGGTAATCTCTATGACCAGACGTTTGGTGAGACAAACGCAGAGTTTGCTGCTACTGTGAACCCTCCGGACACCCTTCCCTGGGGTAAGAATCCCGTGTTCAAGCATGCCAAGCTGCAGTTCCTGAAGTTCTCCGTACAGACTCTTGAAGAGGGGCAGGAGCAACTCCCGCAGAACATACACGTGTATGCCCTCACGTCACCCATGGACACCACAAAGATTTACAACAACTGCTTCAGCCGCAACGATTACTCACTTGAAGAGATCTCTGAAGGTGCGGTGATGTATTGCGGTACCGATACCCTTACCATTCATCTCAAGGATTCGTTTGCGGAGCAGTATATGTCCGCCACTCAGGAGGAGCTTGACAGCACAGAGTTGTTTATCAAGCGCTTCTATGGTATTTATGTCACTGCAGACAAGCCTCTGGGTGGTGGCGGCCGTCTTACAAAATTCAGTGCAGGAGTGCTGAAGTTCACCTTCAACTCCACCAACGACCTGGGCACTAACCGTGATACCACTGCTCTGTTCCCTATCGGCAGCAGTTTTGCCACCGGTATCTACACCCACGATACCCGCAATCTGGAGGTGGACGGCAACAACAATCTGAAGCAGATTTATTACCAGGGCATGGCCGGCATCAAGCCGCACGTAAGCGGAGAGGCAATCCGCGACAGCATTGTTGACTGGGCCGCAAAGAACAATATCGACCTTGAGAACATAATCGTGACCCGTGCCTCCATAGAACTTCCGTACGATGTTCCGGAGGGTGGCTATTCCGTTGTAGACAGTTATCCGGCTGCACTGTATCCCGTTACCCGTTATAAGTATGCATACGACGCGTCGCAGTATTATCCGCTCTCTGCAATTTACGACAGTTCTTATGACCGGGGTGAGATTAACCGTTCACTGGATTATTACAAGCCGGATGTGACGCTCTACGTGCAGAATATCATGCGTATGGCCTCTGGAGACAAGCCGCTCAACAGCAGCTGGGACCTCTGGTTCTTCAATTATTACACTGGTGAGGAGACAGAAGAAGAGGATACCTCTTCTGCCTATACGGACTATTATAACAACTACCTGTACAACATGTATTATGGTGGTTACGGCGGCTATGGTTATGGCGGTTACGGCTATGGCGGCTACGGTTATGGTGGTTACGGCGGTTATGGCTATAATGACTATTACGATTACTACAATATGATGAACTATTACAATTACTATAACAGTTCATCTTCTTCAAGTTCTTCTGAGTCATCGGTTTATTCGGTAGACTACGTCAACTACTGCAAGGGCGTCATCAATGGTAACGGCGCGGAGCGCAGGCCCACATTGCATATCACGTACACGGTGAAACAATAATCCGCTATGATGATATGGCCCTGCCCAAAGTTTTCATCATAGCTCCTGCCTTTTACCATTTTGGATGGGGTGTAACCAAGGCTTTTCAAGATGCAGGGTACGAGACTTGCGTCCATATGTACGATACTCCGGTCGATCCATATGATTTCCGTCATAAGGTATCGTATAAGTTATGCAGTGACAAGGATGGGTATCGCCGTCGCAACCGGGAGGAGAGGCAACAGGAGTTCATAAAGATTTTTGATGAGACTGATCCCGATCTCGTGTTCATAATGAACGGGGAGATACTCCTGCCGGCGACTCTGGATTATTTTCACAGTAAGGCTAAAGTGGCGCTCTGGTGTTTTGACACCGTACGGCATATCCCGGTCATAGAAGGTCACATAGACCACGTCGACCGTTTTTATTGTTACGACAAAGGCGATATCGATTATTATGCGGCGCAGCAGAAACAGGCTTTTTTTCTGCCCCAGGCAGCCGATACATCGGTATATCATCCCCTGAAAGGGGTTCAGAGAGATATCGATATCCTCTTTGTGGGTGACGTGTACCATTCTGCCAAGCGGCAGAAATATCTCGCAGGAGTGGTGCAAGCTTTCCCGGACAAGAGAATCAAGGTTGTGGGCATTTACAAGCCATGGTACAAGAACCCTGTCAAAGCCCTGCTGCGGGAACGTCGCGACATCTATAGCAACCATAGTGTGGAGCCGGGCAAAGTCAACGAGTTTTACAACCGCGCCCGGGTGGTGCTGAATATCCACAACGAGCAGCAGAGTGACGGTGCCAATCCCAAGGTGTTTGAGATCTGCGCCAGCGGGGCATACCAGATTTGTGATGCAAACCCGTATATCAGGGCGCTTTTCCCGGACGGCATTGTGGGAATCTATGAAGATGAAAAGCAGCTTCATGCGTTGATAAAGGAGGCGCTGGAGGGCGACACAAGTGACAGGGCGCGCAAGGCATGCGAAATGGTAAAGGCATCGCATACCATGCACAACCTGATTGAAAAAGTAATTCTGGATTTAAGAGTATGAAAGTAGGCTACACAACCGGAGTATTTGATCTTTTCCATATAGGGCATCTGAATCTCCTGCGCAAGGCAAAGGAGCAGTGCGACTATCTCATTGTAGGGGTATCTACCGATGAGCTGGTCTCTTACAAGCATAAGCAGGCGGTGATTCCCTTTGAGGAGCGCAAGCAAATTGTGGGGGCCATAAAATATGTAGATGAGGTGGTGGCCCAGGAGAATATGGACAAGATGGCGGCGTGGAAGAGGCTTCATTTCAACGTGATGTTTGTGGGCGATGACTGGAAAGGTACCCCGAAATGGGATGAATACGAGCGCCAGTTCAAAGAGGTGGGGGTGGAGATTGTCTATTTCCCATACACCAAAGGGACATCTTCTACCCTGATAAACCAGACTCTGGAAAAACTTAGGGGGGAGAAATGATAGACAAAGCCTATTGCTGCAGCGCCTTTCTGGCATTCCGCTTCATTCCGCGCGACGGTGTGGAGTTTGCACCCGGATTGCGCCACCTGAATGCCACACTCCCTGCGAAGGAAGATTGCACGCCGGTGGACTGCGCAACCGATATCGATGCCGCCATTCATGGGTCGTTCGATAAGCTGGCGGGTCAGCGGCTGGGGCTGCTGCTCTCCGGAGGGATGGATTCCGCAACGCTGGCGTCTTATATGAAGGGGTGCGATGCCTACACTTTCCGCTTCCTTGGCGGGAATTTCCAAAAGGAGGAGTTGCAGCGGGCAGAGCGTTTTGCCGCCATAAACGATATGACCCTGCACTATGTTGATATTGACTGGAATGTGGTGCAGATGGGTCTGGAGCCGGTGATGCGCCACCGTGGCGCCCCGGTGCACTCCATTGAGCCGCAAATCTATGCCGCCGCCCGGCAGGCTGCCGCCGACGGTATAGAAAGGATGATTATCGGCGACGGAGCCGATTATGTCTTTGGCGGGATGAATCTTTTGCTGGCAAAAGACTGGGGCTACGAGGAGTTCATAAGGCGATATATCTATATAGATCCGGCAGAGGTGCTTGTGGAGCCGGCCTGCATCACAGGTCTGTTTGAGCCTTATCGCCGGGGTGACAAGATAGATTTCATGTCATTTATGGATGGCCCCAACACTTTGGAGAGTTACAGCTCTTATATGAATGCTTTTGCCACCGCCGGGATGCCTTACAGCGACCCCTACGAGAATCTTTCGCTGGCTCAGCCGATGGATTTGAAACGCATCAGAGGTGGCGAATCCAAATATCTTGTCCGCGAGCTGTTCAGGATGAGATACGGTGAGAAGGAGCCGGAAAAGGTTCCTATGCCAAGGCCGGTGGATGAGTATTTCCGCAACTGGAACGGCCCCGTCCGGGATGAGTTCCGCCGCGACATTGACCTCGGTCGCTACAACGGTAACCAGCGCTGGCTGTTGTATGCCCTGGAGCGTTTCTTAAACATGATTGAAGATGAACGGTAAAGACATCCTGCGAGCATTTGCGGGGCTGGTGAGTCTCCCGGCGTGGTGCCTGCAGCGCGTTGCACGCCGCAGTCCGTCGCTATGGGTGTTTGGAGCGTGGTACGGCAATCTGTACAACGACAACAGCCGGGCGATGTTCGAGTATGTCTGTGATAATCACCCGGAGATAAATGCGGTTTGGATTACATCCAGCGAGGCTGTACTCGGCGAGATAAACGCCGCCGGCCGCTGTGCCCTGCTGAAGGGCTCCCGCGAGGGGCGCCGCACATGCCGTCGTGCCGGCATTGCCTTTGTCTCTACCGCTGCAGATGATGTCTGTGAAAAGGAGTTGAACGGCTGCAAGGTAGTGATGCTGTGGCACGGATGTCCAATCAAGATTGTGGGCAACGATGCCCGCCGGTTTATGGTGAAGAATACTCTGTGGAAGCGCATTAAGACAGCTGTCCGCCGCATTGTGGTTCCATGGGAGTTTATCCGCTATGATATGGTGTGCAGTCTGTCGGAGTTTTTCAACCCGATTTTCTGCTCCGCATTCGGCATCCGTGAGGAGGTCAACGCCATTACAGGATTGCCGCGCAACGATGCGCTGTTTGAGGGGTGCGACAGGCTTATAAAGAGTCTGGAGGAGCGGTGGAGCGGCTGTACCAAGATAGTCTATCTGCCCACCTTCCGCGATACCGCCACCGGCGAGGGGCTGGCCTTCAATCCCTTTGCCGGCTTTGGCTTTGATGCAGAGAGGCTGGGGGAGGTGCTGGAGAAGAACAACATGGTGCTCATCTACAAAGGGCACTTCTATGACCTGCAGCACGGTGCATCAAAGGTTAATGCGGTGTCGGAGAGGTTCGTGTGCATTTCAGACCGGGATTATGACAGCCTCTACGGTTTTCTGGGTGGCACAGATATCCTGATAACAGATTATTCCAGCGTTTTTTTCGACTATATAATCACTGGCAAGAAGGTGATCCTTGCGCCGTTCGACTACGACGATTATATCCGGGTATCGCGCCCGTTCTATTTTGACTATTCCCTGATGGAGGCGACCCGGGCCAAAGATTGGAACGCCATTTGCGATATACTCTCAAGCGACGGGGCGCGACCCGCGCCGCAGGGGTGCATCTCTCGTTTTAATGCATACACCGATGCAGGCAGCAGGGAGCGCGTGTACCGTGAGGTCATAATGCGTTTTATAAATAAATAAGTTGTCAGATACGAAATAATTAGTGACGCCATGAAAGAACTGTTCCTGCTTCTTGCACTGACGTTTAATCCGTCAGGACAATACTATTCTGATGCAGATTACCGCGACTTGTGGACCAAGGTTGACGCCGCCCTTGAGGCTGGCAGGCCGCAGACCGCAGCGAACTACCTGAAAGAGTTGGAGCAGCTTGCGGTAAACAAGCGAGACACTCTGGAGCAGTATCAGGTGATGCGCAAGAGATACGAATGTCTCTCCCGTTACAACTGGAAGGAGGCGAACAACTATTATCCCGGTTACATCAAGCTTCACAACGAGCTGATGGGGAATCTGGACCACTATATAGAGCAATATGCAGAGCATCCTCGTGCCGGGGCGCTGATATATGAAAAGATAATGCAGATTAAGCGCAACGAGGATTCTGCCCTCAAGCCATCCGGGGAGAGCTATCTCAAGATACGGAGAATGTGCACTCTGGCGGCGGAAAGCTATCCTAAAAATGCAAAGGAGTTCCTCTCTGTGATTGAGGATATGGACAGAAAGCAGGTGGGCATCAGAGTCAGCGATGAGCGCCAGTTTGTCAATTTTTACTATCCGGGTGAGACTGTAGCTTTTGAACTCTCCGGCCGCAATGTGGACTCCAGCGATTTTACCGTCTACCGGCTGGACGACCGCTACGAGGAGGCGGGAGAACTCACCGAGGAGATTGTATCGGCAAAGGGGCAGCAATGTCACAGGCAGCGTGTCTCCAGTTACCGGAACGAGTACAATATATACGAAACTGTAAAGGAAAAATATACTTTTGGCAAGCCGGGTATCTATGTGGTATTCAACACCTCTGGCAAGGATATCTCTTATCTTAGGCTATATGTGGGCAGTGTGGCTCTTGCCACCCGCGAAATGGGGGGCAACAACCAGGTTTACATAGCTGACGCCCGCACTGGAAAGCCGTTTGGAAGCGCCACCATATATGCCTTCGTGCCGGAGAATAAGCCGGAAGAGGCCGGCTCTTTGTACAAGCCTGCAAAACTCTCGCATAAGTCCTATAACCTGAACGGCTTCACCACCCTCAGTCAGCAGCTCTTCCCAAGGAAAGACCGTTCTGCGATGGTTTATGCAGAGCATGCATCCGATATCTGGGCGCCGGCGGTCGATGTATATTCCCCTGTAATTGTAAAGAATAGCCGCTCTGCGGAGGTGGTGCACTATCTCTACACTGACCGTAAATTATACCGGGCCGGTGATACAATACAGTTTAAACTGATTGCCCTCTCTACCAATTATGAGGAGGGTAAGGTGCTGCCCGGAAAGAAGATAGATGTCTCTCTTTACGCTCCGGCAAGTGACAAACCGCTCGCCACTCTCAAGTTGACCACCAACCAGATGGGGTCGGCAGCAGGGGAGTTTACCATCCCTGAAGGGAACAAAAATGGCCACTACCGCATCGCTACCGACCGCGGCGGCGTGACGGTGGACGTTGAGGAGTACAAGGACCCCAAGTATAAGATTGAATTTGAACAGATTGAAGGTGCATACACCTTTGGCGATGAGCTCTTGCAGAAGGGGCGGGTGCTTGGTTACACCGGTGAGCCGGTGGCCAGGGCTCGCGTTGAGTATTCTGTTGAGACCTGGCAGTACCGATCCGGTCAGACTGTGCTTGCGCAAGGGGAGGCCCTGACCGATGCAGAAGGCAGCTTTGAGATATCTTTCGCAGTGCCCTCTCCAGAAAATGACCAGAGTTCTGTGCGCGTCTGCTCCGTGAACGTAAAGGCTGTGGCTCCCAACGGCGAGACATGCGAACGCTCCAAGAGCGTATCTGTGGCCCGCGACGCCATCCTCTTTGACGTCGAGTTTGACAATCAGTACCGTATGGATACCCTGCTGCTGGTGAATAAGGATAAGGCTGCCTCCGTGACGGTCACCGCCAGCAACAGCGATGGCGTCAAACTTGATACAGTCGGCAAATACCGTCTCCTTAAGGATGACCATACCGTGATTAAGGGGAGCCTCCGTTACGGCGCCCCCCTGGCAATTGACTTCTCCCGTCTCTCCTCGGGTAACTACGTGTTGGAGTGCATGGCTTCAGCCGGCAATGCAGAGAAGAGGACAAAAACAGAATTCGTGCTGTTCTCTCCGGATGAACGTGAATGTCCGGTAAACACCAGGCTATTCTTCTATCCTGTAGAGAGCACGGGCACCGTAGATTTTGTTGTAGGCAGTTCCGAGGATGTTTACCTTGAGTTGGAGCTGTTCAGCGACGGAGTGTCTGTTTATCGCAAGCCTCTGCACCTGAAAGGCACGGCGGAGCGTATCAAACTCAACTATCAGGGTAGATGGGCCGACCGCGTGTCGGTATCGGTCTTTGGCTTCAAGGATGTGGAGATATTAAGTCACAGCCACGACTTTGCCCGCGAGGTTCCCTCCGCCAATTTTGAGATCAAGGTAAACAGTCTGCGCGACAAGACCACACCCAATACAAAGGAGACATTCTCTGTGGAGGCGCCTTCATCTGAAATGCTGATATCGGTGTACGATGTCACCTGCGACCGGTACGTCAAGAACGATTTCTGGTTCAACCCTATCCATCCCCGCTACTCACGAGTGCCGTCTGTCCGTTCCAACCTGAACGGATACAGGCTATATAAGGAGGGAAGGGGCGTGTTTGGTGCAGGAAGGGTGATGATGTCAAAAGGGGCGATGGCGGAGGAGGCTATGGTGATGAATGCCCCTATGGCGGCAAGCGATGGCGTGATGTACGACAGCGAAGATGCGATGATAGAGGCATCGGTGCCTGATATTGATGTACGGGAAGATTTCAATCAGACGCTGGCCTTTATTCCGCAGTTGCCGGTGTCCGGAGACGGCGCCACCGCCGTTGAGTTCACTACCCGCGACGGTCTTTCTTCTTTCCGTATCGCAATGTTGGCTCACACCAAAGATCTGCGCAGCGGCACTGCAGAGTATTATATTGTTGTAAACAAGCCGGTTAAGATAGAGACAAACCTCCCTCTTTTCGCCATTGAGGGGGATCGCCTGATAATCAACGCCAATGTTACCAATACAAGCGAAGAGAGTATAACCGCTCGCGCCCGCCTTTTGCTTACCGACGAGGATGCCTCAAAGCAGATTGAGGTGGATAAGCCAGAAACTGAGGTGAAACTTAGCGGCGGCGAATCCGGAATCATCTCCTGGGAGGTGAAGATCCCGGAAGGAATTCGCAAAATGGGCGTTACAGTAAGCCTGGCCACCAATAAGGGCAACGATGCTGAGAAGCATGTGGTTGAAATTCTCCCTGCGTCGCGCAAAATCACAGAGGCTGAGTCGTTTATAGTGGGCAGCGGCAGAACTAAAGAGAGCTGTTTACGCGACCTGATGGAGCGTCTCAACTATCCCGGCATCACTACCCGCTATGAGGAGTATTCCACCAGGGATGCATTGCTGGAGGTGTTGCGTCAACCCGAGGCGCCCTCTTCTGCCAATATGATCAAGTGGTTGGATGCCCTCTATGTCAATCAGATGCGAGGCTGTCTGCTTGGGGCTGACAGCGTTGACGTACGCTTTTCTCGTATTGCCGTAAATAAACTGGCGTCGATGCAGAGAAGCGACGGCGGCTTTGGCTGGTTCCCCGGCAACTCATCCAGTGAACTGCTGACCCTCATGTTCCTGGATAAGACTTATTATATGCGGGAGGTGGGTACGATGCCACGCAATACGTCAATTGACAAGCAGATAGAGAAGGCTTTGGGCTACGTGGAGAAACGTATCCTGGAGATTGGTGCCGCAAAGAGCTGGAACTGGAGGGATTTGACATATCTGTTCGCAGCCCGGATGGAACATCCCGGCTATTCTATGGGCAGCCAGGCACAGAGCATCCTCAAAGAGTATCTGAAGCGTTGCAAGAAGGATTGGCAGGATATCCCCGTGGTGGAGAAATCCAAACTCTGTATGGTGCTGAAGGCTGCCGGAGAAAACGCCCAGCTTATAACTGTAATGCAGTCGCTGCGCGATTATGCTGTGATTAACAATACCGTCGGTTGTTACTTCCCCAACGCTGTCATGCCTTTCCGCGGAATGCTGCACACAGAGATTTACGCTCACGCCACCCTGGCAGCCATCTTTGCCGAGATGGATCAGATGGACATAGCCCGGGGCATAATGAAGTGGCTCCTGCTCCAGAAACATAACCAGCAGTGGGAGAGCAATATGGCCAGTGCCGATGCAATATATGTCCTTCTCAAATACAAGGCGCCCGACCTTAAGTTCGGGGCAGTTTACGCAACTTACACCGCGCCGATGCTGGAGGTGCAGCCCGCCTCTAATCAGATGAGTGTGGTGCGAACCTGGTGGCGTAACGGCGAGCAGTTGCGCGACGGCCAGATGCTTCGCGTTGGAGACAAGGTTGAGGTGCGTTATAAGATAGACAATGCCGAGAACCGTTCATTTGTGGTGATGGAGGCCAGCCGCCCGGCATGCTTATATCCCGTGGACGAGCGTTCTTACGGTTCAAATTGGTTTTATTGCGAACGGAAGGCTGAGAGTACAAAATATTACTTCCAGGTGCTTGCAGAGGAGAAGACCAATCTTAGCGAGAGCTTCTATGTTACTCAGGCAGGTGTCTTTAACAGCGGTCTGGTAGAGATAGAATCGCTCTACGCCCCAGAATACCGCGGCCATACCGGTGCGGTTATGGTAGAATCCAAGGCCTACTGATGTCTGTTTATCCGCAACTGGCTGCTTCTGCGGCATCGTTTGGCTTTGCAGCCTTCGGTGCAGCCGAGGCGTGTGCGTTGGGCCCGGATGCGGAGCGCCGCCTGCAGGATTATCTCGCCGAGGGGCGCAACGCCGATATGGACTATATGGGGCGCAATGTAGAGAAGCGCCTGGATGTGACCCTTCTGGTAGAGGGGGCGCGTTCTGTGATGGCCTTCCTGGTCCCATACAGCCATCACGACGACCCTTGCATAGCCTCGTTCGCCCACGGCGAGGATTACCACAAAGTGATCAAGGACCGTATCCATACCTTTGTGGCGGCCAACCGTGGGGCGCTGGATGCAGCCGCGGGGGGAGCTTTCCGCTTTCGTGCCTTTACCGACAGCGCTCCGGTGATGGAGCGGGAGTGGGCGGTCAGGTGCGGCCTGGGTTTCATCGGCTGTAACAATTTCCTGATAAGTCCAGTGGCCGGGTTACGCACCCTGATAGGGGTTTTGGTATGCAACGTGCCGTTTGAAATTGTGGACTGCGAGCAGCTGCGTGCCCAGAAAGAGGCGGTGCCCGACGGCTGCGGCGCCTGCGGCGCCTGTATCCAGGCCTGCCCGACAGGGGCTCTTATGGCCCCTTTCAAGATAGATGCCCGACGCTGCATATCGTTTCTAACTATTGAGGCGCGGGAGCGGGACAATTCGTCGCCTGCGGTGCACGGCCACCTGTTTGGCTGCGACTGCTGTATGGACGCCTGTCCCTGGAACCGCGATATCGAGGGGTGGCCGGAGTTCAGCAATAATGCCGCCCGGCTGGCCGATAGACCCAGCGATATTTTTAGTATATTTGCAAGACAACGAAAATAACCTCTGAATGAAATCCATCCTTGGCGTAGGAAATGCCCTGACAGATATTCTGGCAATATTGCCAGACAACTGGATTCTTGAGAAATACTGCCTTCCTGTAGGGAGTATGCAGCACGTAGATGCCGATACCGGCAACAAAATCTGGCTAGATTTGAAGGACAAAGGGATAAAGTATGTCGCCGGCGGTTCTGCTGCAAATACCATCAGCGCCTGTGCAATTCTGGGTATGAAGACTGGTTTCATAGGCAAGGTGGGCAAGGATGACATCGGTTCTCTTTTTAAGTCAGACCAGGTTCAGGAGGGCATCAACTCTATGCTGGAACGGGGCATGGCTCCCAGCGGCCGTTGCATAGTGATAGTTAATAAAGAGACCTCCGACCGTACATTTGCCACATATCTGGGAGCCGCTCTGGAGCTGGAACCCGAGGATCTCGACCCCGCCAGGTTCGACGGCTATGATTATCTTCACATAGAGGGCTATCTTGTGCAGAATCAGCGGCTTGTGCGGCGTGCGGTGGAGATTGGCAGGAATAAGGGGATGCAGATTTCTCTGGATCTGGCCAGCTATAATGTGGTGGAATCTAACCTGGCGTTCCTGCACGACATCGTGAGGAATTATGTTGACATAGTCTTTGCAAACGAGTCGGAGGCGATGGCTTTCACCGGACTGAAGCCCCGCGAAGCAGTGGACCAGATAGCCGGTATGTGCCGTATAGCCATCGTCAAGGAGGGTAAATACGGCTCTCTGATCAAATCCGGAGATGAGTTTCACTTTGTGGACGTAGCCCCGGGCGTGCCGCGTGACGGTACCGGAGCGGGCGATGTCTATGCTGCAGGATTCCTCTACGCCCTCTCTATGGGGCAGCCTCTGGATGTCTGCGGCAAGGTGGGAAGCATCATCGCCGCCAAGGTCATAGAGGTAATTGGAAGCAAGATTGACATACCGCGCTGGAAGGCTGCCAAGGCAGAAATCCGCGAAATTATGGGGATTGAGAGATGACGTTTGAACTGCTTGCCACAGATCCCGCATCGAATGCGCGCAGCGGCGTTATTACCACGGCGCACGGCACGATTCAGACCCCCATCTTTATGCCCGTGGGCACTGTGGGGAGTGTTAAAGGTGTCTATCACAAAGATTTGAAGGACGATGTCCGGGCCCAGATAATCCTTGGCAATACATATCATCTCTATTTGAGGCCGGGGCTGGAGATACTCCGCAAGGCGGGAGGGTTGCATCGCTTCACTGCATGGGACCGCCCGATGCTTACCGACAGCGGCGGCTTCCAGGTGTTCTCGCTGAGCCCGATACGCAAGATCGGCCCTGACGGATGTACCTTCTCATCGCACATTGACGGCAGCAGGCACACTTTCACCCCGGAAAATAACATGGATACCCAGCGCACCATAGGCGCCGACATCATCATGGCGCTGGACGAGTGCTGCCCGGGCGATGCCGATTACGCCTATGCGGAAAAATCACTGAATCTTACGCAGCGGTGGCTTGAGAGGTGTATCGCCCGCTTCGATGCAACAGAGCCGCTGTACGGCTATCCTCAGGCGCTGTTCCCGATTGTTCAGGGGTGTGTTTACCCCGACCTTCGCAAACGGGCGGCGGAGCATGCCGTGGCCTTTGACCGCGAGGGTTATGCCATCGGAGGGCTTGCGGTAGGGGAGCCCACAGAAAAGATGTACGAGATGCTGGAGTTGCTCCATCCGTTGTTGCCCGCCGGAAAGCCGCGCTATCTGATGGGTGTCGGCACTCCCGCCAACATCCTGGAGGGGATTGCCCGCGGAGTGGATATGTTTGACTGTGTGATGCCTACCCGCAACGGCCGCAACGGGATGATTTTCACCTGGGAGGGGACCATCAACCTGCGCAACGCAAAGTGGGCGGACGATTTCTCCCCCCTGGATCCGCAAGGCACTTCTTTTGTGGACCATACCTACACCCGTGCATATGTCCGCCATCTGACCATAGCGGGTGAGATGCTCGCGGCAGAGATAGCCAGCGAACATAACCTCGCCTTCTACCTCGATTTGGTTACAAAGGCGCGGGAGCATATCTTTGCAGGAGATTTTTCAGCTTGGAAAAATGCTGTGGTAAAAAAACTCGAGACCAGATTATGAGCCGGTTATCGCTGAAACCAAAGAAACTCGATTGGTACATCATCAAAAAGTTCATCAGCACCTATCTGGTGGCGCTGGTGATTGTGGTGGCCATCGTAATCATATTTGACATCAGCGAGAAGATTGACTATTTCGTGGAGCGGCACGCTCCCCTGCATGAGATAGTGTTCGACTACTACATGAATTTCATACCGTACATCCTGAATATGTTCAGTCCGCTGTTCGTATTCATTACGGTAATATTCTTCACCTCCAAGCTGGCCAACAACAGCGAGATTATAGCCATGCTCTCCAGCGGTATCAGTTTCCGGCGGCTGCTGGTACCGTATATGACCTCGGCAGCGCTGGCGGCAGCCCTTTCGCTGGCGCTTGGCATGTATGTGATTCCTCCAGCCAACTTCACGAGGCTGGAATTTGAGCAGAAGTATATCAAGGCCAACCGCTTCTTCAACTCCAACCATAACATCCACTATCAGATTGCTCCGGGAGAGTTCGTATATGTGGAGTCGTTCAGTTCCTGGAACAACTCCGTCAACCGTTTCACTCTGGAGACCATAAAAGACAACAAACTGGTCAGCAAGCTATCTGCGTCGAGTGCGGTGTGGAACGAAGAGCAGGGGAGCTGGACCTGCCGCAATTATTTTATCCGGAGCTACGATGAGCACGGCAACGAGACCATCCAGACCGGAGCGCTTAAAGACACCGTTATCGCCCTCACTCTGGAAGATTTCTACCGCCGCAAGAATGTGGTGGAGTCACTCAAGATAAAGGAGCTGAATGAACTTATAGAGTTGCAGAATTTGCGTGGCGACCAGATGGTGGTGCACGCCCAGATAGAGAAGCATACCCGCATTGCAACCCCCTTCTCTGCCTTTATCCTCACGCTGATGGGGGTGGCGCTCTCTTCCCGCAAGCGTCGCGGCGGCCTTGGCCTCAACATCGGTATCGGGGTGGGTTTGAGCTTCTCATATATCCTGTTCATGCGTTTCAGCCAGATGTTTGTACATACCGGCACGCTGCCGCCGTGGCTGGCAATATGGCTGCCGAATATAATCTATGCCATCATAGCTCTGTTTGTATACCGCATGGCCCCGAAGTAGTTTAAAATACTGTCACTATGAACAATAAGAGTATCTCTTTCCGGTTAATCCTGATGAATGTCCTGGAGTTTGCGGTCTGGGGCGCATATCTGACATCTATGGGCAGTTTCCTGGCCCGCAGCGGCTTCGGCCCTCAGATATGGCTTTTCTTCGCCACTCAGGGTTTCGTGTCGATATTCATGCCTGCACTGATGGGCATCGTGGCGGACAAGTGGGTACCGGCTCAGAAGGTGCTGTCGCTCTGCCAGGGCATCGCCGGCGCGGCTATGCTGGGGGCGGGCTGGTATGCGATGAGTGCCGGAGCAAACATCCAGTTCGGTCTGTTCTATACTCTGTACACCATCAGTGTAGCGTTCTATATGCCCACTATCGCCATCTCCAACTCGGTAGCATACAATGCGCTGGAGGTGGCCGGTAAGGATCCTGTAAAGGCGTTCCCTCCCATCAGGGTGTTCGGGACCATCGGGTTCATCCTCACAATGCTCTTTGTTAATTTTATGAAGGGGGCCGACGGGCTGCAATTCCAGCATACATACAATCAGTTCTTTGTGTCGGGTATCCTGAGTCTGCTGCTGTGCGGTTATGCGCTGACTCTGCCAAACTGCCCCTGCAAGCCCAAGGCAGAGGGGGCGCAGTCTTTTGCAGAGTCCACCGGTCTTTCTGCTTTCCGCCTCTTCAAGGACCGCCAGTTTGCGGTGTTCTTCATATTCTCCATGCTGCTGGGGGCGGCGCTGCAGGTGACCAACGGATATGCAAACACTTTTATAACATCGTTCAAAGAGCAGGCAGAATTTGCCAATGCATGGGGTGCAAACAACGCCAATGCACTCATATCGCTGAGTCAGATTTCCGAGACATTGTGCATACTGCTGATACCCTTCTGCATGAAGAAGTTCGGCATCAAGAAGGTGATGCTGATGGCGATGTTTGCCTGGGTATTCCGCTTCGGACTCTTTGGTGCTGGCAATCCAGGCAGCGGCGTATGGATGTTTATCCTGAGCTGTATAGTTTACGGCGTGGCGTTCGACTTCTTCAATATCAGCGGTTCGCTGTTCGTGAACGAGAATACCGACAAGGATATCCGCAGCTCTGCACAGGGCTTGTTCATGCTGATGACAAACGGGCTTGGCGCTTCAATTGGCACCTGGGTCGCCGGTTTGGTGGTGAACCACTATGTGTATAACGCTGCAACTCCTTCCTGGAGCACGGCATGGTACATCTTTGCCGCGTACTCTCTCGTGGTAGGCATACTCTTCATGATTCTTTTCAAAGACCCCGAAAAGAGCAAAAAACAAGCTGCTTAAGGTCCCTTTCCCCGGCGTTCTTCAGGGCTCTCGCGTCGCCGGGCGTTAGATTTTGGCGGGATGTGCATTTGATATGTAAATGACTTGTAATATGAAACACGTATGCATATTGGCCGCAGTGGTTGCTGTGTTTACAGCGAGCATTTCCTGCGACAAGATTGACGAGAACAACAACCCCTACAAGCCGCTGGAACTCAGTTCCACCGCTACCAAGTTCGTGGAGAAGGGGGGTGATTTTTCTGTAGAGTTCATAGACCGGATCAACTCCGCTACGGATGAAGACTATATCATCTCCCCGCTGAGTATGCAGTTCCTGCTGGGGATGATACTCAACGGCGCGCAGGGAGAAACTTTGGATGAAATCTGCATGGTTCTGGGTTACGGCGCCGGTGAGGTGGAGGCGGTGAACGAGTATGTGAGTTCCATGCTCAAACAGCTCCCAAAGATGGATCGCCAGACGACCCTCACCATTGCAAACGCCATCTTTGTGGATGACGGATGGCCTTTGAAGCAGACTTATGTCAATGCCGTCGAGAAGAATTATAACGCAAAAATCACAAATCTGAACTTCATCGACGGCGACCGCGCCCTCAAAACTATAAACGGCTGGTGCTCTGACAACACCAACGGCATGATTCCCAAGGTTCTGGATCAGGTTGACCCCGATATGCTGGCCTACCTGCTGAACGCGATGTATTTCAAGAGCCAGTGGACAGGGAAATTCCCCAAAAGCAATACGGCAGAAGAAGATTTTACCTGCGAGACCGGCGCCAAGGTCAAAGTCAAGATGATGAAGCAGGAGAAGTCACAGCCCTATTTTGAGAACGATATCTTTCAGGCGGTACGCATGGCTTACGGCAACGGTGTGTTCAACATGACATTTCTGCTGCCAAAGAAGGGGCACACAGTGGCCGATATTACTGCCGCTCTTAAGAAGCTTGGTTGGACTAATATCCGCCGCTCAATGGAGCGCCGCACCGTGGATCTGTGGATACCCCGCTTCGAGACCAGATTCGGCATGAAACTGAATGACATCCTCTCTGCAATGGGGATGCCCCGCTCTTTCGACGCCTCCCTCGCCCAGTTCAAGGCGATGTCGGAGTATGCCCTGTATCTCGATTTCGTAAGGCAGGACGCCGCAATCAAGGTCGATGAAGATGGTACCGAGGCCGCCGTCGTATCCAGCGCAGGCATGAAGAAAGAAATGGAAGCAGCCCCCCTGGAGCCGGCAGTGTTCCACGCCGACCATCCTTTCATCTATCTCATCACGGAGAGTAGCACCGGCGTCATCCTCTTCGCCGGCCGCTACAGCGGGAAATAATAGTTAGAGTATTACCGACAAGCGAGAGCAGATAGACCTGATCCCGCTGGATTCTACTCTGAAGTGCAACGCTTTGAAGCGTGACAGTATAACTTTACTGCCATAACCAGAAAAGCTACAGAGGCTGTTACACATGTACACGCGTTACAGGCAGGGGTTGCAGAGGTAAACGAGGTAGGGAGCGTTGCAATTTGGTGAGAGCGTGAACTCGCTCCCGGTGGCTTTGTTCAGGGTAGCTTTCCAGAGGGAGTTGAAAGTGACGCCGTCGAGGGGATACTCAAGGCCTTCTGCCTTCATCTGCAATGAGTTATCGAAAGCGAAGATGCTGATCTCCTGGCCGGGAATACTTTTGAATGTCTTGGTGCCGGTCGCTGCCAGGAATCTGCCGTAGTCGCTCACCATGTCTATTGTGCAGTCGAGGCCGGCCGTCTCAATCTCGTGGAGATAATCTGCCAGCAGGGAGATGTTCCCGAGGGTGTGGTCCTCCCGCAGGCCGGTGGCGCCGAGGATGTGAATCACAGAAGGTTTCAGTTTGATGACTTCGTGGAAGGTTTTGGTCAGGTCGTTGTCGTCCTGGCCGGAGCATTGGACCATCCGGTCGGCATAACGCATCCGCAGTTCAGCCGGAATTGAATCCAGGTCCCCCACAATCAGCCCGGGTTCCCGTCCGGTCTTGACCAGCGTTGCAGCCGCAGAGTCGCAGCAGGCAATAAGGTCGGCCTCGTCCAGCAGGCGAAGCACCTCCTCGCGGCGGGGGAATATGCCGGCGGCCAGAATCACAACGGTGAGTAGTGGCATCGGATGCGCGGGAGTGTTGGATGTATTCTGCCTGGACACAGCTGAGAAATAAAGGATTATGCGCTTCTAGATGAACTTGCAGTCTTCGCCGGGACGCCATCCGCGCAAGAAGTCGGCAATCTCCATGCGTTTCTTGCCGGCCAGCTGGACATCCAGCAGGCGGACGGAGTAGTTGCCGCAGGCAACGCCCAGATAGCTCTTGCCATCGGTGAAAATAGTGCCGGGAACCTCGCTCTTCTGGTCGGTATAAACGTAGGCCTCGAACACCTTCATCGTGGTCTCCACACCATTGTTTACAAGGGTGGTGTATGCGGCGGGATATGGTGCCAGACCGCGTATCAGGTTCACAATCCGGTACCCTTCTATGCCCCAGTCTATGCGGCAAGTCTCCTTGGTGATCTTGGGAGCGGGAATAAGGCGGGCGAACGCGTCCTGCTCCTGAGGCTTGGCCCGGTTGCGGACAAGGGCGTCGGCCGTCTTTACCACCAGAGCGGAACCCATCTTGCAAAGCTTGTCATGAAGTGTACCAAAGGTGTCGTATTCCTCTATCATGCACGGCTCGCTGAACAGTATCTTGCCAGTATCAATCTGTTCATCTATCAGGAAGGTGGTCACGCCTGTCTGCTTCTCACCGTTGATGATGGCCCAGTTGATGGGGGCGGCACCGCGGTAGCGAGGCAGTAGCGATGCGTGCAGGTTGAAGGTGCCAAGTCGCGGCATTGCCCAAACCTCTTTAGGCAGCATACGGAACGCTACCACCACAAACATATCGGCATTTAGAGCCCTGAGTTGCGCCAGAAATTCTGGATCCTTGAGTGAGGCGGGCTGCAGCAGCGGTAAACCGTTCTCCAGGGCGAACTGCTTAACCGCACTCTGGTTGACCTTGAGGCCTCGCCCGCTCTGCTTATCCGGGACGGTGACCACGCCCACAATCTCGTACTCATTCTCCATAAGCGCCTTGAGCGGGCCAACGGCAAACTCTGGAGTACCCATATATACAACCTTAGTGATGCCGTGATTCTTTTTGAGGAACGCAGTGGCCTTGCGCAGCCACTTCCCGGCTTTCTTTGTCAACTCCTTGAACTTGTATTTGATTGCGCCAAAATTGATGGTCTTTTCGTGGATAGCGAGCCAGAGCAGCAGCATACCCACCGGAAACAGTACCGCCGACGATACGAACGACCCCTCGAAAGGGGTGATTGCTCCGTCGCGGGCGAGTTTCTTTCCGCTGATGTCCACTACCCAGTAAAGGAGGAAGATGAGCGAAGATACAATCACCGGGGTGCCCAAACCACCTTTGCGGAGGATGCTGCCCAGCGGAGCGCCGATAAAGAAGAACAGCAGGCAGGCCAGCGAAAGGGTGAATTTGCGGTACTCTTCTATGAGCATCTTGCGGATTGGGGATACATACCGGTATGTGTTGCGGTCATAATCTTCCAAAGAGTACCGCTGCGATTCAAGGCTCTCCAGAGCATGCTCGGTAAGCTCCAGGTCACGGGCGGTGCGGGTGGTCATCACGCTGTCTTTCCACGCCATGAAGTCCCAGTCTTCACCATCGGACAAGTTGTGGTTCATTATTATCAGCGTGTCCAGCTGGCTCATATGTTTTAAAGCGTCGGCATAGGCAAACCGCCTCACTGTAGCAGGTTTGACCTCCGCAAATTCGGTAGATAGAGAGTCGCGGTCACGGTGGAGCATCTTCAGGTCCTTGGCCATGATCTCGTTGCCAAAGCGGTCGTCGTCGCTGCGCTCAAACGAATAGTCGTCGCGGGATACAATCATCTTTTGCTCGTCAAAGGTGATGATATCCTGCTTGAGAGTGGTGTCGCGCGATTTGTATATGTTCTCCTCGTTATATGAGGTGCCGTTGTACAGCATGAAGATTATGGTTGCGCCGTCGTCCGAGACACGTATAGAGCCGGAATCGGCAACTGTCATGGAGACGTTCCCCAGGTTGTTGGTGTGGTCGTACACAATTATGTCGTGCATCTGCCCGGTATCGTCGTTGTGGGAATCCACGCGGAGCATATAACCGTCGATGCCGTCATAAAAGATGCCGGTAGGAATCTTTATGACCTCTTTGGTGCGGCCGATATCGTCGCGCAGCGCATATATCTTCTTGTAAGCCACCGGAATCAGGTCGTTGGAGATGAAGAAGGCGCCGATGGAGATGCCCACCGCCACAAATATCAGCGGCCTCAGGACGCGGGAAAGAGATATACCGGCGCTCTTGATGGCCAGCAGTTCGTTGTTCTCGCCCATGCCGCCCAGCGTCATAATAGATGCGAGCAGGGTGGCCAGCGGGAGCACCATCGGCAGCAGGGTTGCACTGCCCCAGGCCATGAATTCCAGAATAACCCCGAAAGAGAGACCTTTACCTACCAGCTCGTCTATGTAGAGCCAGAGGAACTGCATGACCAGTATAAACAACACTATTGAGAACGTCAGGATGAACGGTCCCAAAAACGATTTTAGAATATACTGGTCGAGTTTCTTCATCGACGGAGATTATCGTGATGCCAGCTCAGTGAGCTTTTTGAGAGCATCGGGCAGACCTGCAAGATTCTTGCCACCTGCCGTAGCAAGGAACTTCTGGCCGCCACCGCCACCCTGGATGAATTGTGCCGCCTGGCGTATGTCAGAGCCGGCATCGAAGCCTGCTGCTACCAGGTCATCTGTATACATTACCACAAGGCAAGGCTTGTGGTCCATCGATTCAAATGCAGCGACCAATGCTGTGTTTGAAGTCTCTGAGTGCAGCTCGTGGGCTATGCTCTTGGCTATGTCCATAGACGGGCACTCGGTGAGGGTGATGAGCGTCTTGCCGTTGATGGTCTGCGCGTTGCCAAGCAGCGAGGCCTTCATGTCGGCAATCTTCTCTTTCTGGATAGCCTCAAATGATTTCTTGTATTGCTCGTTCTCTTCAATGATGCGGCTGATGGCAGCGGCGGGGTCTCCGGCATTGTTGAACATTGCGCGCACCTTCTCCAGAATATCCTCCAGAACATCAACAGAGAGTTCTGCATTGATGCCTGTAGTAGCCTCAATGCGGCGTACTCCTGCGGCAACGGCGCTCTCGTTCAAGATTCTGAAGTAGCCGATGTTACCCGTTGCGGGGGCGTGACATCCGCCGCAGAGCTCAACAGAGTCGCCGAATTTGATCATGCGGACCTTGTCGCCGTATTTTTCACCGAACAGCGCCATGGCGCCACGGTTGCGGGCTTCATCAATGCTGATTTCGCGGAACTCCTCCAGAGGGGCGTTTGCGCGGATAAGGGCATTGACCATACGCTCCACTTTGTCCAGGGTCTCTTTGGAGACCTTCTCGTAGTGGGAGAAGTCAAAGCGGAATGAGGTCGCACCTACGTATGAACCCTTCTGCTCTACATGGGTGCCCAGTATCTTGCGCAACGCATAATGGAGCAGGTGGGTTGCAGTGTGGTTGTTCTGGATGTTGGTGCGGCGCTCCACATCCACAGTTGCGTGGAACACTGCGGTGGGATCTCCGGGAAGGTGGTCCACAAGATGTATCGGCAGGCCGTTCTCCTTTATGGTGTTGAGCACCTGGAGACGTTCGCCATCGGCAGAGCGGATCTCACCGGTGTCGCCCACCTCACCGCCCATCTCTGCGTAGAAGGGGGTGGTGTCCAGCACTATCTGAATCTGCTCTTTGTTCTTTGCGGTAACGGTGCGGTACTTTACAATGCGGGAATCGGTCTCTGTGGTGTCGTAACCCACAAACTCGCTTTGAGCCTGGGGCAGAAGCTCCACCCAGTCGCCGGTCTGTATCGAGGTGGCGTTGCGTGCGCGCTCTTTCTGCTTCTCGAGCTCAACGTTGAACTCCTGCAGATCTATCTGGAAGCCGTTCTCGCGGGCTATTAGTTCGCTCAGGTCAATAGGGAAACCAAAGGTGTCATAAAGGGTGAAGGCATCCTTCCCGCTGATGGTTTTTGTCTCCTTTGACTTCTCCATGATGTTGTCCATCAGTCGGATACCCTTGTCAAGAGTACGGAGGAAGGCATCCTCCTCTTCCTTAATTACGCGGGTGATGAGTGTCTGCTGGGCGCGGAGTTCAGGGAATGCGTCGCCCATCTCTGCAACGAGAGTGGGTACCAGCAGGCAGAGAAACGGCTCTTTGAGGTCGAGGAAAGTGTAGCCGTAGCGCACTGCACGACGGAGGATGCGGCGGATTACATAGCCAGCCTTGTTGTTGCTGGGGAGCTGCCCGTCCGCTATAGAGAAACTTATTGCGCGGATGTGGTCGGCAATCACGCGCATTGCCACTGCCGTTTGTCCGCCTTCATCGTAGCTCTTGCCGCTGAGTGCGGCGATGGCGCTTATCATGCCGGTGAAGACATCGGTGTCGTAGTTGCTCTTTTTCCCCTGAAGGGCCATACAGAGGCGTTCAAAGCCCATGCCGGTGTCGATGTGCTTCGCGGGGAGGTTCTCCAGGGAGCCGTTGGCTTTGCGGTTGTACTGCATAAACACCAGGTTCCATATCTCAATCACCAGCGGGTGGCCTTCGTTCACCAGCTCTGCGCCGGGTTTGGCAGCAATTTCGGCCTCGTCGCGCAGGTCAATGTGAATCTCGCTGCAGGGGCCGCAGGGGCCGGTGTCGCCCATCTCCCAGAAGTTGTCGTGCTTGTTGCCCAGCAGGATATGGTCGTCGGGCAGATACTGCTGCCAGTAGCCGCGGGCCTCGCTGTCCATCTCCAGGCCGTCGGGGGCGTACCCCTCGAATACGGTGGCATACAGACGGCTCTTGTCCAGCTTGTAAACCTCGGTGAGCAGTTCCCAGGCCCAGCCAATCGCCTCTTTCTTGAAGTAGTCGCCAAAGCTCCAGTTGCCCAGCATCTCAAACATGGTGTGGTGGTAGGTGTCGTGTCCCACCTCCTCCAGGTCG